>NZ_JBHYJD010000019.1:75586-191801 GCF_042740555.1 Nonomuraea sp. NPDC059007 | reverse complement strand
CCTGGCCACCGCGAGCGCGCGGAGCCTGAGGGATGGGCGGCCGCCGCCGGGCGCGGCGGGCCCGGCGGCGGAGGGTTCACACGCGCTGCCAGAGCGCCGGCACGTTGGGCGGCTCCCAGCCGGCCTGCGAGGTGTGGGCCTGCAGGCACCGGTAGCTGGAGCCCCCGTACGTCACCCCCGCACCGGCTGTGTACCCGACACCCGGAGCCCAGGTGCCGGTGGGCGGCGGGGTGCTGGGAGGCGGGGTCGTGGGGGGCGGGCTCGTGGGCGGGGTCCCCGGCACACGGAGCACGAAGTCGAACGTCGCCTCCCGGCGCCCGCCGACCGTCCGGACGGTCATCAGCAGAGCCGGGTTGAAGATGGTGTCGGTGTTGTTACGCGGCTCGCCGGGGAAGTACAGCTGGGTCGTGAGCACGGGCCGGTTCGGCGCCTGCGCCTTGACGTGGATGTGCCGGGTACGCCCCGGATAGAGGCCGGGCACGATCGTGGTCAGCTTGAAGGCCCCGTTCGCGTCCGTGAACTGGTGGCCGCGGTAGTTGAACCCGACGTTGTCGTAGTTGCCGTTGGTGTCGCACTGCCAGAAGTCCAGCAGGACGTTGGCGAGAGGCTGGCAGGCCAGCCCGAAGACGTATCCGCTGACGGTCAGCCCGGTGCCGGATCCGGGGATCGTGCTCCGCCGGGGCGAGTTGGGCTTGAAGTAGGGGCCTTCCGTCTGCGCCGGCGTCGGGTCGTCGCCGTCGTCGCAGAAGGGCGTGGGGGTGAGCGGCCCGCCCTCGGCCCAAACGGTGCGGGCCAATGCGGGCGCCCCCGCCGCGAGCAGCGGCACCGGTGTGGCGATGAGAGCTGCTTTCAGAAGGGTTTTGCGGGAGATTGCGGGGGTGTTTCCCTCTTCTTCCATGGGGGGTCCTTCTCCTTGTCAGAGTTGGCCCCAAGTTCGCATTGTGGACATGACTGGAGAACCCTTCAGATCTCCATAACGTGGCCCTATGTCAATGTTCAAATCTGAACAACACTGGCGTATGGCAAGACCTGCCAGAAAGGAGTGCCCGCATGCCGTACCCCCTTGAACCTACTCCCGAGGACGCGCGCGCGATGGGAATGGCCGCCCTGGAGTTCGTCCAGAGTTATGTGAACGGCCTCGCCGACCGGCCGGCCAGCGACTTCGACGGCGCCGCCGAACTCGCCGCCGAACTGCGCGAACCCGCGCCCGAGGAAGGCCAGCCGTTCGCCAAACTGCTCGACGTGGTGGCCAGAGGCGCCACCACCGGCGTCACCACGGCCGGACCCGGCTACCTCGCCTACATTCCCGGCGGCGGCCTCTACGCCTCCGTCCTCGCCGACTTCGTGGCCGCCGCCGCCAACAAATACGTGACCGTCTGGAATCTCGCGCCCGGCTTCTCCCAGATCGAGGCGACGGTACTGCGCTGGCTGTGCGACCTGTTCGGCTACCCGGCCTCCGCGCGCGGCGTCCTGACCTCGGGCGGTTCGCTCGCCAACTTCTCCGCCATCGTCACCGCGCGCACCGCGCTCCTTCCGGAGAACTTCCTCGACGGCATCATCTACGTCACCGGGCAGACCCATGCCTCGTGCGCCAAGTCGGCGATGCTCGCCGGGTTTCCGCGTGCGAACGTGCGGGCCGTACCCACCCTGAACACCCTCACCATGGACCCGCAAGCCCTCGACGCCCTGATCGACGAGGACCGTCGCGCGGGCCGCCGGCCGTTCCTGGTGATCGGCAACGCCGGCACCACCAACACCGGCGCGGTGGACCCCCTCGACGCGCTCGGCGCGACCGCGCGCCGGCACGGCCTGTGGTTCCACGTGGACGGCGCCTACGGCGGCCCCTTCCAGCTCACCGAACGCGGCCGGACGGCCTTCCGCGGCATCGAGACCGCCGACTCGATCACGCTCGACCCGCACAAGGCCATGTTCCTTCCCTACGGCACCGGCGCCCTGCTGGTCCGCGACGGCGCCCGCCTGCGCGCCGCCCACCACGTGGGCGCCGACTACCTCCAGGACCTCAGCGCCGAGGAGGACATCCCGAACTTCACCGAGTACTCCCCCGAACTGACCCGCCGCTTCCGCGGCCTCGCCCTGTGGCTCCCGATCAAACTCCACGGCCTGGCCGCCTTCCGCGCGGCCCTCGACGAGAAGCTGGACCTGGCGAGGTACGCGTACGAGGAACTGGTCGCAGCGGGCTTCGAGGTGCCATGGGAGCCACGGCTGAGCACGGTCGCGTTCCGCGTCCCGGGCGACGACGACCGGGCGAGCCAGGAGTTGTTGCGGCGGGTGAACGCGGGTGGACGCGTGTTCCTGTCAAGCACGCTGGTAGGCGGACGCTTCTTCCTACGCCTGTCGATCGTCAGCTTCCGTACCCACCGGGACCGAGTAGAAGAAGCCCTCCAAGCCATAGGCCACCCCCACCAGCCCTAACCACCCACGACCAGATGCAGATCCCCAGATCCCAACAACCGGCTCCGCCTCCCCAAGAGCAGACGCGGAGCCGCTCCTTCACACCACCGCGCCCAGCCACAGACGCACAGCCAGCCCTCCACCCCCGCCGACCACAGACGCACAGCCAGCCCTTCAACCTCGCCGACCACAGACGCGCAGCCAGCAGCCTTTCACCCCCGCCGACCACCGAAGCACAGCTGGCCCTTCAACCTCGCCGACCACAGACGCGCAGCCGGCCCTCCAACCCCGCCACGCAAGCCCGGTCAGGCCTGAAGCCGCCCGTCCACCCGCTGAGGTACACCCAGCGGATTGCCATCCCGCAACTCCGGCGGCAGCAGCTCAGCCGGCCAGTCCTGATAGGCAGTCGGTGCCAGCCACCGATCGATGGCCGTGGCGCCGACAGAGGTATGGGCAGCACTGGTAGAGGCAGGCCAAGGCCCACCATGATGCATGGCCCAGCAGACGGCGACCCCGGTCGGCCAGCCGTTCCAGATCAGCCGCCCGGCCTTGCGCCCAAGCACCTCAGCGACGGGAGCCGCCTCCTCGGGCACGGTGCCGTGCACGGTAGCCGTCAACGACCCTTCCAACTGCTCGAGTACGGCCGGCAGCTCCGACACTTCCCGATACGTCACCACAATCGACGCAGGCCCGAAGCACTCCTCGGCAACCCGAGGCAACTTGCCGGCGAACTCCCCGATATCGGCGACAAAGACCGTGGGCGTAACCCCCCAGGCCCCCTCGCCCGCCTTCCCCTCGGCCAGCACGCGCAGCCCGGACAACCGCTCCAGCCCGCCCAGATACCCGTCCCTGATCCGCTCGGCCAGCATCGGCCCGCCCGTGGTCTCCCTGACCGCCGCCGCCAGCCGATCAAGCAGCCCGGCATCCTCCGGCACAAACAAAAGCCCCGGATTCGTACAGAACTGCCCCACCCCCAACGTCAGCGACCCCGCGAACCCGCCGGCCACCTCCTCCGCCCGAGCCGAAGGCAGCACCACCACCGGATTGACACTGCCCAGCTCCCCGAAGAACGGAACAGGCGTCTCCCGCTGGTCAATCAGCGCCTGAATGGCCTTACCCCCCGCCACCGACCCGGTGAATCCCACCGCCACCACAGCCGGATGCCGTACGAGCTCCGCCCCAGCCTGCACCCCATGCACCAGCCCGAGCAGATCCGGCGAAGGCAGCGCCGACCGCACCACCTCGGCCACCAACTCCGAGGTCTGCGGATGCCCAGGATGCGCCTTGACCACCACCGAACACCCAGCCGCCAGCGCCGAAGCGGTATCCCCTCCCGCCACCGAGAACGCGAACGGGAAGTTGCTGGCCGCGAACACCGCCACCACGCCGGGCAGCGGCCGCTTCATCCTCCGCACATCCGGCCGGGGCGGCGTCAACGACGGATCGGCATGGTCGATAATCGCCTCGACATGACCACCATCCCTGATCACCTGCGCGAACAGCCGGAACTGCCCGGCACTCCGGGCAATCTCCCCCCGCAGCCGCACCTCACCCAGCGCAGTCTCCCGCTCAGCCACCACCCAGAGATCGTCCGCCCGCGCGATCAACGCATCAGCCACAGCCTCAAGCACCCGAGCCCGCTCCCGCACCGAGACATCCCGCCACCCGACCGCCCTCGCACCAGCAACCCCGGCACCCGCCCCAAAGCCGACACTGGCGCTAACCCCGGGACCGGCACCAGCACTGGCGACTACCCCGCCGCCCCCACCGATTCCACCTGCCCCACTGGCCCCACCAGCGGCCCCGCTTGCCCCGCCGGACCCGCCGATCCCGGCGGCTCCACTCGCCCCACCGGCCCCACCGGCCCCACCAGCGGCCCTGCTCGCCCCGCCGACCCCGGCGGCTCCACTCGCCCCGCCGTCTCCGCCCTCGGCGCCTCCTCTGCTGGGGACTCCAGGAGCCCCGGCGCCTCCAGCGACCTCACCAGCACTGGCAGCAACCCCACTGGCCCCACCAGCGGCTCCGCTTACCCCACCAGACCCGCCGATCCCGATGGCTCCGCTCGCCCCGCCAACCCCGGCGGCTCCGTTTACCCGGCTGGCTCCGACGGCTGCGGCTGCGGCTGCGGAGACGATCGTGTTGACGCCTGCGCTGTCGGTCTCGGGCAGCGCTTCGCCCACGGTCTCGCCGGTCCTCGGGTCATGTCCGTAGATCATCGCTTGGCCTCCCAGTGCAATATCACACTTCACAACCTATCGCTTGACACCCTCACAGGGCGA
The DNA here is from genome assembly GCF_042740555.1 of Nonomuraea sp. NPDC059007. Lineage (NCBI taxonomy): Bacteria > Bacillati > Actinomycetota > Actinomycetes > Streptosporangiales > Streptosporangiaceae > Nonomuraea > Nonomuraea sp. NPDC059007. The sequence goes on along the minus strand of NZ_JBHYJD010000019.1, from coordinate 187,110 downwards.
TTCTTACAGTTGCGACACCTGTCCACAAACCTGTCTTTCGTTCACATATATGGACGGCGGTTATATGATCATCCAGGAGATCCGTGTCACGCCTGTCGCGTTTCGAGACCCGCCGCTGCTGAACGCCGCCGGCGTCCACGAGCCCTGGGCACTGCGCACGATCATCGAGGTGATCACCGACAACGGCCTGTCCGGCCTCGGCGAGACCTACGGCGACCTCGACCACCTGACGAAGATGCGCGAATGCGCGCCCGCCCTCATCGGCGTGGACGTGCACCACACCAACGAGATCTACACCCGCATCACCGCGATCGCCGGCGACGTCGTCAGCGACCTCCACGGCCTGACCGGAACGTCCACCAAAGAGAAGAGCATCGATCGCATCTTCTCCCCCTTCGAGGTGGCATTGCTGGACATCCGAGGCAAGGCGGCCGGCGTCCCGGTGTGCGACCTGCTCGGTGGCCGGGTGCGGGAGGCGGTGCCGTACAGCGCCTATCTCTTCTACAAGTGGGACAGCCACCCGGGCGGCACGCCCGACCGCTTCGGCGCCGCGCTCGACCCCGCCGGGCTGGTGGAGCAGGCCGCACTTTTCATCAAGGAGTACGGCTTCCGCTCCATCAAGCTCAAAGGCGGCGTTCTCCCACCCGATGAAGAGATCGCCGCGATCCGGGCGCTGCATGAGGCGTTCCCCGGCGTGCCGCTGCGGCTGGACCCCAACACCGCCTGGACCCCCGAGACGTCCATCCGCGTGGCCCACGAACTGAACGGCACCCTCCAGTACCTCGAAGACCCCTGTCCGGAGATTTCCGGCATGGCGAATGTCTCGCAAAATATCGTGACAAAGCTTGCTACCAACATGTGCGTCGTCACCCCCGAACACCTCCCTCCGGCCATCGCCTCCGACGCCATCCAGGTCCTGCTGCTCGACCACCACTACTGGGGCGGCCTGACCCGCTCCGCCCAGGTCGCCGCCCTGTGCGGGACGTTCGGCCTGGAACTCTCCATGCACTCCAACTCCCATCTCGGCATCAGCCTGGCCGCCATGACCCACCTCGCCGCCGCCACCCCCAACCTCACCTACGCCTGCGACACCCACACGCCCTGGCAGGACGGCCAGGACGTCGTCGCCCCCGGAGCCCTGCGCTTCGTGGACGGGGCGGTACCGGTCCCCGACGGCCCCGGCCTGGGGATCGAGCTGGACCGCGAGACCCTGGCCAAGATGCACGAGCAGTACCTGACATGCGGACTCACCTCCCGGGACGACACCGGCTACATGCGACGCTTCGACCCCGAGTTCGTGGTGAAGCGAGGCCACTGGTGACCACCCCAAGGCCACTCGTGACCATCCCAAGGCAGTCGACGGAGAGGAACCCCCGGTGAACATCGCCTACCTCTACCCCTGGGACGTCGTAGGCGACCCCACCGCCCCCGGCCGCATCGCCGACCTGGGCGTCGAGGCAGTCGCCCTGGCCGCCTCCTACCACTCCACCCGCGCCGCCACCCCCTACCACCCGAACCACCGCGTTCTGGACGTAGCCCACTCAGCCTTCTACCTGCCGGTTCGCGAGGAGGCCTGGGGCCGTCTGGTCCCCGCCTCCCCCACATGGACAACCCCCGACGCCTACCTCACGGCCCGGGACGCCCTGAAGGCGGCCGGCCTCAAGGTCCTGGCCTGGACCGTCCTCACCCACAACTCCTTCTTGGGCACCAAGCACCCAGGCATCGCCACCCACAACGCCTTCGGCGACCTGTACCCCCACGCGCTCTGCCCCGCCCACCCCGAAGTCGTCGACTACTGCGAACGTCTGGTCCGCGAAATCCTCACCGTCGGCGAACCCGACGGCCTCATCCTCGAATCCTGCGGCCCCATGGGCTTCGGTCACCAGAACATGCACGAGAAGACCGCCGGCGCCGACTGGAACGGCCCGCTTGGCGACCTCCTCTCCCTCTGCTTCTGCACAGCCTGCGCCCCCCGCTACCCCGAAGGCACCCAAGAGCACATCAAACAAGTCGTCGACACCCAGCCCAACCCCGTCACGACAGAACAGGCCCTGGCCGACCACGCTCAGGCCATCAAAGAGGTACGGCTCAGCCTCTCCACCCACCTACGCCAACACCTGATCACCGTCGCCCGCGAGCTCTCCCCCGAAACCCCGATCACCCTCCATGCCAACCCCGACCCGTGGGCCGCAGGCGCCTTCGCGGCCCTCCCCAACGGCGAACCCGGCGCGGACGTCCTGGTCGGCAACTGCTGGGGCGACCCCACCTCCGACGCGCACCGCCTCACCACCCTGGCCAACATGGCCACCACACGGGCCAAGACCACCACGGCCCCCCAGCGGATCGGCGCCTACGTCCTCACACTCCCGCCCCGCCCAGCCGACGCCACGGTCCTAGCCGACCAGATGGCCACGTACGCCAAGGCAGGCGCCACCGAGTTCCACCTCTACCATGCGGGTCTCGCCTCCCCCGCCCGCCTGTCCGCCCTCCGCAAGGCCCTCAACCGCTGAACAACACCACCAAGCCCCCAGCCGCTTCGCCCCTGCCCGCCTATATCCCCGCAGGCCAAGCAACCCCGGCCAACCGGCACGGGCCAACTCGGCACGGGCCAACTCGGCCCGGGCCAACGGCCCCACCTAGACAACCGCGGCTGGCCCACGCTCTGCCCCAGACAGCAAGTGCAGCCGGATGGCCGGGTCCGGCCGACCAGCACAGGCCAACAGCCGGAGCCCTGCGCTGACCAGCGTCGATCGGCCGGCAAGCAGCCAGGACCACCGACCGTGACCGGTGAAACCCGATCAGCCGGTCACCCCGCGCGGAGCAGCTCAGGCCCCAGCCAAGCGAGCGACCGACACCGAACAGGCGGTGCCCAGCACCCAAACACAGGTGACCCGGTCAGCGCACCGACCTCGCACAGGTGACCCGCAGTCGCCAACGCGCAGAGCTCAGGCGCCCAGCTCTGCCAAGCGGACCGAACCCACGCAGGTACCTGACGATAGCCAATCCACGCAGCCTCGGCCCCGCAGGCACACGACCAGCACTCCAGCCCCGAATCCCTGCAGGTGGCCAACCTCAGCCCGTGACCTGGCTCATCCATCGCTCATGCGCCCCACCGAACGGCCCCTCGCCCTCGGTGACCGCCTTGAGTACCCACCGGGCCGACTCCTCAGCCGCCGCGATCACTTCAGCCGGATACCCGAACCGCACCTGATGCTCGGCGAACTCATCCTCATCATCCAGATAGATAACCCCGGTCCGCTTCTTCACCACGTCGAGATCCAGATCCACCATGGTCACGATGCCGTCCCGCCATTCAGGCACCGTCGTGACATCCACATAGATGGCGGTCCGGTGCGGTTCGGCGTTGAACAGCGCCACCCACCACTGATCCCGCGGAAACAACATCACGAACGGCTCTTCCCACACCACCGGCGGCTCGTGTCCCTTCGCCCCGACGGTTCCGGCCCCGGCGCCCACCCAAACGCCGTGGGCGTCTTCCCCGAGCCGTCGGGCCGCATGGTGCCAATGGAGCGAACCATCAAATTTCCGGAATTCCACCCTCATGTCACGTGACGCTATCGTGCCGCTCCGACGAGGCCGCTCTCGTATGCGGCGATGACGAGTTGTGCCCGGTCACGAGCGTCCAGCTTGGTGAGCAGGCGACCGATGTGTGTCTTGATCGTGGCCAGGCTGAGGTGCAGGTACCCGGCGATCTCATGGTTGGAGAGGCCTCGCGCGATCAGCGTCAGCACTTCCCGTTCCCGTTCGGTGAGCCCGTCGAGCCCTTGGAACGCGGGCGCGGCAGGCGTCCTGGCGAACTCCTCGATCAACCGCCGCGTGATGGTCGGCGCGAGCAGCGCCTCTCCCGCCGCCACCACGCGGATCGCCGACAACAGTGCGGCCGGAGGCGTGTCCTTGAGCAGGAACCCACTGGCCCCGGCCCGCAAAGCCGCATACACATACGCATCAAGGTCGAACATCGTCACGATCAGCACCCTGGCTCCGCCCCCGAGCCGCCGGGTGGCCTCAATACCATCCATTTCCGGCATCCGCACATCCATGAGGACGACATCCGCCTGCACCACCGCGGCCAGCGTCACCGCCTCGAGCCCCGTGGCCGCCTCGCCGACGACCTCCAGGTCGGGCTCGGAGTCCACGAGCAGCCGGAAGCTCCCTCTGAGCAACGCCTGATCGTCGGCCACCAGCACCCGGATCACGGACTCTCCCTGCTCACCGGCCCCGCTCGCAGAACTCCCCACCCCGGCAGCCCGTCCCCCTTCGGCAACCTCACGCACTGAGCGACTCGTCTCCTCCCCGGACCCTCCAGCCAACTCTTCGGACGACTCCCCCATGCCCACGCCCGACCTGTGCTCCATGGGATTCCGTGCGGCCGACCGCGCCCTGACCGCCCCGCTCATGGAATCTCCCCATACGGCAGGGCCGCCCGCACGCGAAAGCCCTTCGCTCCCGGCCCGGCCTCGAAGGCTCCGCCGTACATCATGACCCGCTCCCTCATTCCGACCAGCCCGTGCCCCGCACCCGTCGCCGGCAGCACACGCCAGCCGGGGCCGTCGTCCGTGACCTCGATGCGCACCTCCCGCCCGTCGGCGGCCACCGACACGCGGGAGCGAGCGGGGGCCGCGTGTTTGACCACGTTGGTGAGCGCTTCCTGGACGATTCTGTAGGCCGACAGACTCACTCCTTCCGGCACTTCACTGACATCACCGACATCGAGCTCGACCTCGACGCCGCCGAGCCGGGCCCGTTCGGCGAGTTCGGGCAGGCCGTCCAGACCGGGTGCCGGGCCGAGGTCGGGTTCCTCGGCGGAGCGCAGCACCCCAAGCACGTGGCGCATCTCGACCATCGCGTTTCTGCTGGCCGTCTCGATCACGCCCAGCGCTTCGCGCGCGTCTTCAGGGCGGGTGGAGAACACGTGTCTGGCCACGCCCGCCTTGACCGCGATCAGCCCCACGCTGTGGGCGACGACATCGTGCAGTTCTCGGGCGATGCGCAGCCGTTCCGCTGTGACGGCTTGTTCCGCTTTGCGCGCCGCGTCTCGCGCGGCGAACGCACGGCGCTCGCGGATGGCCAATCCAAAGGTGAACGTGGTGCAGACCGCGGCGAGGCTCGACGCGGTCTCGCCCATGACCCAGGTGACGCCGCCCGGTACGCCGGCGATGAGCAGTGTGACCAGGACCAGGACGCTGAAGATCGCGATGGAGTTGATCGGCAGTCTTCGTGAGGAGGCGGAGGCGACCAGATAGGCGGCGTAGGCGGGCGAGACGTACGCCAGGCTCGGGAAGCCTGTCATGATGGCGAACACGACCGTCGGCGTCACCACCGCGAACACCGCGAGCGGCCACACCCGGCGCACCGCCAGCGGCACGGCGAGCGCGAGGGGCAGCGCGAGCCGGATCCAGCCGGGTGCGTCGGCGTCCGCGGTGTCGGCCAGGTAATACAGCACGCACACCCATGCGAACGCGCAGTCGAGCGCGATGAGCTGGGCGCGGCTGAGCCGCCTGGCGAACAGGTCCACGCGAAGAAAGGTATCCGGAGGTCAGGCCGGGCGCGTCATCCCACGGTCTGACTCTGCGAGCCCCGAATGACACCGTGGTCTGACGGATCCCAGTCCGATGTGCGAACGGCCCGCCGTACCGCACCCTTGATCGCGTGATCGAACTCAGGCAACTGACCAAACGATACGGAGACACGCTCGCCGTCGACGAGCTGAGCTTCCGCGTCGAGCCGGGGCACGTGACCGGCTTCCTCGGCCCGAACGGCGCGGGGAAGTCGACGAGCATGCGGCTGGTGCTCGGCCTCGACGCGCCCACCTCTGGCCAGGCGCTGGTGAACGGCGGCCGCTACGCCGACCTGCGCCGCCCGCTCCACGAGGTGGGTGCGCTGCTCGACGCCGGCGCCGTGCATCCGGGCCGGAGCGCCTACAACCACCTGATGTGCCTGGCACTCAGCAATGACATAGGTGCGCGCAGGGTCGCGCAGGTCCTGGAGCTGGTGGGCCTGAGCGGCGTGGCGCGCAGGAAGGCGGGCGGGTTCTCGCTCGGCATGAAACAACGGCTCGGCATCGCGGCGGCGCTGCTGGGCGATCCGGGGGTGCTGATGTTCGACGAGCCGGTCAACGGCCTCGACCCCGACGGCGTGCGCTGGATCCGCGGCCTCATGCGCGGGCTGGCCGAGGAGGGCAGGACCGTCCTGTTGTCCAGCCACCTGATGAGCGAGATGGCGCTGACCGCCGACCGCATCGTCATCGTCGGCCGCGGCCGGCTCGTGGCGGACGCGACCGTGGCCGACCTCACCGCCGGATACCCCTCTCTCGAGGAGGCGTACATGGCGCTGACCGCCTCCAGCGTCGAGTACGGAGCCGCGCGATGAGGGCGGTCCTCGCGTCGGAGTGGCTGAAGCTGCGCTCGGTCGGCTCCACCGGCTACGCGGTCGGCGCGGCCGCGCTCACGATCGTGCTCGGAATCGTCTGGACCCTCTATGTCGCGAGCCTGGCCGACGCACGCGGCTCGATCAGGGCCGCGGCTCCAGAAGCGGGATTCCTGCCACTGGTACAGGTCAGCCTGGCCGTCCTGGGCGTGCTGGCGATCACCTCGGAGCAGGCGAGCGGCATGCTCAGAACCAGCCTGGCCGCCGTGCCGCGGCGTGGACGCCTGCTGTTCGCCAAGGCCGCGGTGGTCGGCGGCGTGACGCTCGCGGCGGGCACCGCCGTCCTGATCGCCACCTACACCATCAGCCGTCTCATCGCCGGCGACCGTGCCCTCGGCTTCAACGACATCGGCCTGCTCGACGGCCTGCCCACCGTGCTGGTCTCCGCCCTGTCGGCCGCGGTGCTGGCGCTGGTCGGCCTGGGGCTGGGCGCCGCCACCCGCTCGACGGCCGCAGGCATCGTCTCGGTCGTCTCGCTGCTGTTCGTGCTCCCCGGCATCGCCACCCACCTGCCCGCTCCGTGGAACACGCGCTTCGCCTCGATCATGCTTCCCAACCTGGTGCCGCAGATCGCCGGCGACCGCCTGTCCCGCCGCCTCGGTGACGGCGTCCTGCCGCCGTGGGCTGCGCTGCTCGTCCTCATCGCGTACGGCGGCGCCGCGCTGCTGGCCGGATACCTCCTGTTGAGGAGGCGCGATGCGTGAGCCGGTACCACCTGGCGAGCGGGCAGGACCCGTGAGCCGGAGATCCCGCCCGGAGCACGCGTGCCCAGGAGAAAGGAGATGTGGATGAGTGTGCTGGCCGCCGAATGGCTCAAGGTCAGATCGGTCCGCTCCAGCCATCTGATCGTCGGCATCGGGCTGGGTTCCGTCCTGCTCGCCGCAGGGCTGGCCTGGATGGCGATCGGCATGTATGACGACGCGTCGCCGTCCATGCGGGGCAGCGCCCGTATCGCGGAACTGGAGGAGGTGGTGGTGATCGTTCCGCAGTTGTGCCTGGGCATCCTGGGCGTGCTGTCGTGGACGTCGGACCGCGTGCTCCAGACCAGCCTGACCATCGTGCCGCGCCGCTGGCCCGTCCTGGTGTCCAAGGCTGCTGTGGCCGGCGGGCTCGGGCTCGTGGTGGGCGCGGTCACGGTCTTCGGGACGTTCTTCCTGTCCCGCGGAATGCTTGACGGACGCTACCCGGTGAGCGGCTTCGCCGAGTCCTGGCCGATTCTGGTGCCGACCGGCTTCTCCGTGGCGGTCTTCGCTCTGCTCGGGGTCGGGCTGGGCGTGATCATGAGGTCTGCGGCCGGAGCGGTGGCCGTCCTCGTCGGACTTGTCTACGTTCTTCCGATGATCAGCGGCAATCTGCCCGAGCCGTGGAGCGAGCGGCTGGGTTCGGTGATGATCGGGGCGCTGCCCAGGGAGATCGCCGGCGCCTCACTGGCCTCGTCGGTCTACGGAGAGCTGCTTTCCCCGGTCGCCGCCGCGCTCGTCCTGGCGGCCTATGCCCTGCTACCTCTGCTCGCGGGTGCCTGGTTGTTAAGGCGTCGCGACGCCTGACCGGCGTCGGAACACCCGCACGACCTGACCACCGTCAAACTCGAAGCAGAAGGACACAGGCATGGCCCGAGGAGCCGGGCAGGGGTACGGCGTCGCCGTACCCCTGGAGAAGGTGCTAGACCTCCACCACGACCGGGATGATCATCGGACGGCGACGGTAGGTGTCGCTCACCCAGCGACCCACCGTGCGGCGCACCACGCGGCGGATCTCCTGCATGTCGACGACCCCGTCGGCCGCCTTGGCCTCGAGGGCCCGTTCGATCTGCGGGATGAACTCGTCGAACTGCCTCGGGTCGATCCCGGAGCCCCTGGCGTATATCTCCGGGCCGGCGGTCAGTTTGCCGGTCTGGGAGTCGACGACCACGACCACCGAGATGAAGCCCTCGTCGCCGAGGATCCTGCGGTCCTTGAGCGAGGTGTCGGTGATCTCGCCGACGGACGAGCCGTCCACGTAGACGTAGCCGGCGTGGACGGCACCAACGATCTTCGCCCGGCCGTCGATGAGGTCGACGACGACGCCGTCCTCGGCGATCACGATGTGATCGTCGGGAACGCCGGTGAGCGAGGCCAGCCTGGCGTGGGCACGCAGGTGGCGCCATTCACCGTGGACCGGCATGAAGTTGGAGGGCCTGGTCAGGTTGAGCACGTACAGCAGTTCGCCCGCGGCGGCGTGTCCCGAAACGTGCACCTTGGCGTTGCCCTTGTGCACGACGCGAGCGCCCCAGCGGGTCAGGCCGTTGATGACCTTGTTGACCGCTGTCTCGTTGCCCGGCACCAGCGAGCTGGCCAGCAGCACCGTGTCGCCCTCCGCGATGCGGATGGGGTGGTCACGGTTGGCCATGCGCGACAGTGCCGCCATCGGCTCGCCCTGGGAGCCGGTGCAGATGAGGACGACGTCCTCCGGCGGCCATTCCTCGATGTCGCGGGAGTCGACGATCAGCTCCGGCGGCACCTGCAGATATCCGAGGTCACGGGCGATGCCCATGTTGCGCACCATGGAACGGCCGACGAGCGCGACCTTGCGGCCGTACTTGGCGGCCGAGTCCATGACCTGCTGCACGCGGTGGACGTGGGAGGCGAAGCTCGCCACGATGACACGCTTGTCCGAGGTACGGATGACCTCGTCCACGACCGGGCCGATCTCGCGTTCGCTGGTGACGAACCCGGGCACTTCGGCGTTGGTCGAGTCGGACATCAGCAGGTCAACGCCCTCGGAGCCGAGCCTGGCCATGGCGCCCAAGTCGGTCAGCCGGCCATCGCTGGGCAGCTGGTCCATCTTGAAGTCGCCGGTGTGCAGCACCAGCCCGGCGGGCGTGCGGATGGCGACCGCGAGCGCGTCCGGGATCGAGTGGTTGACGGCGAGAAACTCGCAGTCGAACGGCCCGAAGCGGTCGCGCTGCCCCTCCACGACCTCGATCTTGGCGGGCTGGATGCGATGCTCGGTGAGCTTGGCCTCGATGAAGGCAAGCGTCAGCTTGGACCCGACGAGCGGAATGTCGCGCCGCTCGCGCAGGAGATACGGCACGGCGCCGATGTGGTCCTCGTGGCCGTGCGTCAGGATGAGCGCCTCGACATCGTCGAGCCGGTCCCTGATGTATTCGAAGTCGGGCAGGATCAGATCGACGCCCGGCTGGTCGGGCTCGGGGAACAGAACCCCGCAGTCGACGATCAGCAGCCGGCCGTCGTATTCGAAGACGGCCATGTTGCGGCCGATCTCACCGAGACCGCCCAGCGCGACGATGCGCAGGCCCCCGTCGGCCAGCGGCGGCGGGTCCGGGAGTTCCGGATGCGGATGGCTCATGGTCTACCCGCCTGGAGACGTAGTGTTCGCAAAACTTCCTTGTCCTCCCCGTTCCTATGTATCTGTCAACTTCACCCCGCCGGCCACCAGGCAGGCCCGCAGCTCGGCGATCTGCTTGTCGTCCGCTTCCACGAGCGGCAGCCGTACCGGGCCCACGGGCATTCCGACCAGGCCGAGAGCGGCCTTGGCCATGATCGCCCCGCCGGCGCGCAGCATGATGCCGTCAACCACCGGAATCAACTGGCGGTGGATGGCGCGCGCTTGCTCGGCATGGTTGTTCCGGAACAGCTGGATCATCTTGGCCAGCTCCGCGCCGACCACGTGCCCGACCACGCTCACGAACCCGGCCGCGCCCACCGACAGCCACGGCAGGTTGAGCAGGTCATCCCCCGAGTAGAAGGCCAGGTCGGTGGCGAGCATCACCTGACCGGCGGCGAACATGTCGCCCTTGGCGTCCTTCACCGCGACGATGCGCTCGTGCTGCGCCAGCCGGATCAGTGTCTCGGTGGCGATCGGAACCCCGCTGCGGCCCGGGATGTCGTAAAGCATCACGGGCAGCTGGCTCGAGTCCGCCACCTGCGAGAAGTGTCGGTAGAGCCCCTCTTGCGGAGGCTTGTTGTAGTACGGCGTGACGACGAGCAACCCGTGGGCGCCCGCCCGCTCGGCCGCCTTGGCCAGCTCGACGCTGTGGTGGGTGTCATTGGTGCCCGCTCCGGCAAGAACGGTCGCCCGATCACCCACAGTTTCCAGCACCGCCTCCAGGATGCGAGTTTTCTCCTCATCCGAGGTGGTGGGGCTCTCGCCGGTCGTCCCACTGACGATCAGTCCGTCATTGCGCTGCTCATCGACCAGGTAGGTCGCGAGCCGCCGCACAGCGGCATAGTCGACGGCGCCGTCCCGAGTGAACGGCGTGACCATCGCGGTCAGCATGTGACCGAAGGGGGCGTCGGTGGTTCCATTGGGCGAAGCCATAGTGCGAACGCTACCTGGATTCCCCAAACGCCACCGACAGCGCCACCCCGATAGTGGCCTCTGCTGGGGTTTGAGGTCTATCCGTTACGCCAGCGTGTGCTCTCCCTGACGTCCCTCATCTACCCAACTGCACCCATATATTACGGCAGAGCCAAGTGAACACCTCCCGCCGACGCGGGCGCGCCCCGATCATCCGCACGCTTCTCACGTCGGACGTGGTAACCCGCCGTAACGACGCCCCTGACCCAGCCAAGTGGTTCACCGCAATCCAGAGGCACATCCTTGTCCATATCTCTTCGAGCAAGACAGCCGCACCCGGCAATCCCTGGCCTGGCCGGTCTGGCCTGAGCTGGTTCGGCTGGGTCCGGTTTCAGCCTCGCCCGACTGGATATTGGCCGAGGCTTGGCCTGAGTGTCACTGCTAGATGGCCGGCCTGGCATGCCACTTGAGGGCGCGTCCTTGCTACGCGGCCCGCGTGGCTCGGACTGCTAGCCGCGAGGCTGCCCGTTGGCGGCCGCCGTCTGGCTGGCGTTCTTGCCGACGCCGCGACCCCCTGGGCGCTGGCGAGGTTGACGCCTCGAGCGAGAGCAGTACCTCCACACCTCACAGCCCACAGCCCACAGCCCACAGCCCACAGCCCACAGCCCACAGCCCACAGCCCACAGCCCACAGCCCACAGCGACAGATTGTCCGTAGCCCACAGCTCATGGTGTAGAGCCCGAGCCCATCCCCAGGTGGGCACCACCGCCCACGACCAGGAACAGGTTCTGATATGGCTATCGCTTCGTTCACGCGGCTTGGCCGAATCCGCAGGTCATGGCGTGATGCCGTCTACCTGCTGGTGCAAGCGGCCCTGGACCGGTTCCGGTGCCTGGTCAGGGGTTGCGGTTGGTGGTGGATGTTTGTGGCCAGGGTGGGGGTGGTTACCGGGGGCCCGTATCGCCACATGGAGGGTTTCGGCAGCGCGTCCGGTCGTGTCCTGGAAATGGAAGAGGCCGCCGATATGTGCTCGGGGGTACACGTTCAGGACACACAACCATCCAAACCACCCATGACATGCACATACGGTGCATCACGGTACAGCGGTCTGGAAGGTTGGCATGGCAGGTCTCAAGCTAGTCGGGGTCATCCGTCAGTCCCGAACCCAAGGTGACGACATCAGTGACAAGATCCAGATGTCCGTCATCGAGGACGAGGCGAAGCGCAACGGTGACGAGATCATCGGGTGGGCAATCGACCTCAACACATCAGCCAGCGTCTCCCCGTGGAAGCGCAAAGAGCTTGGCCCTTGGCTCCGGGGCGAGAAGGGGCCGTACGACGGACTCATGGCCTACAAGCTCGACCGCTTCATCCGGTCCATGCTCGACTTCGCCAAGGCCACCAAGCAGTTTCAGGACGAGGGAAGGGTCCTGATCGCGGTCCAGGACCGCATTGACCTCTCAACCCCCATCGGCAGAGCCCTGGCCTCGATCCTGGCGATTCTGGCTGAGCTTGAGCTAGAGAACATTAAGACCCGGAACCGGGACATGAAGCGCCGCCTTATGTCCAGCGCGCGTTGGGCTGGTGGACCGCCGCCCTACGGATATCGCATCGTCCGCAAGAACGGCGAATCCCACCTTGAAGTGGATGACGCTCTCGTTCCGACGATTCTCATGATGGTGCGGCTCGTAACGGATGGTCGGTCCTTTGATTTTGTGGCCAGGCTTCTGGAAGAACAGGGCGAACCCACGCCCAAGGACCATCACCGCGACCGCGATGGCGCGGACTGGCCAGAGAAGAAATCGAGCTGGCACCCCGTGACCGTAGGCAAGATCCTGACCAACCGCGTGCTCATCGGCGAGCGTGAGAGCAAGGGGCAGATCTTCCGCGACGAGATGGGGTTCCCCGTCAAGCTGTACCCAGCCATCCTGACCGAGCAGGAATGGAAGGACCTCCAGGCGGCCATTCACTCCGTTCCTCGGCGCGGACGGAAGGCGGACAAGAGGCACGATCGGGCGGAGCTGAATGGCGTCGGCTTCTGCCCGCGTTGCCACCTCGCCTTCCATATCTCGGGTGGCACCGTGCATAAGACTGGGCGGAAGGCCGGAAAGCAAGACCCGTACTACTACCGCTGCGCCTCGTACCGGCTCCCCAAGGACCAGTGGTGCAACAACCGCGTTCGGGCAGACCTCCTGGAGGCGACGCTTGAGGACGCCCTGCTGAGCCTCTACGGCGATGACCCCCGCCTCCAGCAAGACACGACCTCAGCCGATCATTCCCAAGAGCTGGACCGGGTGATGGAGGCTATTCGGAGCCTTCGACGCGAGAAGGACGAAGGACTGATCTTCGAGGACGAAGAGGAGGAGTACTTCGAGCGCCTGCATCGACTGACCGCCCGACGCAAGGAACTCCTGGCCATGGTCGAGGCGAGCAAGCAGGGGCCGACGTTCCGCAAGACCGGCCAGACGGTCAGGGAGTACTGGGGGACGCTGGATCGCCTGGCCCGCAACGAGTTCTACCGGGAGATGGGGGTCAAGATCTTCTTCGATCGCGGAGAGACGTTCCCGGATGGCAGCCGAAGCGAAGGCTTCCCCCGGCCCCACATCGAATGGGGCGAACTTGAGAGGCTTCACGAAATCATCCACGGTGGCAAGCTCGAAACCCTGAACACCCTCTAGCCGTGTACACGGCCTAGCTGGGCAAACAGGCACATTTCGATTGACAAGGGCAAGGGCAGGACGTAGCGTCCTGCCCTCTCTGTTGCGAGATGGGCAGGCATGGGCGACCAGATCATTTGGGCCTGGCGGGGCATCCAAAGCCGGCGAAGTACTGTGGACGATGAGAGTAGAGAAGAGCAGGTCAATGGAGCAGCAGATGATGACCTTCAGTTGCGACCAGATGACGGGCCAGGAGTACATGAGGCGGGTCCAGGAGGCGAAGCTAGCCGGAGGAGACCCGACGATCTACATCCCCAACATCGTCTACGCGATGGTCACGGAGGGCTACCCGATCACGTTCGAGTAGCAGGCGGGGCCTGAGTGCTCGTACCACCCAGGTCCCTGCCTCAGGGCAGCCATGCAGACCCCGGCCAAGGGCCGGGGTTCTGCGTTGCGCAGGGATGACCCCCAGGCGGCCATGAGAGGCACGCTCGTCGGCGTTTTGGCACTTCCTCAACTCATGCAGCGGACACGCCGCCCCAAGGCCCCAAGGGGCCTTCAGGGAGGTGATCAAACCGTTATCAATCAAGATGGTGTCCTCCAGGACACTCCTCCCTCTATTGGTTTAAGCCGAAGGGGGTAAGGGGGTTGGCTCTGAAGCCAACCCCTATTACCTAATAACTAATAGAACCACCTAGTTCTATTAATAAGCGGCCGACAGGCCGCTAATAACTAGTCATTCGCTAGTTCCACCAAGACTTGATCCCCGTGCCGTCCTACTCCCGGCACGGTGGTCATGGGGTACCCGAGACCACCAAACCCCCTGGCCCGCTACGGCGGGCAACCACCTCTAGAGGTCTTGGGTACTCCGCCAACATCAAGGGCGATCCAGCTAGGCCGACAGCTCACGGTCGGCAAGTTCTGGGCTGGACAGCAGTGAGCGGGTTGGGTGCATCACTGCAACATCCCCGAAGGGATGATGAGAGAACACATTGCCACGAGCTAAAGCCATCTGTTCAACGTCCACTTGCCGGAAAGTAGTCGTATCCGAGGGTAAATGTCAGGACCACAAGCGTCCCGCTTGGCAGAACACCTCAGCCCATAACAAGCATCGTCCGCGAGACTGGAAGCGCCGTAGAGCCTTCGTCCTCGCCCGCGATCGGCGTGAGTGCTACATCTGCCACCAGCCGAAAGCCACCGAGGTTGACCACGTGATCCCGGTGAGTCGCGGTGGCTCCCACGACTACAACAACCTTCGGGCCGTCTGCCCGCTCTGCCACCGCTTGAAGACGCTCTCCGAGCGTCGCGCCCCATGACCCTTCACGCTACGTCGTCTCCGTGGTGAGACGGACAACGAGCCAGGTCAGACGATCACTGAGCCAGTCAGCCCGGTTCCGGATCAGCTCCAGCTCGTCGGCAATGTCGTTGAGTTCAAGAAGGTGTTCGCTGTGCATGCGAGGACAGTCGCATGCATCCCAACTACGAAGTCAAATCCTTGACGGGAGGCATAGATGGCTGGTAGGGGACCGGCGCCGAAGACGAATGCTGTGCGGCGCAATACACAGCCGTCTGTGCCCATCTCGGGCGAGGCTCCCGACGAGGCGCCCAAGCTGCATAAGCGTGCTCGGTACTCCGCGGCGACCCAACGTTGGTGGGATACCTGGGCTTCTAGCCCGCAGGCCGAGGCATTTCTTGCTTCCGACTGGGAGCGGCTACAGATGCTCGCTCCCCTCGTTGAGGCGTACTGGGAAGAGCCCAAACCTTCGATCCTCGCTGAGATCCGGCTGAACGAGGAGCGCCTTGGAGCAACGATCCGAGACCGCCAGGCGCTCCGGATGAACATCACGAACGAGCCCGGCCCCAAGGCCGGCGAAGTACCCACCCTGCCTGACGAGAACGTGGTCGACATGGAGCTGTTCCGGGAGCTGAACGAGGCGGGCTAACTGAATTCTGGGAGGTGGTTCCTTGCAGACCGGGAACCTTCCCGATCTAGCTGTACCTCCTCAGCGATCACTCGGGTACTCGATCCTGCGCTGGGCGCAGGACTACATCCTTCAACCGGATGGTGAGAACGCCGGTGAGCCCTGGCAGTTCACGACCGAGCAGAAGAAGTTCGTCATTGCGCTCTATGCCATCGACGAACACGGCAAATGGCTCTACTCCACGGCGGCCCTTCGTCGCTCGAAAGGATGGGGCAAGACACCGCTTCTGGCGGCCCTGAGCATCATCGAATTCATCGGCCCCTGCCGATTCAGCCACTTCGACGCCAACGGCTTCCCCGTGGGCAAGCCGGTGGCACTCCCCCTTGTGCAGCTCGCCGCTACGTCGCTCGACCAGACCGCGAACACGCGGGACATGATCCGCGGAATGCTCGCCGAGTCTCCTGCGGAGGAGACGTACGGCATCGAGATCGGCAAGAACATCATCCAGTTTCGGGATGGGCGACCTGGCCGAATTGAGCCGGTCACCTCGTCGTCCCGAGGGCTGGAAGGTGCTCGTCCGACCTTCGTTCTTTGCGACGAGACCCACCACTGGATCTCCAGCAACCAGGGCATTTACGTCTGGGAAGTCCTTGACCGTAACGTCCGCAAAACCTCCGGCGCTGGTAGCCGCTTGGTCGAGACGACCAACGCCTACAACCCCACCGAAGAGAGCATCGCTCAGCGGACGCACGAGGCCGTTCTAGCCGGTGCCGAAGGCATCCTCTACGACTGCATTGAGGCTCCCGCTGGCTCCGTGGATCTGAAGGACGCCGAGAGCATCCGAGCAGGTCTGAAGGTCGCCTACAACGACTCATATTGGGTGGACCTGGATGGCCTGGTGAAGGCCATCCAGGACCCTCGAACAACCGAGGCCAACGCCTTCCGCTTCTACCTGAACAACATCAGGGAAACGGCTGACACGTGGATTGAGCGCCACGTATGGGATGAGTGCTTCCACGAGGACGACCCGATCAGGCCAGGCGACCAGATCGCCCTTGGCTTCGATGGTTCGGTCAGGCATGACTCGACAGCTCTAATCGGTGTACGGCTGCGCGACGGCAAGTTGTTCGTGGCTGGGCTGTGGGAGTCGGACGGCTCCCAGGGCTGGGAAGTCGATGTGCTGGACGTGGATGTCCGCGTGGCCGAGATGTTCAAGCGGTATCGCGTCGAGTGGATGTACTGCGACCCGTATTTCTGGCAAACCACGGTCGGCCAATGGGCCGTTGAGCATGGCGACAATTACGTCTTTGAGTTCGCCACCAACCGCGACAAGCCCATGAGCGAGGCGGTTGAGCGCTTCCACACCGACGTTTACGGCCAGGCCCTCAAGCACGGCGGGGACAAGGACCTCACTCGTCATGTGATGAATGCCCGCACTCGGGAAACCCGCGTGGGCTACGTACTTCAGAAGGAATCTCCCAGGTCCAAGCGCAAGATTGACGCCGCTGTCGCGTCCGTCCTGGCCTGGGAAGCCAGAGCCGATGCCATCGCTGATGGCCGACTCAGGCGGCGCAAGAAGATCCTCGGCCTATAGGGGATCTCCATACAACTAAATAACAACTGAATACATAATCGAATAATAACTGAATAATAATTGAATAGCGGTGGTGTCTCTTGCCCACTCCGGGGATTACGTCCGCCCCGGTCACGCCCATTGAATGGATTACGTGGCTGGAAGGCCGACTCACGGCCCGCGCGTCCCAGGTACGGAAGTACCGCACGTATTACGACGCCGAGGAGACAACACTTGGCTTCGCTCAGACGAAGTTCAAGGAAGAATTCGGATATTTGTTCCGGGAGTGGCGGGACAATTTCTGTTCGATCGTCGTTGACTCGCTCTCCGAGCGACTGACGGTGCAGGGCTTTCGGCTTGGCGACGACCCTGAGGCCGACTCCGATGCCCATGAGATCTGGCAGCGGAACTTCCTTGATGCCGACTCGAACGCGGCTCATATCGAGGCTCTGACCGCTGGTGAAAGCTACCTGGCCGTCTGGGGCCACGAGGACACGGCCAAGCCCATCATCACGCCGGAGACGGCTGATGAGGTGGTGGTCCAGTACGCCCCCGGTTCCCGTCGCAAGCTGGATGCCGCGCTCAAGCGCTACTGGGATGACTGGGGTACCGAGCACGTCACGTTGTGGACGCCGAAGCTCGTGTACACGGCCCAGCGTGGCAGTACGTATGACTCGTGGACCGAGCCGCGGCCGGCAAAGAATCCCCTCGGCGTGGTTCCGATCGTTCCCCTCGTCAACCGGCAGCGCCTTGGCCGCAAGAAGCCCTTCTCTGAAATCGCCCCCATCGTCCCGCTTCAGGACGCCGTCTCGAAGATCGCGGCTGACGCGATCGTGGCCTCGGAGTTCGGAGCCTACCCGCAAAGAATTTTGAGCGGCATCGAGATTCCGGAGGACGAGGACGGCAACCCGGTCGCGCCGATCAAGGCCGCGATTGACCGGATGCTGCTGTTTGAGGATGAGAACGTCAAGTGGGGTCAGTTCGCCGCCGCTGAACTTCAGAATTACGTCCACCTGATCAACCTGTTCGTCCAGCACATCAGCACCATCAGCCGTACTCCCCCGCACTACCTCTTGGTCAACGGCGGCCAGGCCCCCAGCGGCGAGAGCATCCAGTCCGCGGAGGCAGGTCTTGTGGCCAAGGCCCGCGAGAGGATGCTCCACTTCGGGGAGAGCTGGGAGACCGCGATGCGGTTGGCCTTCCTGGTCAAGGGCGACAAGGCCAAGGCGGAAGCCTGGCAGGCCGAGACCATTTGGGCTGACCCCGAGTTCCGCAGCGAGGCGCAGCGCGCCGACGCCATGGTGAAGCGGGCTCAGGGCTTGGGCGTTCCTCAGCGTCAGCTCTGGGAGGACGCGGGCTATACGCCTCAGCAGATCGCCCGATTTGAGGACATGCAGGACGAGGAGTTCAAGCGAAAGCTTGACCAGCAGAAGCAGATGACCGATGCCATGCCTCAGCCTGCGATGCCGGGTGCCCCCGGCGCCGCTGGAAAGCCTGCCCCCAAGGGCCAGGCCGCAGCCATGAAGAAGCCGCAGGGCAACTCTGGCAACAACGCACGGAAGATCGCTGCCTGACATAGGCGCCGTTTTGTGAAGCCCCACGGAATAGGTGGGGCTTTTCTATTTCACCCGACATGGGAGTTAACGATGGATGAGCTGAACAACGACCCGGCTGCCGAAACGGCAGAGGTTGAGACGACTGAGACGACGGACGTAGCCGACAAGGCGACTCCTGACGCCGAGGTCGAGAAGTGGAAGGCGCTCTCACGCAAGTGGGAGGACCGCGCCAAGAACAGCGCGAAGGAACTGGACGAGATCAAGCGTGCTTCGCTGACGGACGCGGAGCGGGCTCTTGAGGATGCCAAGGCTGCCGCTAAGGCCGAGGCCCTTGCCGAGTTCGGCGGGAAGCTCGCCGAGGCCGAGCTGCGTACCCAGGCCGCCAGGGCTGGCGTGGAGCTGCCTGACTCGATCTCCCGGTTTGTGAACGTCTCCGCCCTGCTCGACGACTCTGGCCAGCCGAACGCGGCTGCCATCTCCGAGTTCGTCTCGACGCTTGCCCCGGTCACCCCGGCGTTCCCCAACGTCGGTGTTGGACCTCAGAACAACGGCGGTGGTGGCGTTCCGCAGCTCACCTATGACGACATTCGCCGGATGAGCCCCTACGAGATCGACAAGGCCCGTGTCGAGGGCCGTCTCAACGCTCTTCTTGGCCTCCAATAATTCTCATCAGGAGTACCTATGCCTTTTGCCGTTACTAACGGTGTTCATGTTCAGACCGGTCAGGGCTTCATGCCCGCAGCGCTCAAGACCTTCATTCCCGAGGTCTGGGCGGCCAAGTTCCTCGTTGACCTGGAGGCGACCGCGATCCTGTCGTCTCCCCTCATCGTGAACCGTGACTACGAGGGTGAGTTCCAGGGTGCTGGCGAGACCGTTCGTATCCCTCACACCCTCGACACGGTGACCATCCAGGAAGGCGAGTTCAAGGCGTACGACCGCATCGGGGCGCCGGACAAGGCCGACCTGGACTCCGTCACCATGCGAATCGACCAGTCGCGTGTCTGGCACTTCGAGGTCGACCCGCTTCACCAGAAGCGGACCCAGGACGGCATCAACCTGACCGCCAATCTGATCAAGGACGCCGCGTCCAAGCTGGCCTGGTCCATCGACAAGCACGTTGCCGCGACCCTCGTCTCTGCCATCAAGGGCAAGGACAAGAACAACGCCGACGCTGCCCACTGGGGTCAGATCAAGCAGTTCGCTCCCCCGACTGACGGCGACACCCTGTACAACACGCTCGTTGACATGCGGACCCAGCTCGACATCGACAACGTTCCTGAGGCTGGCCGGTTCATCCTGACCGGCCCGAAGGAGTACGCCTACCTGCTGAAGTCGGACAAGTTCATCGACGCTGCCCAGTACGGGGCCGGCGCGGTGAAGGTCACCGGCGAGGTTGGCCGCATCCTCGGTATGCCGGTGGTCATCTCCAACACCGTTGGATCGCACCTGGACACCGCCACCCCGGCCAAGCGGGGCGTCAAGCCGACCCCGGCTCACGGCAAGGGCATTCACGTGCTCGTCGGTCACCAGATGGCGACCACCTTCGCGGGCGAACTGGCCGAGGTGAAGCCCTACGAGCCGGAGGCAGCGTTCACGCACGCCGTGAAGGGTCGGTACTACTTCGGCTGCAAGGTCCTTCGCCCTGAGGCGATCGTCACCGCGGGCAATGTCGTTCTTACCTAACCCATTGTGGCACTTAATTAACTGAGTTGGAGGTCAGGTATCTCCTGACCTCCTTCGCGAGGAGGAGGTGGCATATCGCATCGCTCGTTCCAATCGAGCGGTTCACTGCGGCCACGGGAGCCACGCTGGAGCCTGCCGAGCTGGCCAAGGCACAGGTTCTCCTGGAGGACATCTCCGCCCTGGTGGTGTCCTTCACGGGTCGGGACTTCCAGTGGCACGCCGATGCCGAGATCACCGTCTGGGAGCCGAACTTCTGGTCGGTCCCGCTGCCCTGGTCGGTCCGGCCTGTGCACGCGGTCAAGAAGGTGACCTGCAACAGCGAGCCCGTCACCGCCTACAAGTACGAGGCCGGCGAAGTACGCGCGACCGAGTACCCGTGGCTGGGGCCTGTGACGGTAACCCTCGATTACGGGTACCAGGCCGTACCGGCTGACGTTCAGGCCGTGGTCCTGGTCGAGACGCTTGCCCGGTTCAACAGCGAGCCCGGCATCGCTCAGGAACAGATCGGCGACATCCTCACCGGCTTCCGCTCCAGCATCCCCACCCTCAGCCGAGACGCCCGACGCGCCTTGCGCCGCTACCGGCAGTCTGTTGGGGTGATCCGCCTGTGAGGCGCCCGCGGATTCGTCGGGGTATGGAGCTGATCGAGTTCGGATACCCGAAGTTCCTTGGCTATGTCTACGACCCGGTCACGGAGACCGAAGTCCCGACCTGGGATGAGACGGATATTGACCCGCTCGTTTCCTACCGGCTGCCCGTCAAGCCGGTTTCCACTCGCGATTGGGAGTCCTACGCGACCCTCTCTGTGGTCAGCGCCTACTTTCCCCCGGACGCCCACTTCGCTTTCCCCCCAAACCCGATTGATCCCACCAAGAAGATCTCCATTCGCATGCGCGGGCGGATCGGCTGGACCATCGAGGGCGACCCTGAAATCTGGAAGCTCGGGAACAGCCCCCACATCAAGGTCAACCTGAAAATCCTGGGGCCGAACAATGGCTAACGAACTTCGCGTAGAGGCTGACTGGGGCAAGGTCAATGAGCTGGTTGCCCAGAGCGATTCCTACTTCCAGGAAACTGAGCGTGTTGTTGAGTCCATCGCTGACCTGACTCGACGATGGGCCAGCCAGTACAGCGATTCGGGAGAGTACGCCGAGTCATTCACTGCGGTCATGTCACTGAATCGACTCCTCCAGCCCGTTGGCTACGTCTACGCAGACAAACACGAGATGGTCAACGAGTTCGGATGGACGGACGTTAAGGGTGTCCACCACCAGGGCCGTTTCGTCTTCCAGCGCGCCCTGAGGGCGCACCGAATCAAGTAAGGAGGATGGGATTCCCTGAAGGTTGATCCAATCTCCCTGACCGTCGTATGGCTGGCTGCGCAGCTCAAGAATCCTGCCACAGCAAAGCCTGTCGTCGTCGCACAGGATCGCACCACATTGGTTGCGGACATCGCCAAGGGGCCGTATGTCACCGTCGAGCTTGAAGGGCTTGAAAGGCGCGTAGAGCGCCGCCAGGACTCCGCCCACATGGTGTTCAACATCCTGGCGAACAACCGGGTAGACGCCCTTGGCTATGCGCTCTATGTGCGGGAGATCATTCTGGAGAAGTTCCCGCAGACTTCTCACATGATCAATGCTAAGCCCGACAATATCGCGTTCGTTCTGGACGTGACAGAGAACATCGGCCTCTCCGACCTGACCGAGATGGAAACCAACTACATCCGCTTCATGTTCTCGGCACACATCTACATCACGCAGAACTAACTAACGCTTCCTAGCCGCCCGCACGGCATGCGCCGATGCGGGTTCTTTTATGCCCAAAATCTAAGGAGTTTCTTTGGCGGCTAACACGCCTAGCACCATTCGGTTCGCCCCGAAGGGTCGCATTTTTGTTGCGCCTGTCGGTTCCAAGGCCCCGGAGGATGTGGCCACTCCTCTCGATGCCGCGTGGAAGGAGCTGGGCTACATCAGCCCGGACGGCGCGGAGCTGACCCCCTCCGTCGATTCGCAGCCCGTTGAGGTCTGGCAGTCGGCGACCCCCGTGAAGTACGTCGTCAACAGCGCAGCGTGCCAGCTCAAGTTCACCCTGCTCCAGTTCGACGCCGACGCCACGGCTCTGTACTTCGGTACCACGTGGGTGAAGGCGAAGAAGGAGGACGGCACCGAGGTTCCCAACGTCTTCACGCTGGACCTGGCCTCCACTCCGGAGCTGGCGGAGAAGGCCCTTGTCGTCGAGTGGGGCGACGCCAATTCCGTCTCTCGTCTCGTCATTGAGCGCGGCATGGTTTCCGAGCGCGAGGGCCTGAAGCTGACGCGTACTTCCGCCCAGTCCCTTGGCGTCACCTTCGACGCTCTCGATTCGGATGGCCGGCTCGGCTACATCCTGACCAACGCCAGCGGTATTTCCGCCGCCGCCTAATCGGCGTTGTTCGTCTCATCTAAGTTCGTTTGAAAGGGGAATTCCATGTCCAACTCTCTTGAGGCCCAGAAGGCCGAGGCCAACGGCGACGAGATCATCGTTCCGTTTGGTGACCACGTGTACACGGTGCCGGGGCCGCTGGATTGGCCGTTTGAAACTCTGGACCTGCTTGGTGATGGCAAGGTTTCCAAGGCCGTTGCCGGACTGCTGGGTGATGAGCAGCTTGAGACCTTCCGAAGCACTAAGCCGACCGTGCGCGATGCGGTCGCGCTGATGGAGTCCATCGCGGCGGCTTCGGGTTCGGGTGAGCTGGGAAACTAATCCTGCTCGCCCGAGTTCTCAGGGAAAACCCCGACGAACTTGAGGCGGATCTACTCCGATTCTTCGGCGTTGACGTGGTGGATCTATGGCGGCGGAAACTCTCCTTCCGCCGCCTCACCATCTTGGTCATTCGCCTTCTGAACATGCCGGGTGAATCGTCGCTGGCCGAAGCCCAGTTCGGCGAACGAGCCCGATGGGGATACCGGGAACATCTGCTCGCGGACGTGATTGATCAGCTCAAGGTTTCCAACTGGCTGACAGTCCAGGTGAACAAGGCCGAGGGGTTTGAAAACCCCTATCCCGACCCCCATCCCCGCCCTGGTGAAACACGAGCGAGCATCCCAAGCAATGAACAGGACTTCGCATCTCCTGAGGAGGTGGCAACCCTGTTCGCCCGTCTCGCAACAGGGTAGGTGACAATTGGCCGATCCCAACATCAAGGTTGGCAGCGGTTATATCGAAATTGGTCCCAAGCTCGTCGGCTTCAACCGCGAGCTTACGAGGACTATCGCCCGGAAGCTCAAGGCTTCCGGCTCGGCTGACGTCGTGGTCAGCCCCGTTCTTCACGAGAAGTTCGAGGAGCGCCTGAAGCGGAAGGTCAAAGCCGCGATCAAGCGCGTTGGCCCCTTCTCGGTTGAGATCGAAGCCAGCCTCAACGTCACGAAGATCCGCCAGACCGCCACCGCGGCAAACGAGGCAGCCCAGCAGGCAGTACAGCGTGGCTACCGCGATCTCATCAACGATGTACGCGACAGCTTCAGCCAGCTCTCGAACTCGATCGCCGCTGGTTGGGTCAAGCTCACAGACCCGCAAGTACTTCGCCGGCTGGGCGAACTCAAGACCGGGCTCAATGTCCTCTACCGCGATCAGGAGAAGCTGACCCAGGGTCAGTTCAACCAGGTCCGGGCTGGCCTGGCCGAGATCGAGCGCATGCATGCCCGCATCGACCGGGCGCGCAACCAGACCGCTGGCACTGACCAGCTCGTCACCCGGCTCAACGCCATCCGGCAGGCGGCCCGCCAGGTAGAGGTACAGGTACGGTCGGGCTTCAAGTCCTTCCGCGACCCCTCCGTCCTGCGGTTCCTGTCGGAGATGCGTCAGGAGATCACGCGTCTGTCGAGCGGTTCGGGCAAGATGAACCCGCTCCAGCTCAGCGCGCTCAGCAGTTCCCTGGGCGACGTGGACCGGGTCATTTCCCAAGTCACCAAGCAGATGGAGGACGGTGGCCGCAAGGCGGCCGACGGCTTCGTGTCCGCCTTCCAGGGTGGCATTGGTGGCGCCTTCGCCACAGTCATGCGCTTCGCGGTTGCCAACTTCCTGGTTGGCCTGGTTGCCGTCCTCGCAGCGGCGCCCCTCGTGGCCAGCGCCCTGTCCGCTGTCGCGGGCGTGGTGATGGCACTCGCGTCGAGCGCCGCCTACGCGGCTGGTTCGCTCCTGGCCCTTCCCGCTGTCTTCGCAGCAGTCGCCCAGGCGTCCGCCGTGGTCATGGCGGGCTTCTGGGGCATCCAGGATGCCCTGTCAGCGCTTCAGTCCGCAGAGGACCAGTCGGGTGCCTCCGCCCAGGCAGCCGCAGCGGCTCGGGAGGCAGCCGCCGAACGAGTGGCCGATGCCCAGGCTCGGCTTGCGGATGTCCAGCTCGCCAGTATCGAGCGCGTGGAGTCTGCCCAGGCCCGGCTTGCCGAGGTCCAGGAGCAAGCCGCGGAGCGCGTTCTCGCAGCTCAAGACCGTCTTGCCGACTCACAATCGCGCTTGGCCGAGGCCCAGGAATCGGCCCTCGAACGTGTTTCTTCTGCGGTTGACCGGCTGGCCAGTCAACAGGCACGCCTGGTCGACCTCCAGGAGCAGGCCGCACGACGCATCGAGGATGCCCAGGCCAGGGTCATCGAGGCCCAGGAATCCGGGGCCGAACGCGTCGCCTCCGCTGAGCGCCGCCTCCAGGATGCACATGCCCGCACCCGCGACGCCCTTGACGACCTCAACCGGGCTCGTGCCGAGGCCAAGGAGAGGCTGGAAGACCTCCGCCTCGAATTGGAAGGCGGGGCGATCGATGAAGAGGAAGCCCAGCAGCGAATTGCCGAGGCCGCCCAAGAGCTGGAATTGGCGCGGAACAATCCGAATGCTACAGCCGAGGAACGCCGAGCGCTTGAGCTTAAGCACAAGCAGGCCATTCAGCGACTCAAGGAAATCCAGGAAAAGAATGGTGATCTCCGGGAGGAGATGGACCGTTTCAACCGGGATGGTATTGAGGGCACCGACGATGTCATCTCCGCCCGCAAGCGTCTCCAGGATGCACAGCAAGACGAGCTGGACCAGGAACGCGCACTGGCCAAGGCCCGCGTTGAAGCCGTTGACGGCGTTCGCTCCGCCGAGGACGCTCTTGCCGAGACGCGCCGAGATGCGGCCCGTTCTGTCGCCGATGGATTGGCCGATATTGCCCGAGCGGAACGCGATATCGAGCAGGCCCGACGCGATGGACAGCGCGGGATTGACCAGGCACTCAAGGCGATTTCCGATGCGGAACGTGACCTTACCAAGGCAAGGCAGGAAGGCGCGCGTAGCGTCGCCGAGGCCGAGGCCGCGATTTCCAAGGCACGTGTTGACGGAGCCAAGGATGTCGAGAGGGCACAGCGGGAGCTGGCCCGAGCGCTTGATGATCAGAGGGATTCGCTCAATCAAGTCTCAGCGGCTTCTCGTAATGCCGAATTGGCACTTAATCAATTGTCTCCGGCTGGCCGGTCGTTCGTCCTCTTCCTCCACAATGAGCTGCTGCCCAAGATCCGGGAAATTCAGTGGGCGATTCAGGATGCATTCCTTCCACCCATTGAGGAGGCGCTTCGCAAGAGTGGCCCTCTGCTGGATGTACTCAAGGATGGCCTCACGGAAACGGGGGGAATTCTTGGAGATCTGACAGGCAAGTTTATCGAGTTCATGAGTTCGGATTTCTTCACCGGACGTGTGAAGTCCATCATGGACACGAACAATGAGTTGTTCCGTGAACTCGATGGCGTAGCCGAGGATCTGGCCGAAGGTCTGCTTGTCCTTGCTGATTCTGCTGCCCCTTTCCTGAAGTGGGTCGTCAAGCTCGTCAAGGAATTCGCCAACTGGTTCTCCGAAACCATGAAGCAGAAGGAGGCTTCAGGGCAGCTCAAGACCTTCTGGACCGAGGTCCAGAAGACGCTTGAAATCGTCATTCGCATTGCCGGAAACCTCGGGCGAGCACTCGCGAATATCTTCGTCGAGGGCAAGCCAGCAGGTGACTCGATTCTTACCCTGATCCAGGACCTCACCGGCAAGTTCGCCGACTGGACGGGGAGCGTCGAAGGAAAGACCTGGCTGAAGGACTTCTTTGCAAGGGCCGTAGAGGTCGCAAAGGAAATGGCCAAGCTCGTCGAGGACATCGTCAAATGGTTCGCCGACATGAGCGATTCCATCGACGTCGCCGACCTGGTCAGGACTTTCCGGGAAGAGATTCTTCCGCCCATTAGGGGCCTGGTGGATATCGTTGACAAACTCCTTGATCTGCTCGGCCTCCTCAAGCCCGCCTTTGACGCACTCAACGCCCCCATCCAGCTCGTCAGCGGAGCCCTCAAGCTCGTAACCGGCGACTCGGAAGGCGCGGAGGAAGCGTTCAAGTCCATGGCGGATTCCGCCGCCGAATTCGTAGCCGAACAGCTCGACAATTTCGGCATCAAGGTACCTCGTTCCTACGAGGAAATGAAGAAGTCAGCCGAGGATGCCGCCAGGAGCGTCCGCAAGTGGTGGGACGAAACGGTTGCGTCGGTCAAGAAGAAGATCGGCGAATTCCTCGACAGCATCCCCCAGGCTTTTGAGGACCTGAAGGCCGCTGGTTCTCGCAAAATGTCCGAGATCATCCAGAATATCAAGGACTGGTGGAACCAGCTCCCCGCCTGGGTGCAGCAATTCTTTATCGCCTTGGGCCAGACGATCCGCATGAAGCTCGGTGTTTTCTACGACATCGGCAAGGAAATCCTTCTGGGACTGTGGAATGGACTGGCTTCACGCTGGGACGCATTTGTCGACTGGATCACCGGTGGAATCAACAATGTCGTCGATTGGATCAAGCGCAGCCTCGGTATTGCGTCTCCCTCTCGGGTGTTCAGGTCCATTGGCCAGAACATCGGCGACGGCCTCGCCCTCGGAATCCAGTCCACAGAGAAGTCTGTTTCTAAGGCGGCTTTCCGCCTGGCATCGACGGTAACAGATTCCTTTGGCGTCCCGGAATTGCAGTTCACGGCCCGTGGTAGCGCTAGCAGCGGATATCCGAACGCTTCTGTTCTCCAGTCGGCTCTCATGCCCTCCACCCTCAAGGTATCGGACATTCCGGCCCCTGCGCGGTCGTACAACGTCACGCTCAACGCGGCCCCGTCCATTCCCTCGGAAAAGCAAGTTATCAATGCGCTCGCGTACGCAGACGCGCTCTATGGATAAGGCGGTTTGATTGCCGAACTGGCCACGAACGCAAGTGCAGTGGATGCCCCCGGTCGCCCGACCGGGGGTCTCCCCTTTCTGGGACCTATCCACCGGCAGCGACGGCATCTACGTCCTGCCGGGCGCCAAGGGGTTCGACGCCCCTCCGGTCCAGTTCCTCTATGACGAGATGCCCGCGCTCGACGGCGCGTATATGCGCCACACCCGCAGGGAGAGCCGGGAACTGTTCGTCCCGATCTACTTCGAGGCCCCCGACCGTGGCGGCCTCCTGACGCTCAAGCGTCAGCTCCTCGCCTCGCTTGACGCCTCGCGGGGACCGGGCAAGCTCAAGCTTGTCGAGGGCGACGGGTCTAGCCGCTACATCAACGCCTACTGTGTCTCCGGCCCGGAGGGCGACGAAGGCAAGGACCAGTCGGGCTTCGTGTGGGCGAAGTACGGCTTGATCTTCCGAGCCCTCGATCCCTTCTTCTATTCCGGCACCTCGGTTGAGGTGAACTTCACCGCAGGCGACCTTGAACTGAAGCCCTTCTTTGCCGGCCCGAACGTCCCGTTCCTGGGCCGCCCCCTGATCAACCGGACCCACAGCCTCAACGGCAATAGCCGGGTCACGATCACGGGCGACGTGGACACCTGGCCCTCCTGGCACATCCACGGTCCGGCCTCGGACATCGAGTTCATCCGTCAGGTACCAGATGCACCCGATCAGCGCTTCATGCTGAACCTCAGCCTGACGGCTTCGCAGTCGATCATCATCGAGACGCAGCCAGGCCGGAAGTCCGTCCGCGACCGAGACACCGGCGAAAACCTGTGGCGGCACCTGGGGCCGAACCCCGCCCTGTGGCCCATCTCCCCCGGCGTCAACGACGTGACCCTGAACGTCAACAACGTGGGTGCCGAAACGGTCGTCACGATGGCGTACACCCCGAGGTACCTCAGTGCCTAAGTTCCGCGTGGAGGCACGCAACAACCGCTATGAGCGCGTCGGGGTCGTCGAGCAGTACCTATCCCTGGACGTCATTTCCCGCTTCAACGGTGTGGGCGCCTGGACGCTGGTAGTCCCCGCGGACTCCCAGGCCGCCGAAGTCCTGCAACCGGGTGGCGGCGTCATCATCTGGATTGAGGGCCTGGACCGGCCCGTCATGTCCGGCCCCATCACCTCAGTGAATCAGAGCTGGTCGAAGGACCAGCCGGGTAGTGGGCAGATCACCTACACGGGCGTCTCGGACGAGACGATCCTGTGGAGCCGGGTGACGTTGCCCGTCCCCGAGGCCGACATCATGAACCAGACCGTTGATCGCTTCACCATGTCGAACACGGCGGCAGCCGCCCTCTACACCCTGGTCAACAAGAACGCTGGCCCGCAGGCGCGAACTGACCGCATCGTGCCCAACCTGGACATGGCTCTCCAGTCCTTCGGTAGGCACGTCGATGTCTCGACCCGATTCGATGTTCTGGGCGTCAAGCTGCAAGAGCTGGCCGCCGCGACAGGACTCGGCTGGCGCTTGCGCCAGGGAACCGCAGACCGCCTGACCTTCGAGGTATTCACACCCCGTGTACACGACCAGGGACAGGTTCGATTCTCCCCCGGCGAAGGCACCCTTGCCTCGTTCGAGTACGGACTTACCGCCCCAACAGCCACACGATTCGTCGTGGCGGCCCAGGGAGAGGGGAAGTACCGATGGTTGACGCAGTACGACGAGGGAACAGCCAAGACCCTCAATAACACCAATCCTCAGGTCCAGTACTCAGCCGGCGATTGGACGTACGTACCCAACCGCAAGGTGGGCGACTGGTTCAACGACATCCACCGCAACACCAAACCGGGCGGAACGGCGACGTTCACGTTCGAGGGCACAGGCGTGGCGTGGCTTACTGAGCGGACCGGCATCGCCATCACCGTTGAAGTGTTCTTGGACGGTGTTTCTCAGGGGGTCAAGTCGGTCGGCTCTCCGTCCGGCACGCAGTACCAGGCGATCGGCTGGCAGGTGGCCGATCTTCCCTACGGCACTCATCAGCTCAAGCTCGTCGCCGTCTCCGGCGCGCTGATCGTGGACGGCTTCAGGATCACCGGCCTGCCCTCCGTGGCGGGTGAGTGGACTAACACCCCGCTTGAAACGTTCATCGACCGGCGTGACATCCCGATCATGCGGGGCAACGACGGCAGCCCGATCAATCCCGAAGTCGGGCAACCGCTCGACCCCCAGGCCATCACGCAGCTTGACCAGGCCGCCGATGAAGCAGTCATCGAGGCCGCGGCTAGGGCTCAGCTCTCGATCACCCCCATTGACGTACCCAACCTGCGCTACGGCATCGACTACGAGGTTGGCGACGTCGTGACGGTCGACCTCGGCACCAAGCGAATCACTGACGTCCTGCGTGAGGTCCACCTGAAGGACGGGGCGGAAGGCCCGTCCGTCCAGCCGGTCATTGGCACCGAGGGCGCCTCGGCAACCCCCGGCCTGTACCGCGAGATGCGGAAGCTCTGGAACTCCCTGCGCAAGCTCGAAGCACGAAGGTAGGCATTTTGGCTGAACGAAGTTTCCCATTCGACGGGGGCACTGGCGGCATCGTTACCGAGGCCGATTGGTCGGCTATGGCGTCGGCCTGGCAGCGGGACGGCGTTATCGCCTCCGACTGGTCAGACACCTCACTGACCGTCTACTCCGAAGGCGAGGCCGGAAAGCTCAAGGTGCGCCCCGGTAGAGCCACGCTCAAGGGCTTCCACTACTCCTTGGACGCCGATCACGCGATCAACTACTCGTTGAACGCCGATCCGTCCAAATATCGATGGGATCTTGTCGTCCTCCGGCTCGACACGGGAACCAACCAAATCACCCTGGCAGTTGCCGAAGGTGTTCCCGATGGGTCAGCGCCCGCGCCATCGGCCAACGAGATCCCGCTTGCCTCGATCCTGGTTCCGCCCTTGAGCGCTCCGGTCCCTGCGGGTTCCTCGAACGTCGTGGAGGAACGGCGACTCTACGGACAGATCGTTGAGCGGATCTACGACGCGAGTGGGACCTACCAGCCGAACTCTGCTGCGCCTCTTGGGTCCTTGCAGAATCGCGTGACCAGTGTCGGTACCTCTCGGATGTACCTCAAGTCGAAGGCAAACCAGTGGGGTCAGCTCCTCACGCAACCTGACGCCGATGCCCGGTACGCCCCTATCGGGGGCGGCGGAGGTGGAGGCGTGACGATCTGTACCTCCACCACACGCCCGGCCTCGCCGACGCAGGGCCAGCAGATCCTTGAGACCGATACCCAGGCGACGCATATCTGGTCGGGATCGGCATGGATTCGTACCTCGCCGTACACCGAGCGCATTCGCCTCTGGACGACTGATCACGACATTGTCATTGGCACGGCAGGGACCACGGTCAACCACCCGTACAAGTCCTTGCTGCACAGGAACGCAATCAACGCCAACGGGTCTGCGGGGGCGTACACCGGCTTCACGGTGCCCACCTCGGGCTTCTATCAGATCTCGTACTCCGGCCTTGCCTACAACACGGCAGTGAAGCTCATGCCCGTGGCGTATCTGAATGTCGCTGGCGCCATTGAAGCCTGCTCCGCAGAAGTGGGCGACGACACGATGTATCAGACGGGTCATTACGGCATGTCGATGTCCGTGGTGCTGAATCTCCTGTCGAATCAGACAGTGACCACCACCATCACCTCCATGAATGGCACGGGCACGCTGAAGATGTATTACACGAGCCTCCAGGCTCACCGAATTGGATAGGAGACGACGTGACTGAGCGTTCCTATCCGTTCGACGCTGGCGATGGCGCAGCCATCAATGAAGCGCAATGGTCGTACTTGGCCGGCGGATGGCAGGACGACGGCGTAGAGAGTCCAGGCCCGTGGAATACCGCCCTTCGGGTGTCGGCCACGGGCCAGCCCAACACGCTCCGCGTCACGGCGGGGCACGCCAAGCTCGCTGGCATCCATTACCACCTGGACGCCGACCTGACGGCGCTCTACGACTCGAACGCGACCAGCCTCCCCCGAGTTGATCGGGTCGTGCTCAGGTTGGATCGTGAGGCAAACCGGATCACGGTTGTCGTGAAGAAGGGGGCGCCCGCGGCCTCCCCGGTCCTTCCGCCTGTCGATCGCTCGTGGAACTCCCCCGAGATCCCGCTTGCCAGTGTGACCGTAAAGGCGAACACCAACATCGTCGTTCCGGCTGATGTGGTGGACTGCCGAGAGTTCACCTCGAACGGCGTACAGGTCCTCTCGACTGCGGCGGCATCAACGGGCTCGCGTCAGCTCGTCGAGGGCCAGATGGGCTATGACCCCACAGCAGGCAAGTTCTACGCCCAGGAGAAGACCCAGCGCATCCAGATCGGCGATGCGACGAAGGCGGAGCTGGCGAACTACGCCACCAAGAATCACACGCACAGCTACATGCCGAATACCGTCACGTCGGGGTCGGTCTCCGCAATGTCCGGCTGGTCGTCTGCTGCCAGGTGGACCAAGATTGGAAATATCGTTCAGGTCGCTGGTCGGCTCAGCGCGACCCAGGACAACCCGTCCACGTCGAACGTATTTACATTGCCGCTTGAAACGATTCCCGTGCTCAGCGGTGTGGAGTTTCCCGCCGTTGACCCCTCTTACGTTGAGACCGCAATTGTGACTATCTACGCGGACTACAACGGCGGCAGCTCCCCACAGCGCACACTCGGCCAGATCTACCACAAAAAGCAGCTCACATCCGGCATGGGCTTCCTCTTCAACATCACGTACATCACGCCCTAGCTTGGCTGGAGTAGCATGAGCGAATTTTCTTATCCATTTGATGGCGGCGAAGGCTCCTTCATCACTGAAGAGCAATGGTCGCGAATGGCTGCATCTTGGCAGGACAACGGCGTTGACGCCGAGGGACCTTGGAACCCGGATTTGAAGGTGTCTAAGGGGCCACAACCCTATTCGGTCAACGTTGAGCCTGGTCAGGCGAACCTCGCAGGGTTTCGCTACCAGCTCACGGCACGGCAGACGATTCCGCTTTCCGGGAATGCCACAGCGTATAGCCGGATTGACCTGCTGGTCCTGAGGCTGAATCGCGAGATCAATCGGGTCTCCCTCGCAGTACGGCAAGGCGCCCCTGCGGCCACGCCGGTCGCCCCCAACGCCAACCGCACCTGGGCCGAACCCGAAATCCCGCTTGCACAGTTCAAGGTTTTGCCGAATGCCAGCTCTGACAGCGTCCAGGAGATCAAAGACGTTCGCGAGTATGTGGGGCGCCGCATCCTGGTATTCCCACATGATCCGATCCCGCGCGGCTCGATCGTCTATCAGCCGGAGCAGGATCGCTTTCTCGCCGTAAAGTCAACGGGTTCTATCGAGCTAGGAGCACCGCCCGATCTCTCGGGCTACGTCACCATCCCGGCAGGCGATGACCGTTGGGCTGCTAAGAATCACAGGCACGTTGGAACAGTCTCCGACCATTACTTCGACACGGGCCTATTCACGCCCGTATCAACGAACTGGCAGCACGCTCCTGTTCAGTCGTTCGCACTGAGCACGGGCACTTATCTCTTTCAACTTACGCTTTCCAATGCCGGGAACCCGATCAATACCTCATGGGGACTGATGGTACGACTTCAGTCAGCAGACGAGCTACTCCTGATCGGTGACCAGAAGATCTCACCTAGCGGCAATGGCGGCATTCAGCACGGCTTGACCTTTGTCGCCAACGACGGAGGCCACGCTGGAAAGAGCCTCAAAGTCAGCGTCGCCGCATATCAAACGACCTCATCCATTCAAATCTTTGGCAATCTGCGCCAGGTCAAGCTGGGGTAGCCCATGACAGAGGAACCCGGCTTCACCGTCACCCTCCGCGAAATCTACGAGGAGATGAGGGACCTAACTACCGAGGTGCGCACCCTCACTTCCGAATTGAAGGAATCGCGGCGCACCGACGACGACCACGAGCGACGCATTCGAGTACTCGAACGATGGATGTGGGGCCTCCCTGTCTCCATCCTCGCTGCGATTGGCTCAGTGATCGTCGCCTTTACCAAGTAAGAAATCTACGAAAGGGGACCGATTGCTAAGGGCAATTGACGTCGTGAACGAGGCCCTGCGGTACGAGGGGTACCGTGAGACCGCAGGCAACAAGACCCAGTTCGGCAAGGAATACGGATGGAACGGTGTCGCCTGGTGCGCCATCTTCCTGGCCGTCGTCACCAAGCGCGCATACGCCCGAACGGGCTCCCCGGAGCCGAAGGCCGACGCCGCCGAGCTGGTCCCGTGGACGGCTAGCTGCCTGAATGCGGTCGCCTGGTTCAAGGCCCGTGGCCGTTGGTCCCAAACCCCTCAGGTTGGCTCCTTCATCTTCTACGGCCCTGGCGGCGGAACGCACGTCGAGCTGGTCACCAAGGTCACTGCCAACTCCATCGAGACCGTTGGCGGCAACACAGGCGGGTCCTACGCCGGAAGGTACTTCGACGGCAACGGCGTGTACACCAAGACCATCAGCCGAAAGAACTCCCGGATCTACGGCTACGGCTACCCGAAGTACAAGGCCGCGGCGAGTACTTCGCCGACTGATCGACCGGGGGCCGGCGAAGTACCCAACTTCCCCGGCAAGTACTTCCGGCTCGGCGCCACGAGCCGCTTCCTCGTGAAGTGGCAGCGGCGCATGGTCCAACGCGGCTGGCAGCTCGCCATCGATGGCGTGTTCGGCCCCGAGACGCTGAAGGTCGTCAAAGCATTCCAGGCCCAGAAGGGCCTAACGGTTGACGGCGTGATTGGCCCGAAGACATGGACCGCCGCATGGACAGAACCGATCAGCTAGGAGGCTGACCTTGGCCGTATTGGGCCACCGAACCTACCTCTACACCGTCGAGATCTACCGAGATGGCGTCAAGGGCAACGCTGGCGAGACCCAGACCCACGCCTGGGAGATCACCGCTGAGGACTCCGACGACGCGGACCTGAAGATGTCCACGCGGGCAGACGAGACGATCCGACCTCTCATCGACTCCTACCGTGTGGCATCGGTCGCGGTACTCGTGCCGAAGGACCCCACCCACTACCACGTGCACATCCACAGCGGGCAGACTCCCGCCTCCGTGGTCGGCTGGGGAACCGCATGGGCGACGCTGGGCGACGCCGTGAACGACGTGCGCGGATCCCTCGGTGCTCGTGGTGACGGACAGCGCGTTGCACTCGTCACGTGCGAAGACCCCTCGTGCTGGAGCTAACCCGTGAATCAGCCCGACAAGGAACCATCGCTCGCTGACGAGCTGCCCGAAGGAACCGCCTTCACGATGCACGGCGACAGCACGTACACCGAGTACTACATCGTGATCAGGACTGGCGTGCTCGGCATCCTCGCCCAGGAGTACAAGCGCGCGAATACCACCTCCCCCTTTGCGAAGAACCGCGACCGGGTTCTCATGCCCTGGACCAGCGGCCCCTTCTACCTCATGACCTGATTGGAGAACCCATGAGCACCTACTTTGACGAGATCCCCGACACCCCCACTGGCGTCGACCCTGAGGTTGAGGCCAAGCACCAGGTACGCGCCGACGCGCGTAGCCGTTCCTGGCGCTCCCTTGGCCAGGGTGCCCTTGTTGCCGTCCTGCTTGCTGTCTCCGGTGTCGTGTACACGGCCTTGAACTCTGGTGAGCTGCCTGACTGGCGCTTCCTGGGCATTGCCGTGCTCCAGGCCGCTGGTACGGCCCTGGCCTCCTACGTTCACCGCGTGCTGAACGGCGAGGCGCTGCCCGCCTAACTGGACTTGGCCAGCCCCCCTTTCCTGGCCAACAAGAAAGCCCCCTCCCATTTTGGGAGGGGGCTTTTTGGCGTTTCAGTACCGGATCACGTTGCCGTACTCGTCTATCCGGAGCATCATTCGTCGCTGCTTGTTGCTTACCGCGATTATTAACCAGACCGGGAGCCAGAGCCCACATGTGAAGAATGTCAGCAAGAGATGAAGTACGTGATTGGTCGGCTGGCCTTGGTAGAGCACTGCCATGTAATCGCTATGGGACTCCACTCGCCAACCCTGAGAGACGTTGTGCGCAACTGCGTTCGCGAGAGCTTGCCGGGGGTCAGGGCGATAGGGAGCCGGGTACATCGTCACACCTCATGTCATCTGGGAAGCGAGGTGACGATAGCGCCCATACCCGAGCCCGCTCAAGGCCCGTGTACACAGGCTGAACAGCAGAAAGCCCCCTCCGCCTGGAGGGGGCTCCTGAGTCCTGCTAACTGATCACTCCTCCGCTGAGAGGACCAATGCCTTGCCGTGGTCCTCCAACCAGCGGGCCACTCGACTGAAGTCCTCGACCCGTCTCCCGACTTCAGTCGGGTGGGCGACTACCAGTACGTCAAAGGTGGCTTCCACCTCGGCCAACTGATCCACAAGTGTGTCCGGCCTCTCCCATTGCAAGACGCCCGTCACGGTGAATCCGCTGTCATGCGCGAAGTCGAAGGAGGTATATGTGCCTGCGCGTCGGAGGTAGATGAGCGCACGCTTTGACATCAGTGGGCGGCCTCGTACTTGGCCACCACGTCAGCCGCGATCCTCCCTCTCTCGCTGACGTTCAAGCCGTTGTCCTTCGCCCAGGTGCGGATCTTGGCGGACTGGTCACGGCTCAACTTGGCTCGCGCAGCAGCTCCACCACGACGGCGCAGGATAGGCTCTCCCCTAACCTCGCGGGCGGCTTCGATGAACGGCGTAAGCGCCTTCTCTAGCTTGGTGGAGTTCTTGGCCCCCAAGTCGATTTCGTAGCTCTTGCCGTTGAATCCGAAGGTCACCGTAGCGGCCCCCTCAGAGCCGTCGATGTCGTCGGTGATCTTCTCGATAATCTGCTTAGCCATGGGTTCTACTCCTTGTGTCGGTCGTAGCCTAGCGGGTGACGTACTTCCAGAACTGGCCGGACTCCACGAAACGGGTAACCGTCCTGTCCGCATGCTCCTGGTCCTCAAGTGGCCAAGGGAGGTTGTGAGTCGTCTTGGCCCACCAGCGGCCTGCCTCAAAGACTTCCAGCCTTACAACTTCAGGTCCGCGATCCCACATCAACTCAAATGAGTACTGCCCTGCGGCCCATGTGTACTCAACCGAGCCATCAGCATAGGGCGCGTGCCGCTCAATCTCGATGGTTTCCACCGCTATCCTCCATTTTCCACAATCATCTCTACACCGTGTGGGCATCGCGGGTACCCATACCTCTCAATTCGTTCCCGCGTGCCCCGCACCTGATAGTCACATTCCGTACAGTCTGCGGCTACAAGCTTGATGTGTCGGTTTTTCTGCTCCTTGGGGCCGCTTGTCTTACCACCTGGCCCGACAAGGAACGTGTTGTGCGGGTACGGTCCCAGTGCGTCGGCCAGGGCCGCCAAGGCGGCGTTCAGCTCGTCCGTCTGATTGCCGTACGACGTGAATGGAGCCCGGAACCCGAATACCTTGGCGGTCTTCATGAACGGCCCCTTGTGGCCGTTCTGGCAGTTGTCAGCAGCATGGATCAGCTCATGCAGGAGAATCACCAAGACCTCTCCGGGGTCGGACTTTGCCGGGTGCATGAAGATCTGATTCACACCGCCATCACTGGCGGCAGCCGCCCAGCATTCCCCCACGACCTTCTTGCTCTTGAGCCCCTTCGAGGAGAAGCCCACCCCCACCAGGACCTTGTCTGGCAGGGGCATGCCGACCTCTTCAAACCACGGACGGAGAGCTTCGACGGCTCGCTGAAGCCAGGTCTCCCGAGTGTCAGTAGCCATCGGCTCACCCAAAGAGGTTGTCGAGCGGGTTGGACGGGCGAGCCGGCGAAGTACTGCGGGCAGACTTCTCCCTTGGCCGGCGAAGTACTGGAGTACTCGCCGCGGAACTCCTCGCGGCTGCCATCGGCGCTCGCTCGGGCTCGGGTTCTGGCTTGGGCGCCTCCGGCTCGGGCGCGGAGGCGTGGCCCGCGTTGGCCAGCTCGACGGCGGTCAGACGGTAGGTGATGCTTCCAGGTCCGCTCTTGGCCTTGCGGTGAACCTTCTCGACCACCTTGGAGCCCAGCGCCGCACAGGCGTCCTCAACAGCTTCCTTGTCGGCGTTGAGCTTGCGATACAGGGCTGTTGAGCGCATGCCCCTGGGGCCAGCCTTGCGCAGCTCCCGCATGACCCGATCCACGATTTGCTCGGAGGCGTCTCGGGCATCGCCCTCGATGCCCATCAGGGTCTCTTCGCCCTCACGGGCCTGGGCAGCCATGACGAACTTCACCGAGGCGAAGCAATAGCGCGCGAACGCCTCTCCGGCCTTCAGGTCGTCCACCTCGATCGCGGTTCTCTGGTCAGCCAGCGCATACAGTGCGGCCAGCCGCTTAGCCTGCTCCAGCGCCCGCGCGCCGAACTTTCGCATCAGCTCGCCCTGATGTCCCCGATCCAGGACGCCATAGACGCTGCGCTCGTAGTAGCGCCAGGCGTCTTCGGTGTACTGCATCTCGATCTTGCCTTGGTGCTTAGCGAACCGCACCGCCCGCCCCAGGTCTTTGGCAAGCCGGTTGAAGTCGGCTTCTCCGAGCTGGCCGCCGCGAGGCAGGGAGCGGGATTGGTGGACGAACAAGAAGGTGAAGCGGTTGAAGGTGCCCCCAGACAGCTCCGATGGGCTCAACTTGGCCTGGAACTCATCCGGGGTGATGTGCGCGGTGATCGCAACGTGGGGACGTCTGAGCACGACCTTGCCCCGCTTCATGGTGTGGGTCATGAGGTCGCTGCCCTCCCATGACATCCGGACAGCTTCCCCGTACTTGCTGGACATCTTCATCTTGTCCATCGCGTCGGCCCATTCCTCCTTCACAAACAGCATGGGGAAGCTGGGAAGGGGCTGGCAGGTTGCTGGGTCCAGTTCGCCCGAGTCGCCAGGGCTGCCTGTCTGCTCGTCGATCCAACCCGCTGCGCGGGCGCTCTCGGCGATGCCTTCGATGAAGGCTGGGGCGGAGTCGGGGAAGCCAAAGTAGTAGCTCTGATCAACGAACTCCTCAGACACACGCTTGTACACCGCTGCCGCTATGCGTGTGCCGGTGCCCTTGCGCCCGTCCCCGGTGATGCCACACAGCAGCGGCCAAAAGGTCAGTGGGCGTTTGGATGGCCCATCCAGCCGAACGTGTGGCCCGCCGCCGATCGCGGCGCTGTAGTAGCTCATCAAGGAAGCCAGGATGCCCACCGGATCGCCCTCGCTGTGGGGCGCAAGCTCGTTGGTGATCCGTCCTAGCAACCCGTGGAAGATGGTCGGCTCAGGCTGGGGCCTGGCATCCACGTCCATATGTTGTCTCCTCAGGAAGGTAGTCAAGCCGTACAGCCGGGCAGGGGTGGCATGACCTCTGCCCTACTGCGCGTCCTGGCTAGAACCCTGGGTATTGGCCGCTGACCTTCGTAGGGTCGAGGGCATCCGGGAAGGCCGTGCAGTACTGCTCCACCACTCCAGAGCTGATAGGCCCTTGTGTCTGGTCCGGCCGAAGCAGGCCATTCTTGATGGCCCACGAGCGCACCCGCGGTTTGTGCTCAGCCAGCAAGTTGGAGTGTTTGTAAGCCGAGTAGGGGTACCGGAACTCGCCTACTGACGTTGCGTGCCGGGCACTCCCCGGCCTGGGAATCTGAGGGATGCTGGCCAGCTCCGCCCTAACCTCCGCTTCGGTGAGCTGGTCAGGCTCCTCGGGCTCGTCGTCCTGGCCCTCGTCCTCCGGCTCACCATCTGTGTTCTCAGCGTGGTCAGCGCACGAACCGCACAGGCCGTCGTACCCCTCGTTGTCGTCTAGGGGTTCCTCGCAGCCGTCTCTCCGGCACAGCTCGGGCTCAGGGTCGACGTCCCCCGCCTGGTCCGTCCCTGACCCGGCTTGGTCCTCCACACCGCGAGGCACGTTCATACCTCGCTCAAGGAACAGACCCTCAAGGCCAGTCATCTCGTTGCCGGTCGCCAAGATGAACTTCTGCACATTGGTCAGGCACGGCTCGTAGCACGCTTCACAGGTCTCAATCGCTCGGTGTCCCTCTCCGGGAAACGGAACCTTGAGCTTGCCGTCAATAGGCGTGTCCACACCCTTGAAGATCTTGCAGATTCCACAGATATAGGCAACGGTTACAACCTTCACTTGGCACCTTCCATTTCGTAGTTCCTCAGACTTTCAAGCACCAACACACGTCCACCAAGGACAGTGAACTTGGTTCCCCGGTAGGTTTCGTGGCGCTTCACAGTTGCGCCCTCGATCGTGTAGTACTTGCCCGGCTTATAGTGCGAGCGAGTTGTGAACCACTTGTAGGCGTTACCGAACTCATCTACGAACTCATATCGGAACGGCTGCCGGTTCTCCATCTTGGTATGCACCTGGGATAGGCGAGCATGGACGTTGCCCAGCTTGTCACCAGGCCGCCCTACCCATTCACTGTTGACTCGGGCGCTCTTCGCTTCGTGCCGCCGAAGTCGCGTCGGCCCGTCACGGTGGACGACGATCGCACAAGAAACATGCGCGATCGAGTCGGGTGTAACCAGGCCAGACTGACTAAATGCCTGGAGCATTGCTTTCATATGGACAGCGAAGCCCCACGTTGCCGGGAATTCCTGCGCCAAGATCCAGGCATATGCCTCGTTGGCCCGCTTCACATCATGCGCATGGATCTCTAGGGGCTCCGCACCTTCAAACACTTGACGCACACGACGCGTGGTAGCAATGTCAGCGACCTTGTGTTCCTCATCTGCCGCCACCCATCCGTATCGCCGAATGACCGACGCCGCCACAGCTAGAACCGTGATCGGATGGTAGCTGACTGCCCGCCTCTGCGGCGTCCAGCAGCGAGGGCATAGCCCCCATCGGCCTTCAATATGCATCCATCCGTCCGCCACCATGGCGGCGGTCCAATCGGCCCCAGGAGGCAGCGCCTCCTTGCGGCTGTATTCTTTCAAGCACGTTCTACAAGCCCGATCGTAGGTATGCATTTATGTCACCTCCTAGGTTGACTGCCCGGCACGCAGTCACACTCTGCGTGCCGTACAGCCTCCTAGGGCATCTCGGAAGCGAACTCGCCAATCAGTGACTCAAAGACGTTGATGTACCCGCCATCATCGGTGTCGTGGATTTCCTGAATCCAGCGATTGACTTCCTCGTCATCGAACAGGTCGATATCGGGAAGTACAGGCGTGCCAAAGTAGGTCTCAGTCCTATCCGGATCGTCCATGCAGGCGAGAATCAAATGAGCCAGCAGAGTGGACTTAGCGTCCTGCTCCGTTCGTGCCGTGAAGATGGTCAGGTCATGCCCTTCCCAGTAACCCCAGTCGAGGACGCCGATGAACACGCGCATGTTGGCAATCGAGTCAGACAAAGTCACTCCCCAAGAAAGACAGAGTCGCAGTCACATAGGGTTTGGAAACGCCCATCACGAGTGCGCTCAATCTCACACTGACAGTCAGGGCAATACGAGTGAATCCATTCGCTTTCCATGGCTAGTTCCCCTCATTTCGAGCGTCGGCAATGGCCTTCACAACCAGGGCCTCAAGCGCATTCCAGTCTTCACGCTCTTCGCTTATATGCCATGGATAGGCCACTCTCATGACCTGATAGAGCGAAAGTCGAACTCCGTTCATTTCCCCCCTGATCACCTCGCGTCGCATAACCGAGTCAGTCAGGCCCAGTGCAGTTCTCATTGCGTCATACTCACGGGCAATAGCTTTGATCAGCCCGTCTATCTGCTCAGCATGCTTCCGACTCATCTGCCGGTGAAGCGAGATGACATCTTCGCCCGTGTAGGTTCGTCCACACCTTGCATTACCTTCAGGCGTCATTTGAACTCAACCTCAATCTTGCTGTTCCACCCTTCAAGCCGGTCCTTGCCGTTGTCGTCAATGGTCGGAATGACAATCGACGTTTCCGGCCATTTGGGGTGCGGGAAGGGCTCGGCGGTCACGTACGTCCATTTGCGAGTACCGATCACTCGAATGTGGTCACCCTTGCGAACGTCAGCAATCGGCTTGACCTCAGCCATTCGAGGCTCCAGGCAGTGAGGCGAAGTATTCGCGAAGCACATCCGCGTACTCGCGTCCGTAGGATGAACCGCTAACTGTGGAGGCGTTCCGCTCCCAATAGCTTGCGACCGTTAGGGCAAGCGCCATCAGCGAGCGCATTTCGGGAATCCCGAAGATCTCGTCAAGGGTCCTCTCGTGGTCCGCGTGAGTGATCAACAGATCAGCAACACGGGCGAACGCCGCCATGTCGTCAGCGAGCATCCGCTGATCCTCAGTCAGGGAATCGCGCAACTCCTGCCCGATCACACACTTGCGGGCAAACTCATAGACTGCGCTCTGACCTTGTGGGAAGAGTTCCTTCTTAGGCGTGATCTTCATTGCCTTGATGGGCTCTGGCATGTTCACTGCTTCTCCATTCATCGGCTTTGGCCATCGATCATGATTCGGTCGGTCAACAGGGTGCAATCTCCTGCGCTAGGACCCTTCTGAGCCCACACAAAGTAGGACTCCACGCCTCCAGTGGTGTGGGCAATGTTCCGCCCATACTCGAATGCTTGGTCACGGTTGCAGGCGTGGTATTGGCGAGTCTCACTATGCATCCCCCAATCCAGCTCAACGAAGTAGTTGGACGGTTCGCCATAGCAAGGGTCAGGACAGTCCATCAAGCAGCCTTTCCGTACATGCGTCGCCGTTCTTCCCCGGACTCGATCAGCCGGTGAATCTCGCGGGCAGTCTCATCATCGAAATCGTGGATGTGGCCGGAAACCTCCACACGCTTGCCTGTGTAGTTGTCAACGATGTAGGACCCATCCACGTGATAGAAGGCGGTGGCGTTTCCAATCTCCTCCAGGCCCTCGTTAATGAGAATCTGGGCAACAGCCTGCGCAATAGGTAGCGGACGCCACACCGTACAATCGAAATCGGCCCAATCGCCGTGACTGTCCGCGTACCACTCAATGTCTTCCATGCTCCAGTCCTCTGACTCCGTGTCGTCCTGAGGAATGTCCCCGTCGCACACGTCATCCCAGTGAAAGTAGGTCTTGTGGATCGCCACATCGGGCATGCCAGTACTCCTGTCGAATGATGAGAGATCGATTGGCAGAGACAGGCTCGGAGTCGGGCGCGTGCGTGTACACGCGCCTGAGTGCCCAACCGGCCTAGGCCGCGAGGTTGTCTTGACGCCACTTAGCTGAGTAGCCCACGCCCACGGCCCGCGCGATTGTGTCGGGACTCCCGCCCCAGTTGGCAGCCAGCTCCCATTCCTCATGCTCGGACACCTGAATGGGGAGAGCGTTGTACAGGGCCTTCCACACCGAATCGAAGTAGGCAGGCAGGATCAGGAACGTCTCATCCAATGCACCCGACGCCGTGACGCTGATCTCCATCAGGTCGGACTCAACGAACTGGCGACCATCAGGGGTCTCATAGAACCCCTCTGTCAGGTGCCACTCATCACCAGCCGGTTCCTGGTCAGAGTCCCACTCGACAAAGGTGAAGTCGGTGGCGAGTCGGAACAGTTCAGGGTCAAGGGCTTGCGTGGACTCAGACACAACGCCGTACGTCATGGGGAACCGCCTTCCGCGGATTGAGGGCATGGGGGCGCCTGGGACGGGCCTACTCCGGCCCAGGCTTGAGTACTTCGCCGGCGAGCTGGTACGGCCTACTACGCCGCCGTGCGACGCTGATCCGGGTGGATGCCGAGCAGCGCCCACACATGCGCCGTGCTCAGGTCATCAATCACGTGGGCAATGTCGGTGTCAGGCGGGTAGACCTCGCGGAAAATGGACCGCCGCCCCGGCAAGCGATCCCAACCGATCAGTTCGGCCATGACCTCATCGGCCTTGACACGGACGATGTAGGTAGTCGTCTCGGAGTACTTGAGTCGGAACATGGTCACCTTAGGAGACTCGGTAATCTCCCATGCCTCATGCCCTCGGCCCTCAATCTCGACAGGTGCCCAACGCGAATTCCTTGCTGGGAACCCCAGCGGGACAAGGAACTGAATCATGGTCATGGCTACTCTCCTCGGATGGTTAGTGAGAGAACTGGATTGCAAATGCGAGTGCGGTAGTGAGCGGCTTGGGTTCGCCACGGCCCCATGCAAAGCCTGATTGCTTGCATGCCAGACATGCGTACGCCGTCTTGCCGTCGCCCCATGCGCCGAGATACTCAGCGGGCTTGGTCTTGCCCCAGAGCATGCACAGAGTGCAGTTCACCGGAAGTTCTTCCCTTCTCAGACAGAAGTACGGATGTAGCGGTGGAGTCTCCACAGGAACACCACGGTTTCTTCGTCATGGGTCTCAGAGGTGATTTCCCGGATTACGTCATCCGCCAGGCCGTCAAGGATCGTTCCGGTTGAGGCGTAAGCGGCGAATCTGTAGCCGTCCGTACCTGGCGACTGAAACCACGAGGCAATCTCACGCGGGCTGTGAGTACGCATGATCGGGCCTTTCTATGATGAGAGACTGTGTACGCGTCCCTAGGTGCTTTGCTGCGTACGGCGAACCCGCTAGGGACTGACGACTCACCTACTCGGAGTCGTCTCTTGCTCCAAGAACCCGGTTATGTCGGTGTTCCTGTCGGCCGGGAGGGTGATGATCACCCTCAACTTGCCGTCCGATTCGTCAAAGACAACGGTCTGGTATTCGTCGGCCTCAATCTCGACCAACTTCACGACCTTGCCGTCCTTGGCAACGGACTGACGGATATTCCAGTTCATGACTCTTCTCTCAATTGATGTAGTGCCACATCAGGGAAAGAAAAAGGCGGAGGATGATCGGCTCTAACTCCGCACTACCGGCCTAACG
The DNA here is from genome assembly GCF_042740555.1 of Nonomuraea sp. NPDC059007. Taxonomy (NCBI): domain Bacteria; kingdom Bacillati; phylum Actinomycetota; class Actinomycetes; order Streptosporangiales; family Streptosporangiaceae; genus Nonomuraea; species Nonomuraea sp. NPDC059007. Next base: position 143,030 of record NZ_JBHYJD010000019.1, on the reverse strand, counting down.
AGAGTCCATATGTTGTCTCGTCTTACGTGGCCACTCAAAGTACGAATGACCCTAGGTCAACCAGCCGTACTTTGTTCCGATGTGACCTAACAACTGTCGGGAGGAACGGCGTTTGGTTCTTCCGCGCCACATGCGCGGGCAAATGTGCGTGCGAACACGTCATAGCACTATGCAGTTCTCAAGTAGCCGTCGCAAAGGACGTGCAGCCCACGCCTGTATCGGCGGTCTGCCTGGAGGGTCAAGGGCCTCGGGCTCCCCTTACGAGCGCATGCTCAATAGAGCACTTGGCGTGTTCCGCCCTGCGCTTCCCTTCTCCCGACTACGCGGGGGGCCTCTCGCGATCATCCGTACCACCTACTTTCGTTCCGTCCCCTTCGGGCGTAGCCCTAGCTTACCAACAATTAATAGAGTGCCACAACCCAGATGAGTCTACGTTACCCACTCGTTATGTCCATGATTTGAGAGAATTCGTCTCACATAGAGAGATATCCCATTTATGTAGTATGGGATATTATGAGCGCTTTATTCGATATGCACGTATAGTGCTTGTTTAGCGCACTATGGGCTAGATGACTGCTATATCATCGTAAGTACTATATATACTATATGTACGCTTTGCACGTTATGCGTATTTAGTGCGCTATATACCGGATAATCCTATTAATACTATTTGTGTATTATGTCCGATTTATGATGATTTCATACGTTATCAAAGCGTTACACTGGGGGTATTGGCCACAAAGTACTCCAGGGGCTCGCCTGGGGCTGCTTCCTCTGAATAAGTACGGGTCTGGGACTCCCAGTAATCAGTACTCTACACAAAGGTACCGCAGGTCAGAAGTACTTTGCCGGCCTTCAGAGCCGCGGGGCCGAGTAGCCAAAGTTGCGAACAGCTAGACAGCTACCGGCCGGTCCGGAGTATCCAGCCAGACCCATTGCCTGTCTGGAGTAACGGTGATGCCATATCGCTGTACCTCGGGCTGGCCGGAGGCACGCCACCAGGCATGCGTCTCTTCGACGACGGCCCAGAGGTCCTCTGGGCCACTGTAGGTGACCTGCGTGGGCTCGTGGAGGGACACCTCTGCCCAGGAGTCCCCCGAAACGATGGTGAATGTGTCCTCTCCGGGGTAGACGACGAGATTCGGAATGCGCTGCCAGATGCTTAGGGCAAGGCCGGGTGACATGGCGCTGCTTCCGCCGACGCGGGTCTCTCGCCCGTGGCATGTCGTCTTGTCTATGGAGACGGCGCTAGAGGTACCCGGCGTTCCTACCTGGGTACGCGCGGACATGAACCCCACCGGACACGCCAGGAGGTTGCCGCTGGCAGTTTGATCGCCGCCCACTTCAAGCTTGGCGAGAGCGCCGGACCACGGCGCCCCACCGTGGCGCAGATCGCAGACGATGACACCTTTCGGCTTGACCTGCTGTACCCAGTTCAAGGGGATCTGGTCGAAGGCGACAGTCGCAATCAGGCGGTCGAAGGGGGCTCCCTCAGGAAAGCCATTACGCCCATCTCCAACTGCGAGAGTTGGATGAAAGCCCGCCTCCTGGAGCCGTGGACCCGCCAGGGCCACGAGTTCTGGATCGATGTCGATGCTCGTGACGCGGTCGGCACCGAGTCTCTGAGAGAGGAGGCCGGCGTTGTACCCGGTACCCGTCCCTACTTCGAGTACGGTCATGCCGTCGTGTACGTGGAGGTCCTGCAACATGCGGAGCATGAGCGACGGTGCGGTACTAGAGCTGGTGGGCCACGGCCAGCCGTTGTACTCGATGAACTGAGTCACCAACGTCTGGTCGGAGTAGACGGCGTCTAGGTAGCCAGGGGTCTCGGGGGTGAAGTGTGTGCCCTTGCGTTCGTCCTCTGCGTCCATGCCGGTGTGCAGGTAGAAGTCAGGAATGAAGAGGTGGCGTGGCACTTGGGCCAGTGCGTCATGCCAGGCCGAGTCCGAGAGCGCACCGCTTTGTGAGAGCTGCTGCGCTAGGCGTTTTGCGTGGGAACGCCAGGGTGCGGAGCTGCTTGGGTCGTGCGTCATCGGGCGTTGCCCTTCATGAGTAGATCGGCGATGGCTTCGGCGATGGGGAGCTGAGCTTCCTCTGCGATCCATGCCCAGGCCCCGCTTGGGTTGACCTCCAGAAACCACCATGAGCCGTCTGAGTCTATGGAGAAGTCGAAGGCTCCGACCTCGATTTGGAGGAGCGCTAGGAGCGCCTGGCAACGCTGACGCACCAACACTGGGATCTCGGTGGCCTCGTAGGTCAGATGGCTGTACCCGGTGGTCCAGTCCTGGCGGGCGCCTGGATGGCGGGTGTGGATCGCAACGCCTAGGCATGTTCCGTCGCTGGTGGCGACCACGCGGGCATCAAATGCCTTTTCGACGTTGTGTTGGAAGAGGTGGGGCGCGACGTTGATTCGCTGATCGATCGTGCTGGAGTCAATAGCGGTCGTGTGGATCAGCTTGACCTGGTTCTCCTCGCTGATGATCTTATGCATGATGGTCTTGTAGACCGCTCCGTTGGGTTGCGCGGTCACGAATCGCCGCGCCTGGTGGAGTTCGTTCGTCAGCAGGGACGCAGGTACGGCGAAGCCCACGGCTGCGGCTGATGCCATCTGGTTGATGCGGTATTCAGCGTCGGCAGTGTGGGAGGGGTGGGATACCCAATGGGCTGGTAGGGATGCCAGCAGGCCGCCGAGACCGAATCTTGTTTCGATGGTGGCGAACCTTCGCTCCGGCTCGCTGAGGTTGGCGGGGAAGCTGTACGGCTGCGACTGGCGGTAGTAGATCGCCGAAATGTCTTCGAGGTCGATGACGGCCTGGGGAGTTGTTAGCGCCCCCTTCCAGCCCTGCGGGGTCAGCTCGGCCGTGAGGCCAGCCTGGGCGGGGAACCAAGCAGTGTCGAACCACTGTGGGACCTCTCCGCGGCTGGCTAGGGCGCGGGCGACGTGTTGAGCTTCTGAGGATTCCTCGCTGGCGAGGATGAGAATCATCAGTCGGTCACGGTCACAGTCGTTGTGTCGTTCTCAACCTTTCCATCGACGTTGTTCTTGGTCGGCCTGCTCTGAGTAGAGGTTTTGGTGGGCTTCCCGTGCTTGTCGGTTGTGGGCGGGAGGGTCGTCACGGTGGCACAGTCCATCCCCCAGGGACGGTCGACCGTGGGGGCTTCGGCGGAGAGGGGGACGGTGTGTCCGGGGAGGCCGATGGGGAATCGGTCACCTGCTCGGGTGAGTGGGGTGTTGTCGACCATAAGGGATCTTTCCTCCTTAATCGGGACACTCGCTCTGACAGTAGGCGGCGACCGGTGGTTGATCCAGATGTGGGACCTGTCCGACGTATGACAACTTGAATATGTGTGATGGAACGCAAAAGACCCCCGGCTGTCGCACCGGGGGTCTTAGTGGGGATTGGATGCGTCTAGAAGTCGAACTCGCCGTTCTTCGCTCCATGAACGAACGCGGCCCAGACTTCGCCACGGACCACAAAAGGGGCCTGGTCAGGGGCTTCTGTGTCACGGATACCGACGTGTCCATTGGACAGTGGCGCTACCTCAAGGCAGTCACCGCCGTTGGTACCCGATCGTTGTGCCTTGCGCCAGGCCGCGGTCTCCAGCTCGGATGTCAGGTCCATTTTTCCACCAACCACTTCCGGATCAACTCGGCCGATGCGGTACGCGGAAGGGCTTCTGCCCTGATGGCGTCCAGCTTCATCGTAGCCTGGGTGACCACGCTGGAATTGCTTGTTACAACCGGTTCTCCGGCCGTCTCGAAGTATACCGCCTGTGTACGCCTGACGGATGACTGCGCGATGGCGATAGCACCGTTCAGACCGGCGCTCGCACCAAGGGGGACGATCTGAAGTGCGATGTGTGGTGTTTCGATAGCCTCCGACAAGCGCTCCAACTGCTCCCTCATGACCTCGGTACTCCCGATCGGCCGGCTGAGTACTCCTTCGTCGAGGAGCACTCGGAAAATCGGGGGGTCAGTGCGGGTGAGGATCGCTTGCCGAGCCAGCCGCGATTCGACGAGTGCGTTGACTTGCTCGGGACGGGTACCCGGTTCGCATCGAAGGAGAACCTGCGCGTAGGCCCTGGTCTGCAACAGGCCGGGAACGACCATCGGCGCCCAACTGAAGAGTGCTGTGGCGGCCTCCTCCTCTTCCAACCAGCCACGAAACCACTTCGGCGCCTTGTCCCTGGGGTTCGACAGTGCAGCCCATACGTCCCGCAGTCCTGGTCCGAAAACCCTTTCGACTCCGTCCAGAAAGGGGGGCGTAGGGGGCCTCTTGCCCAGCTCAACGGACCCGACCTGACTAACTGAGTATCCGGCTTGTTGCGCAAGTTGCTCCTGAGTAAGGTCCGCCGCTTCGCGGAGTCTACGCAGCTCAGCGCCGAAAGCGGCTGCTCTGCTCTTGGTTGGATCAAGTGCGCGAGGCGCAGGCATTTCGCCCTCCGGTTGGCCGGTCCCACATCATCCCGCGTATGCCACACCCATCTATCCGACAGGTTGCCGCATGAGTGTCCCCCGAAGTCTGCCCACAAAATACCTCCTAGACAGCATTCTATGAAGAGGCAACGAGGCCAATGCGGGTACCGGACACCGGCATCTCACATCGGCCCGGAGAATGCTTGCGATACGTGCGGGGGGACTTATGGGACAAACACGACAGGCGGTGAGTCGAGTGCCCCCACTGGCACAGCGTGTTGGAGTCGAGGATGAGGACCTGGTCGTCATTGGAGCGGAACGCCTTGTTCGCTCTCTTATGGCTCCAGGCCACGGCCGAGATGCCATTACTAAGTGGGTTGGGAATGACTGCCCGGCCCTCTTCGCGCTGACGCTGGTGACGTCGGAGCTGCTTACCAACGGCGTTAAGCATGCTGACCTCTGCACCAAGAATCGCTGGCTTGATCTCCGGCTGCTTGAGGGCTCGGACGACTTCTGCGTGGAGGTCACCGATCCGGGGTCTCAGGCGTCGTTGCCGTATCTCATCCCGTTTCAGTCCAAGGACCAGAGCGCACGCATGGAGGGTGGTCGTGGGCTCGCCCTCGTCGATAAATTCTCCAAGGGGCGCTGGGAGACCTATCTCGTCTCCGGCTCAAACCATCGGGTCGTCCGATGCCTGATTAGCATCGATCCGTCCGAAGACGACATCGGATTGGATTTTGATCTCTTTAGCGGTTTCCCCGCATAGCCCTGGCATATGAGCAGGGGCTCGTCACCCAATACCAGGTGCTCATATGCCCTTCCCCTCGGCTATTGGTCATGAGCCGAGGTTGCCCCTGCCATGGCACCGCGCAGCCGCCATGGCAGGGGCTTAAACCACCACCACGATCCCCGAGAGGTGATGTTGTGCGCCGTCATCACCTTTTCATGCTTACCCCGGTGCTGATCACCGCCGCCTACGTGGGCTGGATCACCGCCACGCCTGACAGCATCCCCGTGCCCATAACGGTCGCGGTGATTATCGGAGGGCCGAGCCTTTTTCTCGGCGCGGTGCTCGGGAGCCGATGGAGAAACCGCCGCCGCGCAGCTCGCCGCCGTTCGCTGTTCGGCTCTTGAATCTGATCGACCGCCGCCACAAATGGCCGGCGTCCCCCTTCCCTTCCCGTGACTATCCTCGGAGTCGACCATGCCCGAACCCATTCCAACGGCAATCGCCGACCAGGCCAGCGTCTACCTCACCGAGCTTGAGCAGCTACTGGAAGACCGGGGCCTCCTCGCCCGAGTGCTGACCGAGGTGGGACGGCTGCCGCGCCTGAGGGTGATCAATCCAGAGGCGACAACGCTGGTTGAAGTTCTGTCAGCGGCACCGCGAGAGGGTACGTGGTTCTTCTGGTGGTCCTGGGCGGCGCCGATCGTCGAGGTTGCCCACCCCGATCGCGCAGCCGAACACATCGGCCGAGTTCTCGCGGTAGCGTCCCCTCGTGCCGCCTGACTCCGTATGAGCCCTAGTGGGCGAGCTGAATGACTTCTCGGGACCAACGCGACGGCGCGGGTGCGCAGACCTGCCCTGTCGCATTCCCGAGAGCGGGTGACCACGACTACCACATGCAACCGCGGACGTGGTCACCCTCGGATGGCTGACCGGCAACCGGGGGTGCGTCCAGGAGGGGCCGGTCAGCCATCCCCCAGGACGTTCAGGCGCTTCCCCTTCTGCCTGAACGTCTGGTCGGGTACGGCCTTCCGTACCTCGAAAATGCGTAGAGCCCTCAGCATGCCTTCCGCTGAGGGCTCTATGTGTTGTGTTCTCAGAGATCCATAGGCGAGTACTTGCCGTTAGGGGTAACCACTAGCGCGATACCAGCTCCACGAATGAGCCTGGCGCAGCCCCCACAGGGAGTTGCTGTCACGTACAAGGAATGGGTCCTCGTTAGGGCTACTCCGGCATAAAGCAACGCATTGGCTTCCGCGTGCGTGGAGAGGCATGTGCCAGGACCGGTGTCGTAAGAACTTCCAGGCTCAACACTAGACATGGCCCTCGGGCAATCTCCCGCCAAGCAGCTCGGGCCGCCGATCCAGGTCCCGTTGTATCCAGTACTTACGATGCGTCGATACTGGTCGACCACGACGGCGCCCACCTGTCGGCGACGACAGTCACCGCGGGCTGCCACGGCCTCCGCGATGCCAAGGAAGTACTCGTGCCAGGCAGGCCGGCTAAGTACTTGGCCGGGCTTGGGGCGAGGGTTGATCGTGTACTGGTTCCCCTCGAAGGTCACTACCTCAACCTCGACTTCATCGGCCCAGGCGCAGCAACGCGGACAGTCCTCCTGGCACTCGTCGTGCTGCTCTCTGCTGACGCACGCCATACAAGCCCGTCCGTCGCAGTTCAGACACTCGTCGATCCGCTGCCAGGAATGACCAAGAAAACCGCCGCATCCGTCGCCCAGTGGCGGCGTCTCGTGATCGTGCGTCGCCTTGCAGGTGACGCAGAGCCAGTACCCGATGGGCTTGTCTTCGGGGTTCGAGGGGAACCCCCCGGCCTCCGCAGAGGCCAGGGAGTCACGGAGCAGGCTGCCGGGGATGTATCCGCCCCAACTCACCTGCGGGCTGCCCGCTTCTTGCGCTGGATCTCGACCCACTCGGTTGCAACCTCGAACCACCAGAGGAAGGCTGGCATCAGCATGGAGAGTGCTAGCAGCAGCGCTACTGTGAAGAGCAGCGCACCAAAGAATTCAGCCATTAAAGGTCTCCAATCCGGTCTTCAAGGACTTCGAGTTCGTGAAGGACATAGACGGCTTGCTGTGCACGGTGAAAGTCGCGATACAAGACTGCCCGTTCGCCTTCGCCACGCCAGTAGTTGAATCGTTCGCCCAGAATTGCTCTGATCTCACCCGAGATTGCCGTCTTCGAGGCTTCGTTGGCACTCATTCAGCATCCTGGATGCCGTACGGCTTCTCGGGGATGTCTGCGAAGGTGTTTGGGGCTAGCCTTCGCAGCTCATTGAGCAGATGTCCGGCCAATTCTCGGATCTCAGCGTCCGCCTGGGCGCTCCATCGCTGTTTCAGGAAGTCACGCCAGGCCCTCATGTTGCCGGAGACCACGATTTTCGTCTCGACACCGCCAGGAAGGACCGCTCTTGCAGCCTCTCGGGCCTGTTTACCAGTCACGTACCTGCGCTCCAGCACTCGAACAAGGTCCTCATAGGCGGCAAGCATGTAGTTGTACTCTTCGTGAAGTTCGTATTCATGGTCCAACCCTCGAATAGCTGGAGGGATAACCATTTGAGAGTCGTGCATATCCACATACCGCTGTGACAGCTCCGAGAAAGCCAACCAGCGGTGCCGGATAAGCTCATGGGTCAGATTCCGGCTCACACCTTCGATATAGAACGTCGCAGAGGCGTGGGCTGCGATGGACTCATGTCCCTTCTCATGGATGGTTGAGCGGAGGTAGTCGGCGTTCTCCCTCGTCTCGGGGTTGGGCTTGTTCCAGCTCTGGTAGCAGGCTCGGCCCGCAAACTCGGCGAGGTCATCGGCCTCTGTGCTTGCCCAGCCGGGATCCCAGGCGAACTCAGTTGCCTTTCGCATGTTGTAGAGGTCTGCGGTTGTCGAGCCAATAAGGGTGACCTGCACGTGTCCTACTCCAAACTCTCTTAGTGAAAACGCTCAGCGAGTGATGAAATCCTGCGAGGCACAGAGAGCGCAGGGACATACCCACTCGGCATCAAGCTCGTCCATCACGCGGCCATCTCGTACAGACTCCCCCATGATCGGCCTCCAATCTCTGGATCGGTTGGAACTTCCACGCCCCCGAGCGTGGCTTTCATACATCGGGCAATCATTAGAGCGCCCGTCTCTGCGTGCTCTACGGGGAGCGAAGCAACGACTTCGTCATGAATGAGCAGGCGCAGATAGGGTGTCAGCCCCTTCTTGTCCATCCGGATAAGACCTCGCCCTAGGACGTCCCGGCTACTCGATTGGATGTCGTAGTTCAACGCGCTGTAGGCGCGCTTTCGATCTACATAGAGCCTTCGGCCCGTCATGGTCGTGATGTAGCCGTATCGACGGGCTTCGCTTTGTAGCTGGTCGGAGTATCGCTTTACACCGGGGTACGCGGCATCGAATCCAGCAATGACCATTTGTGCAGTTGCCATGTCGATGCCGGTTTGCTCAACAACAACCTTTGGCCCGCCGCCGTAAACTCGACCAAAGTTTACGACCTTGCTAATTTTCCGGTGTTTCTCATTTGCGTCTGGGCCGAATGCTGCCCTAGCGGTCATCCAATGCAGGTCCTCGCCCTGGGCGAAGGCGCGGCGCATGGCCTTGTCTCCGCTTCTGGCGGCCAGGACCCGCAGTTCCATGGCCGCGTAATCGACCGAGGCAATGACGTGTCCTTCGTCGGCTACGAAGCAGTGCCGTACGAATGCGTCTCCGGAGGGGAGCGTTTGGGCCGGGATCCCGGTGATGCTCATGCGCGCCGTGCGGGCTTGCATGGTGTTGATCGAGGCGTGACACCTGCCGTGCTCGTCGGCGTTGGCAAGGAACGCCTCGAACCAGGTCTGTCGCCACTTACCGGCCTTCTTGGCTTCCTTGACCGCAAGCGCGAGCTGGTTGCCGTTCGCGGCCAGGCGGCTAAGAAGCTTGTCGTCCACCTTCGGCTGACCGGTGTCGGTCTGCTCGAACTCCTGATGCCCCAGGTAGATCAGGGCCTCGGCAACCTGCTGGTTGCTGTTGAGGTTCCAGTCGTCGGGGTCTTCCCAGGGCAGGAATTCGGCTACCAGCTCTTCGAGTTGGAGTCGCCAGTACTCCTCTTCTAGCCTCAGCCGCTCGGCGGCTGCCTCGGTGTACTCCCGATCGAGGAGGAAGCCGTTCCGGCTGATCTCGCTACAGATACGAGCGATCTCGTGCTCGTACCGGATCAAGCCGCGGGCCGACTCCGGTACTTTGCCAGCCAGGATGCCTTTGAGCCGGTAGGCGAGAACCGGGTCCATTCCGGCGTACATGTTGTAGCCGGTGTGATCGAGCGGGACGGCCTGCCAGAACTCGTCCTTGGTCACGCCCAGTTGCCTGGCCATAAGGCCAACCGAGCCCTTGATGTCCTCGGCGATCTGCGGGTCGATGTATGCCCCGGTCAGCTTCTCCAGGGAATGGCCTACGCCTCCTTCCTTGGAGTCGCGGGAGTCGACCAGCCGGGAAAGGATCATCGTGTCCGTGGTCTTCGCCCAGGTGTCGCCGAGCGGGATTCCGAGGACCTTTTCAGCCCCTTGGAGATCAAAGGTCGCGTTGTGGGCGATAAGGCCGTCAGCGACCTCCAGAGCCCGCCTGGCGTAGTAGCGGGCCTTGTCGCTCCGCTCGACCGGCAACACCCAGCTCTCGCGTGCGGTGCCGAATTGCGCGAGGCGCCAACGGAAGTCGCGGGCGTACACGTTCGCGCCTGTGGTCTCGGTGTCGAAGCCAAGCACCGGGTTGCGCTTCACGAACTCCACGAAGCCGTCGAGGTCTTCGTCTCGCTCGACGATGTTGATCAGTACTTCGGACCCGTGTACACGGGCTTGGAGCTGGCGAATAGTTCCTCCCTCCACGGGATGGGGCCGACCCGAAGGTCAGCCCCATCAATTTATGAAGTGCCACAAAGGGCGGAGCTAATCGCTACTTGGTCCACTGGAAGAAGTCACAAGCCTCGGGGTCCTTCCAGTCATCGATCTTCTTCTGACACTTCCATGCCTTGCACTGCTTACCGGCCTGACTCTTCCACTCGTCGTAGCCAGCAGGCTCACCGCAGTTGCAATCAGGGCCGTTGGTGGGTGGCGGGGTGGATGCACGACGCTGAGGAGCGGTCTGCCGCTGACCGCCGACAGGTCGACCACCACCACCGGCCTTGGCGGCGGGGCCGTAGTACTCGGCGAACTTCTTCGCCGCCTTGCTGGTCAGCTCGAACAAGCCCTCTGTCTCCGCCTCGGTGACGAACTGGCGGTACTCCGCGGCCGAGCCAGCTCGCACCACGAGCCAGGGGGCATCAAAGCCACCCCCGGCCTTGAAAGTACCGGTGTAGGGGGCATCGCTGTCGCTGCTCAGGGTCTTGCGCTCCTTCGGCGTGGTGGTCTGGGCTTCGTCGGCAGGCTCGTCAGCAAAGGGGTCAGCAAAGGGGTCAGACAAGGGCACTCCTTACCAGTGGGTGATCATGAAAATGAGGGCGATGAGCTGCACGATAAAGGAGAAGAAGAGCAGGCAAACCTTGATGCAGCCCGCGAGGAGGTTCTGATCGTCCTTGCTCACTTGAACAGCTCCAGCACGTAGTCAGGCCGGACGGCCAGGCCGATCCGAAGGTCGTCGAGCAGCGACGTCAGGTTGAAGATGGCGTCATTGGCCTTCTGCGTCCGCACCTCGTTGCCGATTGGGTAGTAGGTGAGAACGGCAAGCAGGTCCGTGGCCTCCTGCTCGTTCATCTCCAGCGTGATCTTGCGGTCGGCGTAGGTGTCAGTGACCTTCAAGGCTCAACCCCTCCTCCTCGAAGTACTGAAGCAAGTCCTCATCGCTCCATCCGTCATCCTCAAGGCAGCACATGATCAGGTCGTTCTCGTAGAGGTGATCAATCGCCATGTCGATCATCCGGTCATGATCAGTCATCCAGGGTCAGCCCCTCGTCATCGAAGAAGGAAACAAGGTCGTCATCAGTCCAGCCGTCGCAGTCGCGGCAGCATGTGAGGTAGCCGTGGTCTTCGAGGTAGATCACCGCGGCCTCCGCCTTTGCCGAGTACTCGTCATTCACTTTCGGCGGCCTCCAGCTCGCGCCCGAGCTTCAGCAGCTCGGCGTCGGACATGATGTCGGTGAACACAGCACCATTGCCTTTCAGGTGGGCGCGGCCTCTCTCGATCAGCTCGGCCTCGTTCGGCATCGAGGCCGGCGAAGTACTCGGGTTCTTAGCGGGCATTGAAGGCAGCCTCCATCTGGGTCTTGAACAGGGTGTTGGTCAGGTATCCGGCCTTGATGTCGTCGAAGCCGACTTCGAGGAAGGCGTCGTATGCCTTCTTCAGCGCGCGAGCCGCTTCCGTGTACGGGTCATCCGGTGCTGCAAGGCCCAGGAAGAAGGCCACGTCCTTGTGGAAGCGCTCAGCGTCGAACTCGCCCATGTCTTCACTCCTCATCGGATTGGGCAAATGCCGTTGCTGCACTCTTCGTCGATCGAGTCGGCCACCTGGATCACGCGGTCTCGCGTGAGGGCATCAAACTCGTCGGCGCTGATGCGCTCGTAGGGGCTCTGGGGCCGGGAGACCTCGGGGAACACGGTGGTGCCCTTCAAGGTCGGCAGGAACTCAGTGAGTGTCGTTGCCAGAGCCCTCGGGTTGGTCGTCCCTGGGTCGATGTTGGCCGTGAAGCTCACGGCGTTGTCGGCCCAGTACTTCTGAATGGTCTCTTGGAAGCGGAACAGCTCCTCAGGGGTCAGCTCGTTAGCTGCCTCCACGATGCTGGCGTCGAGGCCAAGGGCCTCCACCTCAGCCACGAGCTTTTCCTTGGTCGGGATCTCCACGACCATCGTGTTGTCGGCGTACAGATCGGGCTCGACCTTGTACCCGTCCACTTTGTACTGCTCGACCCTGGCGACCTGGTCAGGGTCCAGGGTGGAGAAGCGGATGCGCCGGATGAAGTACCGAGAGAAGATCGGGTGAATCCCCTCGGTGACACCCGGCATCTTGGCGATCGTGCCGGTGGGCGCAACCGTGGTGACCTTGACGGGCTCGGGGATACGGAGCTTGAAGGCGTAGGCTCTGGCCTCGTCCCTTGCGGCCCACTTCAGGTGGTCAAGGATGTCCTTCCACTCCCAGTTGTCTGGGGCCTCGGAGTAGCGGATGCCCATCTTGGCCAGGGCTGATTGCACGCCGAGCAGGCCCACGCCGATGCGCCTGTTCTGGTCGAGAATGGCCCGGCTCTTCGGGTCGTTCACGTCTCCGAAGGTTGCTCGGATCAGGAATCGGACCATGATCCGTACAGCTTCAGTCGCCTCGGTGAGGTCGAAGAAGGGTCGCTCTTCGGTAGGGGCGAAGTAGTCGAGGTTGATGTGTCCCAGGTTGCAGGGCTCGAAGTCCTCAAGGCAGATCTCGCCACATGGATTGGTGGCGTCCACGTGGCCCAGTTCGCCTACCTGGCTGAGACTCTGGTTCCAGATGCCTGGCTCGCCGTTGGCCACCATTCCAGCGGCGATGCGTTCAAGGATTAGCGTCGCTTCGTCGCCCGACTCCAGCCGGTTGAGGAAATGGTGGTCGACGGCCACGCTGATATTGGTCGTCCAGTGCTGGGAGGGGTCTTCCTTGCACTTCAGGAACCATGAGATGTAGGGGTCATCCCAAGGCAGGATCGACATACGGGCGCTTCGCCGGTTGCCTCCGCTCACCACGCATTCGGCGATGTAGTGGTCAATCTGCATGGCCGCAGCCGGGTTCAGCGTTTCCCCGAACAGGATGCCCGTGGGAGCGCAGTGCAACTGGATGGTGCGGGCGACGTTGAGCAGCATCTTGGCCAGAGGGCCGGGGCCGGAGGCCACTCCCCCGAAGGTCTTGAGCCTGGCGCCCTTTGGGCGGACTCGGCTCACGTCGAAGACTCGAACCGGGTTGACCTGGTCGGACCAAGCCGACTCGATCACATCCACCAGGGCGTCAGCCCAGCCCTCACGGCTGTCTTCGACCTCCAGGTATGCGCCCTGGTAGTCGCTGTTGTAGATCTCGGAGAGAAGCCCCGCGGACTTCATCTCTTCGTAGTCCTGGTGGCCGCTGTCGCACACCACGTGGACCTCTACGGTCTGCCGGGCAGGTCCGTACTTGGTCAGGTTCGAGGTGGCGTAGTTGGCTCCTACTCCCCCGCCTTCCATCAGCCTCAGGAAGCTGAACCGGAAGTGCTCGGCTACTTCGCCGGCTGGCCAGCCGGATACCCAGCAGTTGTAGAGGTACTGCCGCCCCTTCACGCCCGAGGCCCACAGGTGTCGGCCAGCGGGCAGGGCGCCGAAGTTCTCGATCAGCTCAACGAGATCGAGGTATTCCCTGGTGTACTCGGCGATCGAGTCGTCTTTCCAGGGAATGAGGTTGAGGTTGCCGTTGACCGCGCGCCGAACCGTGTCGGGCCAGGTCTCCTTGGTGCCGTCTGGCTTGGTCCGGCTGTACGTACGGTTGTAAACGTCCTCGCCGGATGGTCCCCAGTTGATCGACAAGAGTTACTTGCTCCTCATCAGCTTGTGGTACGTGTGGACGGGGTCCTCACGGTCAGGACCCTCAAATCCGCCTTCGTAGCGGGTGATGAATTGCGCGTAGTCGTTGCTCATGGCTCGACGCGCGCCGGGGCCTTCGTGGTCCCATGGCGCCTGGCGTTTGTTGGCGGTGACGTATTCGTTGACGTAGTACGTCAGAAGGCGGACGGCCTTGGAGTGCTTGTTCTGCTCCGACTTGGTGAGGTTATCGCCGTCCCGGTATTTCTTCTGGATGACTGCGATGTGTGAGTCACGGAGCTTGGTGAGAGCGAATTCCAGGTCGAACATGTCGATGACGACCTTGGTTTGTTCGGCCCACTCCTCCAGGTCGTTCTTGAACTCGTCAACGTCGTCGTACTCAAGCCAGTCGGGCTGAGTGAGCCCGTTGGGCCACACCTCGGGTGAGTAGTAGTGCCGCAGCAGCTTCTTAACTTCCTCGCTGCTGTAGGTGTATTGGTCGGAGTAGTACAGGTAGCGGGATGACTGGTCCTGGCAGTAGCGGAATCCCGCTCTCTTCATGGCCCAAAAGAGCAGGCTGCCCCTCAGGTTTTCGTATCTGGCTGGGTTCTCAACCAGGTCGAGGAGGATTGCCCCGGCGATGTCGTCGGGCTCGAACTTGCGGTACGACTTGGCGACTGTTCGTCCGGCTGCTAGTGCGTCCTCCCAGTAATCGCCAGGATTACAATTAAGCAAGTGCCACAACTCCTAGTGCTATGCGGCCTTGCGGCCAAAGACATCTGACTCGACCACGAATGTGCCGTCCTTCTGGACGGGCACCGGCACAGGGGTTACCTTGCTGCCGTCCTGGTAGACCAGACCGAAGCCCTTCTGCCAGTTCCCCGCTCCGTGCTTGAGATAGCTGGCCTTCCGCATGTCCATGAGGTGTCCCACCTCCATACCGGTCCTGGTGATCACCTGGCCGTTGTATCCAACGGACTCGGACGACAGGGCCAGGCGGTGAGTGTGGCCGATGATGACGGACTTGCCGATCTTGTTGGCCGCGTTCTGCGCCGTGCGTCCCGCGATCTGGGACAGGCTGAACCCCAGGTGGCCGTGCGTCATCGTCCAGTCGGGAGCGAAGTCGTAGAAGCCCCTCACCAGCTCGATGCCGTGGCCGTCGAAGTCCAGCAGCTCGTCAAGGTCGAACGTGGTCGCCCCGCTCAGGGCTGGGGCGTACTTGTTCAGGTACTCAGCCGGCCTCTGATCATGGTTACCTTCGATGACCTTGAACGGGCCGCGGTACTTCGAGCGGATGTCCCCGAGGAACCTCTTGCCCGCCTCGGAATCCTTGTAGATGGACCCCTCGAACTCTCCTCGGGTGTCCTTGTTCCAACGTGACGGCTGGGGATAGTCCATCAGGTCACCAATGTGAACTACCTCATCCGGATACCAGTCATGGATGAAGCCGATGAGATTCTTGATAGCCCTGGAGTCATGATACGGGATCTGCGTATCACTGATCACTACAATTCTCTTCAAGCGCTAGCCTTCCAAATCGCCACCACGCTAGGCAGCAGCTTTACTGCATACTCGTAGCCGTATCCGAGTTCCAGAAGTTCCTCAAACATGGTGTGGACCGTGTACACGGGGTTAGTGTCTCGGCGGACAATTTCCTCAGGTGTCACCGTCGTCCTCCCGTTCAAAAAGACCGTTCAACTGCTCTAGGTCGTCGTCCCAGTCCGCCAACTCCTCAGACCAGCAGTAACCAAGTTCAAGCGCCAAGGTGTAGGAGTCGGGAAGGTCCGGGTCACGAATCACGATGAACCTGCCGTTTCGAGAGAACCCGTATTTGTTCTCTACGGTGCTTGCAGCTTCGATCAGTTCGGCCAGAACGCTGGACAGGTCCTCAATCGTGGGCTGATAGAGGCCCTTCAGCTCGCCATTCTTGGCACGCTTCTTGGCGTATTGCCAGCCTTCCATTGCGAAGATGGCCGCTACCTGATCCATGGATAGGTATAGCTCTCCAGTGAAACTCAGAGCGCACCCCATTTCTTGAACTTCTCAATAGCCCGCTGGAGGTACCAGATCGCCTTTTCGAGGTCTTGGACGGGATCTTGCGACTTGAGGCCCGCACGCCAGATGTACTTGACTGCGTTCCCCAGCAGGAATCCCATGTGCTCGGTGACCTGGATACACTCCACCCCGCTTGGGTGTTCGGTGTAGTGGGCAGGGTGGTTGACGGAGTCAGCGCTTTCCATTCACCCTGTCTTTCAGTCCTTGGCTGCCATGCTCAAGCCAGTACGTGTTCACGTCACCTCCGGTCATGGTGATGACGCGGACGTTATCCAGTTCGGTTTGAAGCTGCTCGCCCATCTTTTGCCCGGCCTCATCATCGTCGGCCAAGTGGTAAACGATGTCGTATTGCCGGAAGACGTACCGCCATTCCTTGCGCCAGGCATTCGCGCCCGGAAGACCCACGACGGGAAGGCCCGCCATCTTGGCCACACAGGCATCTAGCTCACCCTCGGTGGTGCAGATTCTTGGGTAGGCGGGTACCAGGTCAGCCGCGTTGTAGAGCCGAGGCATGTCGCCCGGCACGGTCAAGTACTTCGTGCCGGTGCCAGCCAGGTTGCGGAATCTGATCGAGGTGACAGATCCGTCCGGGGTCAGGTATGGGATCGCCAGGCAGCCCCGATATTTCTCATGGTTCGCCGAAGGGCTTTCGACGTACCCAAGACGGAAGTGCTGAATGACTTCTCTCGTCAGCCCCCGACCCACCAAATACTCTTCGGCGGGGCTGCCTTCTAGTGCCTCGTGGTACTTCCGAGAGCTGCTTTCCAAGTAGCTCCTCAATGAATCGGATGGCACTAGACCAATCACATTTCTCCTCCTCTCTTACGAGTGAGATGGCGTTCCCCTTGCGCCCGCAAGCGTGGCACTTGAAGCCGTAGCCGTTCGTGCCCGCGCTCGCGGTGTCGTCGTCATGGAAGGGGCAGCGGATCTGCCTCCACTTATTAAGTGCCACATTGTCGAGAGCAAATCCGCCGTAGTGTTCAAGAATCGGCTGGATCGGGATGTCCATGGAACTTCACAAGCATTTCCCGGTAGAGCCACATGGGGACGACGGCCAAGCCTTCTCCCGGAGTCGCCTTCCGGCGCTTCAGGAAGATGACCCACTCCAGCTCGTCGGCGTTCTCCGCCTGCTGCTCCGCGTCGTCGGCGGTCTTCCAGATCGACAGGCGCTCAACGTCCTTGCACTGGGCGATCAGGGGAAGGCCCGTGTCAATGTCGCCTTGGTCGGCTCCGCCGTGGCGCTGGCCGTTGCGCTGCCACGAGTACCCAACGGCGTTGAAGTACTTGCAGACCTCGAACTCCCAGCCGTACCCCTTGCGCTTGTTGGCGCGGTTGCGCTTCCTAATGGCGGGATCGGTCACGGTTGCTCCAGTACCGGTCAACGGCAGCGCTCAGAACGCGCTCGATCCCGTACACGTCGATGCTCGGCTGATAGTTGTCGTAGCTGTAGGGCTGCTCACGTTCCCAGAGATCGGCGAAGGTCATCACTCACCGGCCTCGGCAGCAGTGCGGCCCGCCTCATACCCGGCGTTGTAGCCGTCGTCATAGTCCTTCTCGGCGTCCCACTTGCCGTCGCTGTAACCCGTGTCAAAGCCCTCGTCGTGACCGGACTCGTAGCCGTCGTCATAGCCGATGTCGCGGCCCGTCTCGTAGCCAGCTTCCACGCCTTCCTCGAAGGAGTGGAGGAGAGCGGCGCCCAGCTCGTCAACGTCGAGCGGTAGCGACAGCTCGTAGCGCATGCTCTCGTGCTCGAAGGTGACACTGGTGTCAGTGATGTCGTACTTCAATTCATCTCCTCAAGCATCCGACGAAAGTCCTCGTCGGTGGTTTCAAATCCGGGGGCCTTGTCCGGATCCCGGATGGTCATGGTGGAAAGGTCGCAATACAGGGGCACCACGAACTTGCCGGAGGCCGAGGCGCGTCCTCCTCGGTTCTTCACGATGGCGACGCCGAGTTCGCTCGTGCCGTCGCCGTAGGGGTCTTCCTCGCGGTAGAGGGTGAGGATCAACTGGGGGATCTTGGCGACCTTGCCCCTGAGCCCGCTTTGGGGAATCGGCTTGTCGCCGTTCTCCCACTCCCCCACCACGTGATGCAGGACGATCACGCACGCCTGCGTCTTGCGCGCCAGATCCTTGAGCCAGCCAAGGATGTTCTCGGCGACCATGTAGGACTCTCCGCCCATGTCGTCGGCGACGACATCACGCAGGTTGTCCACCACGATCACTTCGGGGAAGCGCCCGAAGACGTAGGCGTAGGCGAAGACGTTCGACTCGATGTGATCCAGGTTCGGATTGGCGTCGTAGTCGAATCGCAGATGACCTAGGCGTTCGGCTAGCGCCCGGTCGTACTCGGGTACTTCGCCGGCCTCCATCCGTTCGAGTACTTCCGTGAGGGAAGTACCGGTCAGGATCGAGTAGGCCCGGCTGTATTGCTCCGACTCATCGGAGTCGGCTGAGAAGTACAGTCCGCGGGCGCCTGCCTTGATGGCCAGCGTGGCGGAAAGTACAGACTTCGCGCCGCCTGGTGCTGCGGCGATCAGTGCGAGTTGCGCTCGTCTGAAGTGGACACCATTGGCCGCCAAGGTTTTGAAGACCGTTGGCAGCGGCGTTCCGGCGTCCTTCGCTCGCGCCCTTGCGCGGGTGATGTTCTGCACTACGCCACCGCAACGTGTCGGCGGTGCCGTCCCCTATAGGGGAGGGCTGGTCCTCTATAGGTGTAGATCTTCGCAGGGCGCCCAGCGCCCGCTAGGGGGGCGCGCCTCTCAACCTCAACCGTCCCGAGGTAGGCGATCATGGCAGCAACCTCGCTGGCCCTCAGGCCGTATTTGCGAAGGATTACTGTGGCGGGAACCCCGTGATTTCCGTGACTCCGAATGAACCGTTCAAGCCGCCGAGCTTGGGCATGGTCGATCATGTACCTCCGATCTGTTCTCTCATCAGAGCATTAGTTAGCTAATGAAGTGCCACTTCATGTGCAGGCCCACCCCGCTCACGGGGCTCGATGGCGAGTCGATCGACCTGCACTGCGTGCACTGTTGAGTTTTCAAGCTGCGTCCGCGTTCAAGCTTCTCGGCTCACTGCCTCGCCGTTCCGCCCTGGCGGCGTGTCCCTTCATTTAATGAAGTGCCACTTGCCTTCAAAATCTGACCCCTTGTCGGGGCCTTCCCTCTCGGACACTTCTCAAAGTAGTGGCACTTCATCACTTTGTCAAGTGCCAGAATCGGCTAGAAGAAGTCGGGGCAAGATCGCTGAACCGAGCAGAACCTACAGTTCTCGTTGCTCGGAGCAGCCAGGTAGTAGCCCAGCTTCTCGGCTGCGTCCATCTCCTCGTACCGCTCGACCAGCCTGTCAAGGGAGATCACAGCGAGGTCCACCGGAGCCGATGGGCCGCCCTGCTTGCACAGGAAGTAGTCCCCCCACTCAACGACCTCGCCAAACAGGTACTCAACCGCGTGAGCGTAGGTCTTGAGCTGGATGTGTTCATGCGGTTCGTTACCGGTCTTGAGGTCCCGCACAACGATCATGCCCGTCTCGGTGTCCTCCATGATCATGTCGATTTTGCCAGTAACCCACACCGATCCGAACGGCACCATGAACTCCACCTCTGACGCCGGATTGCCGTCAGGGAGTCGCCACGGCTGTAGCCGGTCATCCATCGAGTACTCCATGTAGGTCACAAGCTGTTCGGCACCGAGCACCCGCCGATCCTGGATGTCCTTCACCGCGGCTTTGCGGCCACCTCGGAACCACTCATGTACCTGAGGCCATTCCTCCACAGCCTTCTCGTACTCCTGATCCCAGATCAGCTCATACACCTCAAGTACTTCGCCGGCCTCGGCTGCCCGATCGGACTTCTCCCAGAACTCCGCGCCGCCGTGGACCGCAGTGCCCTGGATCGTCCACGCTGCTTTGATCTGGGGTACGCGCTCCAGCCGCTCCAACTCGTATCGTTTACCGCAGGCCGCGTACGCGAGGAGCTGCGAAGTACTCCGCCTCCGCTGCCGGGTGGGGATGCTCATGCTGTCGCCTTTCGATAGATGCGGACCGTGAGTCCGCCAGCTTGCTCAAAGATCAAGGGGTTCTCCTCCAAGCACTCTTCCGGGATGTAGTCGAAAGCGGCATCAACCTCCTCGGGGTCAGCGTCGGCTGTGGCATGCAGCTCGTATACCTCCACCCCACCGTGCTCCCTTCGGAGCAGGGCGACACCTTCGGCCTTGAAGATCTCCACCGTGATCAGAGCCGCGTCCACGTGGAGAATTTCTCGGGGCATTTATCGCTTCCTCACTGGAAAAAGGGCCAAAGAGACCCGCACCCAGACCGGTGGGTGCGGGGTCAGTACTTCGGGGTGTGCTCCTGGTCAGTCGCGCCGAACGGTCCTGGGCTTCTTCATGGGCACCGAGGGCAGCAACTCCAGCAACTCCTTGAGCCGTCCCGAGCCTTCGTCGTCGGGGATGAGCTTCCATCCCCCGTCCTCAGAAAGTTCGGTTCCCTCGTACTCGGGGTCGTAGTCGATGTCCCACCCCTGGTTCACAAGCTTGGTCGCCCAGCGAATCGCGGTGTTCAAGCTCGGGGCTGGTACATCGCCGCCCTGAGCCGCCCTGGACATCAAACGGAGGTACAGGGTGGGGCCAGACCTGGAGTGCTCCATAGTGAGCCTCCACGGGATGAACTGGCTGTGATCGTAGGTGTCCTTACTCTCAAGCCCGTACCGCACTCGGGTCCGGGCGATCGTGCGCAGTCCGACGCCCAGCTCTTCGGCCATCTCCTTGTTGGTCTTGCCTTGAGCTATGAGCCGTTCTAGATCTGCTCGGCTTACCTTCTCGGGTGCTGGCATGGTGGTGGCGTCCTCGCGGTCTGGTGGCTAGGCGGAGAAGTGTGACTTGGTAAGGGTCACGCCCTAACTGATGGCCACGATAGCCGCAGGGTTGTGGCACTTGTCAAGTTAATGCACCGGCCACCTCATTCTTGAACCGTCCGAGCTGACCGCTAGCCCGGCATTGACGGTGTGTAGTCCACCAGAGGAGATCCGAACTGTCCAGCAAAGCCGTTGCGCTCGTGCAACGGGGACAATTTCGCAGGTCAGCGACCTAGTATGCCCTGGCTCTGTGCGCCGGAATCCGAGACGACCCATGGCCCGACTACGACCACGCCGTTGCTGTGCGTGTCCACGTCGTTGACGACGATGGGCTCTTCGAGTGTCTGCGTAGCGCTCGGCGTCGCCTCGGACGTGGGGGACTCTGTGGGCTCCGGTTTGGCGCAGGCGACCACAACGAGGGGGCACGCTTCAGGCTCCGTAGGCACCGCCGTGGGGAGAACTTCCTCAACGCTCTGCGTGGGCGTTGGACTCGTCTCCGCTGTCGGCGTGGGTTGAGGAACCGGTGTCTCCACCGCCGTTGTCGATGGCGTTGGCAAAGGCGTCGAGGGTGGGAGCACGACCGGAGGGGGCGACGGCGTTGGATCAGGATGCTTGCTCCCCTCGGGGGTGGGCTCCGTAGTCACCACGGGCGTAGGGGTTGGCTGCTGATTCGGCTTCTCGGTCGGGGGCGCCTTGATACTCGTCGCCACCGATGGCAGGACAGCCAACGGAGGTGGCGAGGTGGTCGCCTCGCTACTCGGCGAAAGTTGAACTGTGGGTTCTCCAGCCTGAGGTACTTCTGTTGGTACTTCGGTGGGTACTTCGCCGGCCCTCGGAGGGACGTCCACAGTTCTCGACACTTCGGGGTCGACCGGTTCTTGTACCTCCTTGCCTGAGACCACGAACGCGGAGATGGGTACGGAGATCTGTTCCACGACGGTGTTGGCAACCGGTGCCGCAACGATCGCCACGCCCATGGCCACCGTCACTACCTTCTCGATGGGTACTCCCTGACCGAGCTGGGCAGCGGGTTGGAGTACCGAGGCCGCGGCGCTTTGCGCTGCGACGTAGGTGTTGGTCCAGGCCCGCTTGACCCCGGCGAGAGTAGCCGCCGTCGCCGCCACGGCCTTACCAAGGATGACCACAGGGATCACAAGTAGCCCCGCCGCAGGGTTCCGCAGCGCCTCCGTAAGCCATTCACGTAGCCGGGACCGTTTGTAGGCGGCGGCCTTCCGCTCGAAGGCAGTCGCGTCCGGGTCCTGGATGATCTCGTCGTACTTCGCCAGTCCTGCTTGGACGATGTCGTTGATCGGGACAACGTTGTCAGGCGTGGTGCGCGCCTTGCTGACCATGCGCGAAACCGTGGACTTGTCCCGACCCCAAAGCTGGCTCAGCTCCGAGAGCTTCATCTCCTCGTTGGCGATGGCCTGGCCTGCCGATGCCCCCAAGGCCCGCTTGGCAGCTTCAAGAGCTTCCTCGTGCCGCCGGATGATCGCCGTCAGGTCCTCTGTCGCGGCCCGATAGTCCGGGCTCGCCGCAAGTACCTCGATGATCTCTTCCAGATCGGGATTACGGCCCAGCACTGCCCCCACCTCTCGAACACGTGTACGAACACTAGCAGTTGCGACATTCGTGAACAATGGTGACTAAGCGGACTCTTGAGGCCCAAGTCGAGAGCGGCAAAGCTTTTTACCTTGAGGGGAAGAAGATCTACCTACGGCGCGTAACCCCGTCGCCACAGGCGGTCCAGCCTGGGTGAAACGTACAACCGTTTGGTCACGGAAGATCGCTGACGAAGTGGTTGATGAAGCGGGTGAGGCGACGTGCCCTATCATCCGCCTCCGCTCGCTCCTCCGGCGTCAGGGCCTCATCGACCGCCCGGGCGATCATGTCGCTGTGCGCCTCAGTGAAGGGACCGTAGGTGGCAGACTCGGGCTCAGGACCCCGATGATCACCATGGACGTAGGCCATGATCTTGTCCATGCACTCGGCGTATCCCGCCTTGGACAGACTGACCGCCTTGGCAGGCACGGTTGGTCCCACCATGCGTGCGATCTCGGAATTGGAGAGTTGCGGGTACCGGCGCGACATGTGGACGAACCACAGATTGATGGCCTCGCGAAAGATTCGAGCCTCCTCCTCCAGGACCCACTTCCACTCCCCCAGCAGCCGGCCGATTACTTCATCAGAGACTTCCTCGTCCCCTGAAGCGGCATGGGCCAACTCCATATGCCTGAAGTTGGGGCCGGGCAGCGCTCCCATGGGTCCTCCTAGGGATGATCAGGCCAAAGTGCACATGGTCTACCCGACCGAGGCAAACCTGACCAAACCCTGCCTTCCCTTGACTTGCGCATGACCCGGAGTGGTTCATGTGTTCAGTTCTCATAGCGAAGCCATCAGCCTCAACCCGAAGCCCCAGACGCGACACTTACATAATTGATGGAGCGTCGAAGCGATGCCCGCGAGGAGCTTCGGGGGCAGAGCGTCCGAAGCCGCCTGGTTTCGGTACAAGATTTTTCGTAAGCCGTGTAACGCATCTACGGCCCCGGTCGATGCATGAGTAAGGCGCTTCCCTGTGTACCCCCGAGCACAGGGAAGCGCCTATCTAATTCGGGGGCGGCCTGCCCGCCCAGGGGTCTACTTGAGCCCTAGAAGCACGCGGGCATAGTGCACGCCCCGCGCGAACGTCTCGCAGTTGGCCTTGCTCACACACGACCAAATGGTGTCGCCAATGGGGGCTTCCTCGGCGATGCGCACGAGGGCTTGAGCGATCTGCCGAATGTCGTCGTCGGTGGCCCCTTCGACGCCGAGCGCGTCAGCCACTTCGTAGACCGCCACCAGTGGTAGCTCAGCGATGGTGTTGGCCACGCGGATGGATTGCAGGAGCAGGGCGACGTCAGGCGTTGCCGGGTCGACTGCCATGCGCTCAACGACGGCTGTGGACACGCCCATGGTCTTGGCAGTCTGGGCTAGGGCATCGGGACCGCAGGTCGCCAGGAGCGTCTGTAGCTCGCCCTGGAAGCTCTCCGCGGCCTCCTGCATTGCACGACGGAGGGTGATCAGAGAGGCAGCACGCTCAGGGGCTGATAGCCCTTGCAGGCTCGGGAAATCCGAGACGTTCAAGATCTTGATCACGTGTGCTACGGTCCCACGGCAGATGGTTGTGGGTCCACTGTGTGCTCGGGGGTACACACATCGACGACCTCTAACGGAGAATCGGTCACCCTTACACCCGCGTTACAGGGTTTCGCGGACAATTTTCCGCCATCGCAAAGTTGGTACTCCAACACTCGGCGATGACGGATGGTTACCTGCCGAATACGGCAACATGGGGCAACGCCTCACACGAACCCCAGGGATGCACTAGTGGCCACCTCTGATCCGGTCTACCTGCGCGTCGTCGAAGACATTCGGCGGCAGATCAACGACGGCACCCTCCTCCCCGGCGCGCCCATCCCCTCACGGGCGCAACTCACCCGTAAGTACCAGGTCGGCGAGACCGCGGCGCGGCACGCGCTGCGTGTGCTGGCCGCCGAAGGTCTCATCATCGGCCGCGTGGGCTCCGGCCATTACGTACGGGAACAGCCAGAGCTGTCCCCGCTGCACCGTTGGCGATTTCTCGACCACCCGGCCCCCTTCGCCGCTGACCTGCAGTCGCAGGGCAGGCGTGTGACCTGGGACTGGCACAGCGAGCCCGCCGAAGCCGGGCCGGACATCGCCCGGCGGCTGCGTGTCGACGAGTCCGTGACGGTCTCGCGTACCCGATACGTCTTCCGTGGCGACGGCAAGCCGCTGCAGTTGGCCACCTCGTATGAGCCGATCGAGTTCGCGGCGCACTCGGAGGACGAACGGCGCAGCCTGGTGACCCGAATGTCCGCGCACGGCATCAAGATCACGGAGATTGTGGAGACCGTGCGCACGCGCGTGCCGCGCCCTACGGAGAGTGACGCTCTGGACCTTCCGGCCGGGGTGCACGTTCTCCACGTCGAACGGACTCA
Organism: Nonomuraea sp. NPDC059007; assembly: GCF_042740555.1. Lineage (NCBI taxonomy): Bacteria > Bacillati > Actinomycetota > Actinomycetes > Streptosporangiales > Streptosporangiaceae > Nonomuraea > Nonomuraea sp. NPDC059007. The sequence goes on along the minus strand of NZ_JBHYJD010000019.1, from coordinate 118,498 downwards.
TTGGGCCGGCGACCGCCCGGTCGAGACGAGCGACATCGTGATCCCTGGCGACCGATTCCAGGTGGTGTACAGCATGCCCATGTAATTCATCGGACGTTCCTTCCGATCAAGTCTGGATTCGACCGTAATCTCTGGTTATCGTCACGGCAATACCTCCGATGTATGGAGTGCCGATGAGTCCAAGGATGCTGGCGGGAATGACCATGGTCGCGGTGATGCTGGTGGCGCCTCCGGCGGGGGCAGACATTCGGGCCGAAGGCGCCCCGGCACACGAAGACCCGCAAACCGACGGACCGCCGACAGGCGACGCCATGACCCGCGCGGCCTTTTCCCAGCAGGGCGGGACGGCGCGGAGAGCGCCCGGAGAGCGGGGGTCCACTACGGTGGCGCCGACCGGCACCGGTGCGGAGTCGCGAGGGTCCTTCACGGGTGCCGCGCGACCGGATTCTGCCCATGTCTGGGCAGGTCACAGGCCTCCAGCCGGCGCGACAATCCAGCAGGCCTCCGGTCCGGTGGCGGCCCATCGGCGTTCTGAATCGGCGAACTTCCAGAAGGTTGCTGTGGGGGCGGAGCCGTACACGCTGTGGTTTGACGAGCCAGCGCCCGATTCCGACAGCGGGTGGGAGCAGCGGTCGTTGCCGATCGGCAACGGGGCGCTGGGGGCGACGGTGTTCGGTGGGGTGGCGGCTGAGCGGCTGCAGTTCAACGAGAAGACCTTATGGACCGGTGGGCCGGGGGTCAGCGACTACAACTACGGCAACTGGGACACTCCTCGGCCTGGAGCGCTTGAGGGCATTCGCGAACGTATCTGGAAAGAGGGCGGGGTCAAGCCCGAGGACGTGCTGGCCGCGCTGGGGCACAAGTCCGACTCGCCACGCCATCGGCGCTTCGGTGCCTATCAGAGCTTTGGGGACCTCCGGCTGACCTTCACCCAGCCACCCACCGCTCCGGACAGCCCCTCAGAACGCCCCGCCTCCAGCCCGATGACCGCTGGTCCGTCGGACTCGGACTCGGGCACGGACTCGGGCACGGGCACGGGCACGGGCACGGGCACGGGCAGGGGCTCGGGCTCTAACTCGGGCTCGGACTCGGGCACGGGCTCGACAAGTTCCGGGTCAACCGCCCCTGGTCTGGCCAGTTCCAGCCCGACATCCCCAGGTCTGACGGCCTCGGGTACGACCGCCTTGGGTACGACGGCGCGAGGGCCGGCGGCGCGAGGTCCGGCTGGCTCGGGTCCAGCACCGCAACGTCCAGCGCCACGAGGCCCGTCCACCCATGGGCTGACGGACTCCGAACTGACGGACTCAGAGCTGACAGCCTCGGGTCTGACAGCCCTGGGTCCCGCTGGCTCAGGAACGGCGGAATCCTCCGAATACCGCCGCTACCTCGACATCTCCCAAGCAGTAGCAGGCGTCTCCTACACCTCAGCGGGTGTCCGCTTCACCAGGGAGTATTTCGCCTCAGCCCCGGCAGGCGTGATCGTGGGCCGCCTGTCGGCGAGCGCACCAGGTCAGCTGTCGTTCAAGGCCGAGATCTCCACCCTGGCCAACCGCACCAGAACCGCCACGGCCGCCAATGGCCGCGTCACGGTCAAAGGGGCCCTGGCCAGCAACGGCATGCGGTACGAGACCCAGCTCCACGTGGTCAACAGGGGCGGAAGCCGTACCGATGGAGCGGATGGGTCGGTGACGGTCACCGGTGCGGACGAGGTGGTGTTGATCCTCGGTGCGGGCACCGACTATGCCGCGAAATATCCGATGTATCGGGGTGATGACCCTCATGCCAAGGTCACCGCTCAGGTGGATCGGGCGGTCAGGCTGGGGTATGACGGGCTGCTCACGAGGCATCAGGCGGACTATCGGGGGCTGTTCGACCGGATGAGGGTGGATCTGGGCGGGGTGATGCCGGCCATACCGACGGACGAGCTTCTTGCCTCCTACGGCGTCGCACCTCAGGCGGATCGCGCGCTTGAGCAGCTTTACTACCAGTTTGGGCGGTATCTACTGATCTCGTCCTCCCGGCCGGGATCGCTGCCCGCCAATCTGCAGGGCGTCTGGAATGTCCATGAGGCGCCCCCATGGCAGGCCGACTACCACGTCAACATCAACCTGCAGATGAACTACTGGCCTGCCGAGATGACCAATCTCGGTGAGACGTTCGAGCCGTTCGCCCGCTATGTCGATGGGCTGCGCGAGCCCGGACGGGTGACGGCGCGGCAGATGTACGGTGCGGATGGGTTTGTCGCGCACCATGCCTCGAACATCTTCGGCCACACGGGCGCTTGGGACCATCCCGCCTATTTCTTCCCGGAGTCCGGCGCGTGGCTGGCCGGCCAGCTGTACGACCACTACCGATTCACCCGCGACCGCTCCTTCCTGAAGAAGACCGCGTACCCGGTCATGAAGGACGCCGCGCGCTTCTGGCTCGATTTCCTGCAGACCGACCCGCGCGACGGCAAGCTCGTCGCCATCCCCAGCCGCTCGCCCGAACTCGGCCCGTCGGTGGCGGGGGCGTCGATGTCGCAGGAGATCTTGTGGCAGCTGTTCACCGAGGTCAGGGAGGCCGCGCTGCTGACCGGCGACCCGGCGTTCGCGGCGAAGGCCAACAAGGTACTCAAGAAGCTCGATCCCGGTCTGCGCATCGGAAAGTGGGGCCAGCTTCAGGAATGGAAGGAAGACCTGGACAACCCGGACGAGACGCACCGCCATGTCTCGCATCTGTACGCGCTTCACCCGGGGCGCCAGATCTCCCCGCGAACCACCCCGGAGTTCGCGGAGGCCGCCAAGGTCTCGCTGAACGCTCGCACCGACGCGGGGACCGGCTGGAGCAAAGCCTGGAAAATCAACTTCTGGGCGCGTCTGCTCGATGGCAACCGGGCCCACAAACTGCTCGGCGACCAGCTCAGAACCAGCACCCTGCCCAACCTGTGGGACACGCACCCGCCGTTCCAGATCGACGGAAATTTCGGGGCGACGGCGGGAATGACGGAGATGCTCCTTCAGTCCCATCTGGATGCCCTTGACCTGCTGCCCGCCCTTCCCGCCGCCTGGGCCGACGGCTCGGTGGACGGCCTGCGTGCGCGCGGTGCGTACACGGTGGGGCTGACCTGGAAGGGCGGCAAGCCATCCGAGGTACGGCTTCGCGCCGATAAAGCGGGATTGGCGACGCTACGGCATGACATGTTCCGCATGCCGGTACGCGTCTACCAGAACGGCCGTCCGGTCGCCGCCATCCGCCACGGCGACAAGCTCCTTATCCCCACCAAATCCGGTGCGAACTATCGCATTGTGCCCGCATGAATACTGTCGGTGGAGGTTGATAGAAAGTTCTCGTGCTAGTCAACGACCTGCCCGCTCACGAGCGGCCACGCGAGCGCCTCATGGCGTCCGGCGGCGCCGCGCTCGCCGACCGTGAGCTGCTCGCCGTGCTGCTCGGGTCCGGGTTCCGCGGGGCCGGGGCGGTCGAGCTCGCCGCGCGAGTCATCGAGCACTGCGGTGACCTCGGCGAACTCGCCCGCGCCGAGCCCCATCGCCTGCTCGCCGTCCGGGGCGTGGGTCCCGCGAAGGCCGCACGCGTCGCCGCCGCCTTCCATCTCGTACGGCGGGCGCAGGCCGGGCCGGAGCGGGCCAGGATCACCGGGAGTTCCGACCTGGCCGAGGTCACCGCGCCGTTGCTCCGCGGGCACACGCGCGAACGGCTCGCGATCGTGGTGTGCGACGGCCAGGGTGGCATCTTGCGGCGCACCGTCCTGACGGAAGGCGGGGCCGACCACACGCCGTTCCCGGTCCGCGAGATCATCACCACTGTGCTCACCATGGGCGGCGCCGCGTTCGGGGTCGCCCACAACCACCCGGCCGGCACCCTCACCCCCAGCCACGCCGATCTGACCGCCACGACCCGCCTGGCAGAGGCGGCCGACACCGTGGGCCTGCGCCTCCTCGACCACCTGATCATCACCGACACCGCCTGGCGCCGCATCCCCACCCCGTAGCCGCGCTTTGCCTGGGGGTACGGCTGGGCGGGCTGTTGCCCGGGGTTGCGGGACGTCGGGGAGGGCCGAGGGTGTGGACGGTCGGGAGCCGGGGTTGCGTGAGCAGCCGGGGAGCCGGGGTTGGGTGGGCCAGATGCCGACGACTGCCGGGAGCCAGGTGGCCAGGGGCCGGGGCCCGGAAGGGGCAGGGGCCGTGCGCGTTGCGCCGGAAGCCGCCGGGCAACGTCTCGCCGACGCGGCGCCGGACAAGCACGGGCGTGCGCCCCACTTCCCCGGTAGCCGGGGGCGGACGGGCGGGGCGGCGGACCGTGCGCGTTGCGCCGGAAGCCGCCGGGCAACGTCTCGCCGACGCGGCGCCGGACAAGCACGGGTGTCCGCCCGCTCCCCTGCAACCCGGGGCGGGCGGGGCTAGGGCGAAGGGTGGGTGGGCTCAGGAGCGAGCGGGCCCGGGGGCCAAAGGCGGACGGGGACAGCCGTGGGATGGGACGCGAGGAGGGGGCCGGGCAGAGGGGGTCGCGCGAAGGAGGTCGCGCGAAGGGGTGGAGCGGAGGACTGAGGTGAGGGGCAGGGCGTGGGTTGAGGGGGCGGGTGGAGGGGCGCGCGGAGGGCTGGGGCGGAGGACCAGGGTGAGGGCAGGGCGTGGGTGGAGGGAGCTGGGTGGAGGGGTGGGTGGCGCCGGGGGACCTGGTGGTGGGCCCGGCGCCGGTTGGCGGTTAGAGGGGTTTGCGGCCGATCAGGAGGGTGGTGAGTTCGTTCAGGGCTACCGGGCTGTCCACCTGGAATCCCGCCTCACGCAGCCACCCCTCCCCCTGCGCGATCGTGTACTCCGACGAGCCGCTGAGCAGCGCCATGTTCAAGCTCATCAGCAACCCGAACGCCGACTCCTCCCGCTGGTCGTCGATCATGCTGTCGTAGATGAGCAGCGCGCCGCCCGCGGGCAGGTGGTCGTAGGCGCGCTGGATGATCTGGCGGCGCTGGGATTCGACCCAGTCGTGGAGCACGTGCCCGATCACGTACACCTCGGTCTCGGGCAGCGGGTCGGTGAAGAAGCTGCCGGCCTGGAAGCGGACTCGGGTGCCCAGGTCGGTAGAGGCCACCAGCTCGTCGAACAGGGGGTTGAGGGGGGCCAGGTCGAAGGTGACGCCCTCCAGGTGGGGGTGGGCGGCGGCGATGCGGGTGGTGAGCATGCCGCGGCAGCCGCCGAGGTCGGCGAAGGACTTCACCGAGGACCAGTCGAACTTCTCGGAGATGGGGCGGCCGAGGAGGGTGGCGTAGCCGTCCATGCCTTCGGCGAAGGAGCGGGTGCGCTGGGGGGTGGCGTACAGGGCGGGCATGGGGTCGTCGACCTTGGCGCCGTGGGCCAGGTTGGCGGCGGTCTTGAGGAAGGAGGTCAGGTCGCCCCACGCGGGGTAGAGGCGACGCTGGTTGAGGGCGAGGAAGCCGCCGATGTACTCGGGGGCGCCGGGGGTGAGGTACGCGCTGGCGGCGGCGGTCGGGCCGTAGCCGCTCGCGTCCCTGGTGAGCAGGCGCATGGCGACGAGGGCGTCGAGGAAGTCGCCGGCGACGTTCTGGTGGAGGCCGAGGTCGTCGCGCAGGCGCTCGTAGGGGACGGGGCCGTCGGCGACCTTGGAGAAGACGCCGAGTTCTACGGCGGCGTAGAGGGCCTGGGCCTCGTAGAAGCCGGTGGCCGTCTTGATCAGGGAAGCTGCGGTCAGCGTCATGGGCTGTCTCCTAGTCCTTGGTGAAGCAGAGGATGAAGGCGTCGCCGCGGGTGCTCGGCGTGTAGGCGGTGGTGGCATAGGCGTGGTACGGCTGCCGCTCGACGACCACGCGGTCGAAGAAGCGCAGGTAGCGTTCGAGGATGGTGGCGGCGGAGGCGGTGCAGGTGGCGGCGTCGGGCACGTCGCCGTCGAGGGAGAACATGGGCACGAACGTGCCGCCGGGGCGCAGCGCGCGCACCACCTTGGGCATGAACGCGTCGAGCCTGGCCCGGTCCTCGAAGATGGCCTTGGGCAGTTCGGGGTCGAAGAAGACGCCGTCGTAGCTTTCGGGCCTGAGGGTCTCCACGTAGTCGAAGAAGTCGGCTTCGACGATCTCCAGGGTGGCGGGCACGTCGGGGTTGGCCTCGCGGAACAGCTCGATGACCTTGGGGTGTTTCTCGACGACGGTGTGCCGGTAGGTGTCGGCGCGCCCGGCGATGCGCAGGGCGGAGTAGCCGAGCCCGAGGCCGACCTCCAGGAACTCGCCGCCGCGCTCGCACAGCAGGTCGGCCGAGCGCCACATGAGGGAACGTTCCCAGCCCTGCATGGCCTGGACTTCGCCGATGTAGAGCGTCACCTCTCCTTTCTCGTCGCGGACGAGGTTGATCTCGGTATCCGGAAGGGTCGTCATGTCTCTCCCTTGGTGAGGTGGTCGATGAAGCCGGTGGTGTGGGCGCCTTTGCGGAAGACGGGGGTGGCGAGCACCTCGCGCAGGAAGGCGGTGTTGGTGCGCAGTCCCGGCCCGGTGACGCGCAGCTCGGACAGGGCCCGGTCCATGCGGTCGATGGCCTGGTCCCGGTCGGCGCCCCAGGTGACGATCTTGGCGATCATGGGGTCGTAGTCGGGCGGGATGCGGGTTCCGGCCCGGACGTGGGTGTCCACGCGGACGAACGGGCCGCCGGGCGGCGTGAACTCCTCGATGAGGCCGGGGGCGGGGGCGAAGTTCCGCTCGGGGTCTTCGGCGTTGATGCGGCATTCGAGCGCCGCGCCCCGCCGTACGACGTCTTCCTGCCGGAACGGCAGAGGGTGTCCTGAGGCGACGGCGAGTTGCTCGCTGACCAGGTCGAGGCCGGTGACGAGTTCGGTGACGGGGTGTTCGACCTGGATGCGGCAGTTGGTCTCGATGAAGAAGTAGTCGCCGGTGTCGTCGTCGACGAGGAACTCGAAGGTGCCGAGGCCGCGGTAGCCGATGGCGCGGGCGCCGGCGAGCGCGGCCTGCGCCATCCGCTCGGCGAGCTCGGGCGCGACGGCGGGCGACGGGGTCTCCTCCAGGAGCTTCTGCCGGCGCCGCTGGGTGGAGCAGTCGCGTTCGCCCAGGTGTACGGCGTTGCCGTGCGCATCGCAGATCACCTGGATCTCCACGTGGTGCGCGGCCCGCAGGTAGCGCTCCAGGCAGACCCGGTCGTCGCCGAACAGGAGCTGGGCCTCGGCCCGCACCCGCCGGTAGGAGCCGGGGAAGTCGTCGCCGGAGTACACGATGGCCATGCCGCGCCCGCCGCCCCCGGCGACGGCCTTGATGACGACCGGGTAGCCGACCTCGTCGGCGAGCCGGCGGCCTTCTTCCTCCTCGACCGCGTGCAGGCTGCCGGGCAGTACGGGGACCCCGGCCGCGCTCATGGTGGCGCGGGCGGCGGCCTTGTCGCCCATGGCCTCGATGACGTCGGCGGACGGGCCGATGAACGTCAGCCCGTACTCCTCGCAGATGCGGGCGAACTCCGCGTCCTCCGACAGGAATCCGTAGCCGGGGTGGACGGCGTCGGCGCCGGACTGCAGGGCGGCCTCGACGAGGGCGGCGGCGTTGAGGTAGCTGCGCCGGGCGGGAGCGGGGCCGATCCTGATGGTCCGGTCGGCCCAGTCGGGCGGCGCGTCGGCCGCGGAGTGGACGGCGACGGTCCTGATGCCGAGCTCCCGGCAGGTACGCCCCACCCGTAGCGCGATCTCGCCCCGGTTGGCGATCAACACGGTGCCGAACATCATCGCGCCCCGGGGAAGAGGGTGTCGCAGGCCGAGGAGTCGCCCGGCGCGATGACCACGAGCGGCTGGTCGTACTCGACCGGCGCCGCGTCGGCCGCGGGGATCTCGACGACGCGGCCGGGGGCCTCGGCGACGATCGGGTTCATGAGCTTCATCGACTCGACGATCCCGATCTGCTGGCCGACCTCGACGGAGTCGCCGACGGAGACGTACGGCGCCGCCCCCGGCTCGGGCGCCCGGTAGAAGGTGCCGACGAGCGGGGCCCGCACCTGGATGTGCCCGTCGTCGGGAAGCGGCGGGTCCACCGTCGTGGTCACCACGGCGGGGAAGCCGTCGCTCCAGGTCAGCTCGGCGCTGGCCAGCCCGTGCGAGATCTTGAGCGTGGCCGGCGGATGCGGCAGCAGGGAGACCAGTCTGGTCGCCGCCTCGCACAGCGTGTCGAAGTCGCTGTCGTTGGGGAGCTCGGTCATGGATTCACCTCCGGGTGAGTTCTGGGACGCCGAAGCGCCGGAACCGGTCGCGGCGCTGCCGTACCAGCTCGGGGCCGGACAGCGGGAGCAGTTCTGCGAAGGCGGCGCGGACGGCGGCGCCGAGCAGGGCGGCGGCCTTGACGGGGTCGGTGTGCGCGCCCCCGTCGGGCTCCTCGACGACCGCGTCCACCACGCGCAGCCGCAGCAGTTCGCCCGCCTCGACCTTGAGCGCGGCGGCGGCCCGCGGCGCCTCCGCGGCGCTCTTCCACAGGATCGAGGCGCACCCCTCGGGCGTGATCACGGAGTACCAGGCGTTGGCGCTGATGAGGACGCGGTTGGCGACGGCGAGCGCGAGCGCGCCGCCGCTGCCGCCCTCGCCGGTGACGACGGTGACGACGGGCACGGTGAGCTGGGCCATGAGGCGCTGGCTCTCGGCGATGGCCAGCGCCTGGCCGCGTTCCTCGGCGGACAGGCCGGGGTAGGCGCCGGGCGTGTCGACGAGGGTGAGGACGGGCAGGCCGAGCTTGTCGGCCAGGCGCATCAGCCGGCCGGCCATCCGGTAGCCCTCGGGTGAGGGCATGCCGAAGTTGGAGGCCGTGCGGTCGCGGGTGGTGTGGCCCTTCTGGTGGCCGATGAGCATCAGCGGGAGCCCGTCGAGGCGGCCGATGCCGGCCACGATCGACGGGGAGTCGCCGAAGACCCGGTCGCCGTGCAGGCGCAGGAAGTCGTCGAGGATGAGGCCGGCGTAGTCGGCGGTGGTGGGGCGGCCGGTCTCGCGCGCCAGCCGTACGACATCCCAGGGTTCACGCGACGGCGGGATGAACGGCGCGACAGCCTCGAAATCTGGCGAAACACCCGAAGGCGAGACTCCCGAAGAAGCCGATACCAGCGACGACAGCGTCGCGCGCAGCCCGGAACGCGGCACGATCGCGTCGACCATCCCGTGCTCCAGCAGGAACTCGGCCGTCTGGAAGCCGTCCGGCAGCTCCTGCCTGATCGTCTGCTGGATGACCCGGGGCCCGGCGAAGCCCAGCCGCGCCCCCGGCTCGATGAGGATGACGTCGGCCAGCGTCGCGAACGAGGCGGCCACCCCGCCGAAGGTGGGATCGGCGATCACCGAGACCGACAGCACCCCGGCCGCGTCCAGACCGGCGAAGGCCTGGGCGGTCTTGGCCATCTGCATGAGCGCGATCACGCCCTCCTGCATCCGGGCGCCGCCCGAGGCGGTCACGGTGACCAGCGGCGCCCGCTCGGCCGCCGCGGTCTCGGCGGCGAGGGTGACCAGCTCTCCGACGGCGGCGCCGAGGCTGCCGCCGAGAAAGCGGAAGTCCATGACGACCAGCACGACGGGCCGCCCGCCGATCGTCCCCCGGCCGCCGACGGCGGCCTCGTCGAGGCCGGTCGCCGTCCGCGCCGCCGCGATCCTGTCCGGGTACGGCACCGCGTCGACGAACCCCAGCGGGTCCTCCACCACCTCCGGCGTCTCGAAGGGCCGGAACGAGCCCGGGTCGAGCAGCTGCTCCACCCGCTGCCCCGCGGTGACGGGATGATGGCACCCGCACTCGGGGCAGACGCCCAGCGCCCTGCCGAACCGGCGGTGATGGATCATCGCCTGGCAGCGCCGGCAGCGGATCCACCTCTCGTCCACGACTCCTCCTAGAACGCCGAGACCACGGTGAAGGTCTCGTAGGGCTGCTCGCGGGCGGTGTCGAGGTAGGGGCGCAGCGGGCTGGTGTGGCGGTGGCTGCTGCTGTGCACCCAGTCCTGGAGGTGCTGGTAGCTCTCCCAGTAGCTGGTGACGGCCATGGTGGTCTCGTTCACCTGGGAGTGCAGGAGCTCGTTGCCGAGCATGCCGGGGGTGCCGACGAGCTGCTCGCTGATCTGCTGGTACGTCTTCGACAGCGGCTGCACCTCCTCCTTCGGCACGCGGTACCAGAGGATGACCCGGACCCGCTCGTGGTCGGTCGGCATGGTGGCCATGGAGCCTCCTGTTCGGTAAGGGGCCAGCCGCGCGCGGTTGTCGACGTGCGCGGGGCTGAGTTCGAATTGCCGGAACGCGGACTCGTCGGTCCAGTCGGTGATCACGTAGTAGGCGTCCTCGCCGCGCAGCAGGCTCTGCCCCCGGTTGGCGGGGTGGGCGGCGATGCCCTCGGCGACCTCGCGCCAGGTGCGCTCGAAGGCGTCCTCCTGGCCGGGCCGTACCTGGATGTCGAGCAGCACGCGGAAGGTCACAGCGTGTACACCGCCATGGCCTCGACGTTGCCGAGGAAGACCAGCACCGTGATGACGGTCCTGACCATGTTCCACTTGCCGAAGGCGGGACGGGGGTCGCGCTGCGACCAGTCGGCGGGCAGGTCGTCGGGGTCGAGCCGCATGACCCGCTTCTTCAGCACGGCGTTGCGGGTCGCGGAGATCACGATGACCGCGACCAGTGCCGCGATGAGCGTACCGAGCAGGTATCGCGCGCCCTTGGTGGGCGCGACCAGCAGCAGGTAGACGTCGCACGCCAGCACGCCGATCACCATGATCGGCCCGAGCGGGTCGAACCGGGGCGACCAGTACTGGTGCAGCCGTACGTACTCGCCGGCGGGCAGGCGGCGCATCCAGGGCACGCCGCCGATCGCCGACCACAGGAGCATGCCCGCGACCAGGCCGCTCAGCGCGATGGAGATCTGTGAGACCAGGACGCCCATCGGCTCAGCCCGCCGCCTGCTCGACCAGGCCCTTGATCCGCTGCATCTGGACAGCGGTGTTGGTGTTCAGGCGCTCGCGCATGGCGGCGTCGTCCACCGGGGAGACGGGCTTCATCTCGAAGTCCTGGACCCAGCGCATGCGTACCCGGCCGGGCGCGGGCTCGGTGTACTCCCAGAAGAGGTTCATGTACTTGAACCAGCCGGTCTCGACGCGGTGGGCGCGTACGGTCCTGGTCTCGGGGTCGGAGGTGCGCTCGGAGACCCAGCTCCACTTGTTGCCCTGCGGGTCGGGGTGCATGGTGAGCCGGAACCTGATCGTGTGACCGTCGCGGGCGAGGATCTCGGTGGCGGCGTACTCGCTGAACAGCTCGGGCCACGACTCGACGTCGTTGGTCATCTTCCAGACCAGGTCGAGCGGGGCGGCGATGTCGATGGCGTTGTCGGTGTGGCCGGCCATGATCAGGCCTCCCAGTGGTAGAAGGGCGTGGCCATGGCGTCCTTGGGCTCACGCCAGTTCGGGTCGTAGGGCGAGATGAACTCGCTGAGGCCGGTGTTGAGCTCCTTGTAGAGCTCCGTGCTCCTGGCCTTGTAAAGCCCGTCGGTGATGTCCTCGCCGGCCTCGACCAGGTGGAAGTAGAGGTCGTGGAAGCGGAACAGGGTGCGCCGCTTGGCCCCGATGAGGTGGGGCAGCTCGGAGGCGTCCGACTTGGCGAAGAGGGCGGCGACGGCGTCGGCGTTCGCCGCGTCCATCTTCGCCACGATGAGCGTTCGCTGCATGGTCATCCCTTCTGGTGTTGGGTCAGCCGGCGGCCGGCCTGGAAGAGGGTGTCCGGGGGGTTGAAGCTGTAGCTCAGGCGTACGGCGGGCGTCGGCGGCCGGCCGAACCGGGAGCCCGCGGCCACCCGGATCCCGGCCCGCGCGGCGGCGGCCAGCATGTGCTCCTCGCTGGCGCCGCGCACCCACAGGAAGAACCCGCCGTGCGGCGGCCGGGCGAAGCAGGCCGTGCCCAGGCCCTTGACCAGGGCGTCCCGGCGGGCGCCCAGTTCCTTGCGGAGCATGGTGAGCCTGGCGTCGTAGCCGCCGTCCTCGATGAGGGTGGTGACCGCGAGCGAGGCCAGGTGGTTGAGCCCGCCACCGCTGGACAGCAGCCCGCTGGCGGCGGCTGCTGCCACCATGGGCGGCGCGGCCAGCATCCAGCCGAGCCGCAGTCCCGGCCCGAGTGTCTTGGCGAACGAGCAGAGCCTGACCACTCCCTCGTAGCCGGCCAGCGCGGCCATCGGCGCCGGCATGGTCAGCTCGTCCAGGCACAGCTCGGCGTAGGCGTCGTCCTCCACGACGAGGACGTCGTGCTCGCGGGCCACGTCCAGCAGCGCCAGGCGCCGTTCCTCCCCCACCAGCCGCCCGGTCGGGTTGTGGAAGGTGGGGATCAGGTAGGCGAACGCGATCCGCCTGCCGACGGCCCGGTGCCTGCGGATGGCGGCGGCCAGCGCGTCCGGTTCCGGTCCCGCCTCGTCGGCGGCGAACGGGGCCAGGCGCAGCCCCCGGTCGGTGAAGATCTGCTTGCCGTAGTCGTAGGCGGTCGGCTCGCACAGGACCACGTCGCCCGGCTCGGCCAGCGTGGTGGCCAGCATGTGCAGGGCGTGGGAGGTGCCCGCGGTGATCAGGATGTGCTCGGGTCCGCAGCCGGCGCGTTCGGCGAGGGCTTCGCGCAGGGGCTGGACGCCCTGGTTCTCGCCGTAGGAGAGGGCGGCGGGGCCGTACCGGGAGAAGGCCTTGTCGTAGGCGGCGGCGAGCAGGTCCACGGGGAGCAGGGCGGGGTCGAGGTAGCCGGGGGCCAGGTCGGTGATCCCGGGCGGCGCGACGTCCTGCACGATTCCGGTACGCCAGTACGGGCTCACCCCGCGGCCAGCAGGACGGCGCGCAGCTCTTCCGCCGCGGCGCGGATGGAGCTGTGCGGCCTGGCCAGCGCGATGCGCAGGGAGCGGTCGCCCCGGGCGGGCTCGGCCCAGTGGAACTGGGTGCAGGGCAGCGCGTAGACCTGACGCTTGTGCAGTTCGTCCCAGATGTCGTCGCAGCGCAGGTGGCCGAGGTCGACCCGCTCCACGCTGACCCGGCTGTCGGGGTCGGGGAAGCTGACGCCGGGCACGTCGCCCAGGACGCCGCGCACGATCGCGCGGCCCTCGGCGATGAAGGCGTGCAGGTCGGACAGGCCGCCGTTGGCCGCGTCCTCGGCGAAGTGCTCGACGAGGGTCAGGATGAACGGCGAGACGCCGAGCAGGATGTCGGAGTAGATCTTGGGGATCGGCAGGCCGATGTTGCGGCTGTAGGCCAGCAGGCCGACCTTGAGGTCGAGCGTCGCCCAGAGCTTGCCGGTGTCCTCGATGACGACCCACCGGCAGCCGCTGGCCTCCAGCACCGCGTAGTGGTCGTAGTGGGCGCGGGTGTCGAAGCCGCGGAAGGAGGTGTCCAGGGCCAGCACGACGTCGCGCTCCCTGCACACCTCGGCCACCTCGGCCAGCCGCCGGGCCGACAGTACCCGGCCGGTCGGGTTGTTGGGCGTGGTGATGAAGACGCATCCCACCCCCTCCGGTACGGCCAGCGCCGGGTCCCCGGTGTGCAGCGGCTCCTCTTCGACCGGCACCAGCCGTAGCCCCACGCCGCGCAGGATGTCGGGGATGTTGTCGAAGGTCGGATGCACCAGCCCGACCGCGTCCGACGTCGTCACCAGCGACCTGGCCAGGATCTCCATGGCCACGGACGAGGCGTAGCAGCTGAGCACCGCGTTGTCGCCCACGGGGTAGCGGTGCTGGCCGAGGAGCTGGAAGAAGGTCCGGTGCGCGGTCCTTTCCAGGTCGGCGATCGGCTGCATCGCGGCCTTCTGGAAGAGCGTGGACAGCTCGTCGATGATGCGCTGCTGGCCGTCGCTGAGCTCCTGGCGGGCGTGGCCGTCGGCCACGTTCAGCTCGCTGTCGAGAGCCAGGATTTCGAGTTCGGTGAGGTTGACATTGCTCGAGATCATCTCTACGCCCCGTCGTGTTCTACCGGGAAATCCGGATGCTGTGCTGGTCAAGCCATTGGTTGATCTGCAGGACCGACTCCATGTCGGTCAGGTCGCGCCACGCCCGCTTGGGCTCGATCGGCGACTCCAGCAGCGCCCTGGCCCTGCCCGTGTCGATGAGCGGCAGGACGGGGGCGCCGGAGTCGTCGAGGAGCCGGCCGAGCTCCGACTTCAGCAGCGGCGCGTACCCCGGGTCGCGGCCGGTGGGGAACTGGCTGGGCCCCCGCTCCAGGACGGAGGCGGGCAGCAGGTCGGCGACGGCCGCCCTGAGCAGGCTCTTGGGCTTGCCGTCGAAGGTCTTCATCGCCCACGGCACGTTGAAGAGGTATTCGACGAGCTGGTGGTCGCAGAACGGCCAGCGCAGCTCCAGCCCGCCGGCCAGGCTGACGCCGTCGTCGAGCGCGCAGCCGAACTCCTGCCACCCCCGCAGGTGCAGGTAGTAGATCTCGCGCATGCGCCGCTCGTCCTGGTCCTCCCCCTCCAGGTACGGCATGCCGGCCAGATCCTCGCGGTACCGGTCGGCGCAGTAGCCGGGCACGTCGAGCTCCTTGAGCAGGTCGGGCGCGAACAACCCGGTGCCGAGCCCGTCGGGCGGCAGGTGGTGGGCGGTGGCGGCGACCCACGGGTAGGTCTGGGCGGCGACGACCTCGGGCCGGTCCATGCCCATGAAGGAGGCGAAGACGGTGTCGGCCTGCTCGCCGGCCAGCACGACGCTGACCTTCTCGCTGACGCGCCTGGCCAGCGCCCGCAGGGACGCGGGGAACTGGGGCGCGGCGACCGGCAGGTCCTGCTGGGCGGCGACCGCGGTGCGCCGCAGCACCGGGTCGGTGACGGCGACGCCGTCCAGTTCGACGAACTCGTGCTCGGAGCCGATGTGCGCGGCCACCTCGCGGGCGTAGGGCGCGTCCTCACTGGCCCGCATCGGCCCGGGGCCGCCCGCGGCGCCGCCGGGGTAGCCGACGGTGAACGTGCGCAGCGGCCCGTCGCCCCGCTCGGCCAGGATCTTCGCGGCGATCGCGGCGACCGTGCTGGAGTCGAGGCCGCCGGACAGCAGCACGCCCACGGGGACGTCGGCGTCGAGCTGCTGGGCCACCGAGTGTTCGAGCAGCTCGCGGACGCGGGCCACGGTGGTGTCATGGTCGTCGGTGTGCGGCCTGGCCGCCAGTCGCCAGTAGAGGTGCTCGTGGACGCCGGAGCGGCTGACGGTGACGACCTCGCCGGGCCGTACGCGCCGCATGCCCTTGACCGGGCTGCGGCCGACACTGCTGGTGAAGGCGAGCAGCTCGCGCAGGCCGTCGAGGTCGGCCACCCGCTCGACGAGCGGGTGGGCGAGCACGCCCTTCGGCTCCGAGGCGAAGACGACGCCGGAGACGGTCGGGTAGTAGAACATCGGCTTGACGCCCATGCGGTCGCGGACCAGCAGCAGCCGCTCGCGGCCGGTGTCCCAGATCGCGAAGGCGAACATGCCGTCCAGGTGCTCGGGGCAGCGCTCGCCCCACTCCAGGTAGGCGTGCAGCAGCACCTCGGTGTCGCTGCGGGTGGCGAACGTGTGGCCGAGCGCCTTCAGCTCGGCCCGTAGCGCGTCGTGGTTGTAGATCTCGCCGTCGAAGGCGAGGACGGCGCCGCCGTGCGCCATGGGCTGGGCGCCGCCGCCCAGGTCGAGCGCGGCTCTGCGCCGGTGGCCGAGCACGGCGCGCGAGGAGGCCCACAGGCCCTCGCCGTCCGAGCCGCGCCACGCGAGCGCGCCGAGCTGCGCCAGCACGATGTTGCGGTCCAATGCGAGATCACGGTGGAAATCCACCCATCCTGCGATGCCGGCCATCCGCCAGTTCCTCCGCGCGATTCGGGGACGCTTGCCCCGGTATGGTGGCAACCCGGTTTCGGCGCGGCCTGTAGCCGTGATCCAGACGGGAGCCAGCCCGCTTGGTCCAGGCGGTGGTAGTGCTGACACCACCCCGGGATCTCTCGTCGCCGCCCGGGTCTTTCGCGCCCGATCCCGGTTGACTGGGACCCATGACAGAGACCGCCACCGTGACGACGGACGCCGTACGCCTGATCGACCTCTCCCGCGTCTACGGCGAGGCCCCGAACGAGGTCGCCGCGCTGCGCGGGGTCAGCACCACCTTCCCCGCCCGCTCCTTCACCGCGATCATGGGCCCGTCGGGCTCCGGCAAGTCCACGCTGCTGCAGTGCACCGCCGGGCTCGACCAGCCGACCGGCGGGAAGGTGCTCATCGGCGGCGCCGACCTGGGCGAGCTCAACGAGCGCCAGCGCACCGAACTGCGCCGTGACCGCCTGGGCTTCGTCTTCCAGTCCTTCAACCTCATCGCCTCGCTGACCGCCGCCCAGAACGTGGCGCTGCCGATCCGCCTGTCGGGCCGCCGCCCGCCGCGCGCGTGGATCCGCGAGGTGCTCACGCTGGTCGGCCTCGGCGAGCGCATGGGACACCGCCCGGCGGAGTTGTCCGGCGGACAGCAGCAGCGCGTGGCCATCGCCCGCGCCATCGCCGCCCAGCCCGAGGTGATCTTCGCCGACGAGCCCACCGGCGCCCTCGACAGCAAGTCCGGGCGCGAGGTGCTGGCGCTGCTGCGCCGCCTGGTCGACGAGCGCGGCGACACCGTGGTGATGGTGACGCACGACCCGTTCGCCGCCTCCCACGCCGACCGCGTGCTCTTCCTGTCCGACGGCCTGCTGGTGGACGAGCTGCGTCAGCCCAGCTCCCGCACGGTCGCCGCCCGCCTGGCCGAACTGGAGGCCGCGTGACCACCATCTCCGCCCTGCCCGCGCGGCCGGGCGTACGCACCCGCACGCTGCTGTCGGTCGCCTGGCGCACCCTGCGCAGCCGCGTCTCCGGTTTCGCGGGCGCGGTGATCGCGCTCGCCCTGGGCGTCGCCTTCGCGGGCGGCGCGACCTCGATGCTGGCCTCCGGCTCCGCCCTCCCTCCCGACACCCCCGAGGCGGTACGGCGGGCCGTGTCGGAATCCGGCGCGCTGCTGGTCATGCTGGCCGTGATCGGCGCCTTCGTCACCGTCTTCGTGGTGGCCGGGACCTTCGCCTTCATCGTCGCCCAGCGGCGCAAGGAACTGGCCGTGCTGCGTACCGTCGGTGCCGCGCCCCAGCAGGTGCGGTGGATGGTGCTGGCCGAGTCGGGGTTCGCCGCGGTCCTGGCCTCCACGCTGGGCGTGCTGCTGGCCGGGCCGCTCATGGCCGCGATGGCGGCGCTGCTGCGCTCGCAGGAACTCCTGCCCGCCGCCTTCACCCCGAGCCTGTCGCCGGGCGCGCTGGCCGGATGCTTCGCCGCCGGGGTGCTCGTGGGCCTGGTCGCCACGGTGGCCGCCGCCCGCCGGGCCGCCGCAGTCCGTCCCGTCGAGGCGCTGCGCGCCGCGGCCCTGGCCGACCAGCCGATCGGCAAGGGCCGCTGGCTGGGCGGGCTGGCCGCGCTGGCGGCCGGGGGCGGCATGCTGGCCCTGGTGCCGGTGGCGCCGCCGGACGGGCGGATGCCGCTGACGATGTTCGTCTCGATGCCGCTGGTGATCGGCTTCGCGCTGCTGTCGCCGGTCTTCGCCGCCTGGACCAGCGCGCTGGTCGCCGCGCCGCTGGCCCGCCTGACCGCCGCCACCGGCGAGCTGGCCAGGGAGAACGTGCGGATGGCGGCCCGGCGCACCGCGGCCACCGCGGCGCCGGTGCTCATCACGGTCGGGCTGGCCGGGTCGCTGCTCGGCGGCACCACGCTGCTCGGCGAGGCCATGGCCGCCGACGCCAAGCAGGTGTGGCGCTCCGACCTGGTCGTGTCCGGCGCCGGGAGCGCCGAGGCGGCCCGGTGGCTGGGCGGGCAGGCCGGGGTGGGCGCGGCCGTACCGGTGACGTCGGGGCAGGTGGAGGTGCACGCCAACCGCACCACCCGCACGGTGCCCGCGCAGGGCGTGGACCCGGCCGGGATCGGCAAGGTCATGAACCTCACCAAGGTCGAGGGCAGCCTGGAGGCGCTGCGCGAGGGCGCGGTCGCCGCCGACCGGCGCCAGGCCTCGGCGCTCGGCTGGCGGCTCGGCGAGAAGGTGGAGCTGCGGCTCGCGGGCGGGGTGAAGGCCACACCGCGGCTGGCGGCGCTCTACGAGGGCTCACCGCTGGGCGGCGGGCTGCTCGTACCGCCGGGCATGCTCAAGGGCGCGGACGCGGGCTGGAGCGCCGTGCACGTGTCCGCCGACCGGCCCGCGGCGATCCGGGCCGAGCTGGAGAAGCGCTGGCCCAAGCTGAAGGTGTTCGACACCGTGGAGATCATGGCCATGGTGAGCGGGGCCCGGCAGGAGGGCATGCGCATCGGGGCCATCGCGCTGGCCGGGTTCGCCGTGGCGTACACGCTGATCGCGGTGGCCAACACCTCGGCGCTGTCGTTCGGGGCGCGCCGCGGGGAGTTCGCGCGGCTGCTGTTCCTGGGCGCTCGGCGGGTACAGGTGCTGCGGATGGCGCTGTGGGAGGCGTTGTGCGTGGCCGCCACGGGTGTGCTGCTCGGTGGCGCGGTCACCGTGGTGGCGGTGCTGGGGCTGCGCGGCGTGCTGGGCGGGCTCGGGCTTGAGGTGCCGACCGCGTTCCCGTGGACCGAGGCGGGGCTGGTGGCGCTGGCCTGCGTGCTGGTCGTGGTGGTCTCCGCGCTCGTCCCCACGGCCCTGCTGCTGCGCCGCCGTACGTCGGTCGCAGAAGCCGCCGCCTAGCGGGCGCCTTCGCGTAGGTATCGGAGCACCGCCGCGACCCGGCGGTGCTCCTCGTCGCTCGGCTCCAGCAGGAGCTTGGCGAAGATGTTGCCCACGTGCTTGAGCACCGCCGCCTCGGTGACCACGAGCTCGCGCGCGATCGCGCTGTTGGTCCGGCCCTCGGCCATCAGCGCGAGCACCTCGCGCTCGCGCGGCGTGAGGCGCTCCAGACCGGGGTCCTGGCGGTTCTCCAGCAGGCGCACCACCACCGTGGGGTCGATGGCGGTGCCGCCCGCGGCCACCCGGGTGACGGCGTCCAGGAAGTCCTCGATCTCGCCGACCCGGTTCTTCAGCAGGTAGCCGACGCCCCGCCCGGAGCCCGACTCCAGCAGTTCCATCGCGTACGAGCGCTCGACATACTGCGACAACACCAGCACCGCCACCTTCGGGTGCTCGGTGCGGATGCGCAGGGCCGCGCGCAGCCCCTCGTCGCGAAACCCTGGCGGCATCCGCACGTCCACGACCGCGACTTCCGGCAGGTGCCGGTCGACGGCGGCCAGTAACGACGGCGCGTCGCCGACGGAGGCCACGACCCGGTGGCCGAAGCGCTCCAGGATGTGGCGCAGCCCCTCGCGCAGCAGCACCGCGTCGTCCGCGATCACGACGTCCACGTAACCTCCACCCGCAGGGTCGTTCCCCCGCCTTCCGGACTGGACAGGCTGACCGTGCCGCCCACCGCCGCCACCCGGTCGGCCAGGCCGACCAGGCCGGTACCGGAGGCGGTGTCGGCGCCGCCCGCGCCGTCGTCGCTGACCTGCAGAACGATGCGGCCGGGGGCGTCGCGCAGCAGCAGTTCGGCGCCGCTCGCGCCGCTGTGCTTGGCGAGGTTGGTGAGCGCCTCACAGCCCGCGAAGTACAGGGCCGACTCCACCGACTCGGGCGGGCGTCCGTGCGAGGTCTCCACGCGTACGGTCACCGGCACCGGACATCGCTCCGCCGCCTCGGCCAGCGCCCCTTCGAGCCCGCGGTCGGTCAGGATGGGCGGATGGATGCCGCGGACGAGGTCCTGGAGCTCGGCCAGCGTCTCCCCCGCCTCCCGGTGGGCCCGCTCGACCAGCTTCCTCGCCTCGGGGTCGGCCCCGGCCAGCTCCATCTTGACCAGCCCGAGCGTCATCATCAGCCCGGTGAGCCGCTGCTGGGTGCCGTCGTGCAGGTCGCGTTCGAGGCGGCGGCGCTCGCTGTCGAAGGCGTCGGCGAGCCGGGCCCGCGAGCGGTCCACCTCGATGAGCCGCAGCTCCAGCTCCTCCTCGGGCGGCCGCGTGAGCAGCGTACGGGCCAGCCCGGCCTCTGCCGCCGCGACGGCGGTCACCAGGTAGGCGGCCAGGACGAGCAGCACCAGCCCGGCCAGCGAGGCGCCCCACGCGAGCGCCGGGTCGGAGGTGACCTTCTGCCAGGACGGGTTGGCCGACGGCGAGAACGGCAGCAGGCGCCAGAACGGGGCCAGCAGCGGGCCCCCGGCCAGCAGCGCGAGCACCAGCAGCGCGACGGCGTTGAGCGGGCCGAGCAGGCAGAGCAGCAGCCCGTGCCCGGCCTCGCGCCAGGTGGCCGCCTCGCGCAGCAGCGGCCTGCCACGGTGCCGGCCACTGTGTGGATCGGGGGCCGGGCGGCCGTCGACCAGGCGCAGCCGGGCCCGCTCGACCCGGCCGAGCGTCTCGGCCCAGCGCGGCAGCAGGCGCAGCAGCGGCACGCCGACGACGATGGGGACGGTCACCACACCGACGACGAGCAGCACGACGGTCCCGGCCAGCCAGACGATCGCGACGAGGAAGCCGCCGAGCAGGTAGGCGACCGAGCGCCAGGGCCGGGAGCTGAGCGGCACCCGCGCCGGAGCGCTGACCAGCCCTTCCCACGGCCCGCCCTCGATCCCCACGATCCTCATCCTAATGAGGGAATTGAGCCTGGTTAGTGGCCCGCGCCAGGCGGGATGGAGGCTCATTGCCGATCTCCCCGGCGCTTCCTAGGCTGCGGGACATGACGCTGACCGGGTACTCCCTGCCGCTGTCCCCGTCCGGAAGTTCCTCCTCCCTCACCTCGCCGCCCTGGTACTTCTCCGGCGAGGTGGTGATGGTCGACTACCGTGTCGACCCGGCCGCCGCCGCCCGCTTCCTGCCACCGGAGCTCGAACTCGGGCCCGATCCCGGGGCCGCGGCCGCGGTGTTCGCCGAGTGGCAGTGGTGCTCGGAGTCGGGCGCGGAGCTGGAGGACCCGGCGGGCAGCCGGTTCTCGGAGTTTCTGATCCTGCTGGGCTGCTCGTTCGGCGGGTCGCCGATGGCGCGCTGCCCGTACGCGTGGGTGGACCAGGCGGTGCCGTTGATGCGCGGCTGGGTCCAGGGCATGCCGAAGCAGTTCGGGTCGGTGCACCTGACCAGGCCGGTCCAGGTGGGCCGGGCGGGGCCGCGCATGGCCGCGGGCGGACGCTTCAGCGCCAGCCTCGCCGTACGCGACCGGCGGGTGGCCGAGGTGGCGGTGACGCTCGCCGAACCGGCCGAGCCGCCGCACCTGCACACGGTGCCGCTGGTGCACAACCGGCACTTCCCGGCCTGGGTGCCGGACGAGAAGCCGCTGCACCAGCTCGTCGCCTCGTCGGTGCGGGACGTGGAGTTCGGGCCGGTGTGGCGCGGCACGGGCGCGTTCCGGCTGCTGCCCGGCGCGGACGAGGACCTCGCCTCGCTGGCCCCGGTCGAGGTCGGCGCCGGATACGCCTTCAGCTACGCCGAGACGCTGGTGAGCGGCCGCCGCCTGGGCTGAGTGCACGCGCGGGCCCCGGGACGGAACACCGTCCCGGGGCTTTTCCCTGCTCAACGTCAGAAGAACACCACCGTGCCCGCGTGCACCCGGCGGCGGAACGTCCACCACATCCACGCCTGCATCGCCGCCAGCACCGGCACGATGACGACGAGGAAGCCGCTCAGCACGCTCAGCGTCGCCGGGTCCGCGGTGACGTCCGTCAGGCCACCGGCCAGGCGCAGGCTCGCCAGCACCGCCGGTACGGCCGCCGCGAACGAGGTCAGCGCGACGGCACTGCCGTACCGGGACTTGGCGAGGGCGGCGGGGGCGGCCCAGAGCGCGGCGGCGGCGAGCAGCCCGAGCAGGACGACCGGCACGGTCGTGGCGATCCCGCCGGGGCCGGGTACGGCGAGCTGGGCGAGGGAGGCGAGCGCGAGCAGCCCGGCGGCGGGGCGCGACAGGCGGGTGGCCGTGGCGGTGGCGCGGGCGGCGAGGTCGGCGGGCAGGCGGGCGGCCAGGAAGACGGCGCCGTGCGTGGTGAACAGCAGCACCATCACCACCGCCCACACCGCGGCGTTGATCCCGGCCACGAGCCAGCGGTCGGTCAACGGCGGCGGGCCGGTCAGCAGCGCGCCCACGAGCAGCCCCCAGAAGACGGCGAACACGCCGCTCGACCCGCCCAGCATCGCGTCCCATCCGGCGCGCCAGCGCGGCGACGGGCGGCGGCTGCGGAACCAGATCGCCGCGTCGCGCACCACCCAGATGAGCAGCCCGGCCACGATGAGCAGGTAGAGGCCGCCGAGCAGGTGGTCCTTCATCAACGGGAAGGCGCCGGCGAGCACACCGCCGACGGCCACCAGCCACACCTCGTTGCCCAGGAAGAAGGGGCCGATGGAGGTGAGGACGGCCCGCCGCTCGTACTCGCCGCCGCCGAGGCGGCGCAGCAGCAGCCCGGCGCCGATGTCGAACCCGTCCACGACGAAGTATCCGGCGAACAGCAGGCCCAGCAGGATCGGCCAGAGAAGGTCCATGGTCTGCTCCTTCAGAAGCTGTGGGCAGAGGCGGGCTTGGCCACCTGGTCGAGGGTGGAGCCGAACAGCTCGTCGTCCGGGCCCTTCCGGACGAAGCGCGCGATCAGCACGTAATCCACGACCGCCAGCGTGCCGAGCACCAACGTGAACCCGACGAAGGAGATCAACACGACGGCGGCCGGGAGATCGGAGACGGCCTTGTCGGTGGTCAGCAGGCCGTAGACGGTCCACGGCTGACGGCCCACCTCCCGCACCAGCCAGCCGGAGATCACCGCGATGAACGGCAGCGGGACCATGATCAGGAGAACGTAGAGCGGGAAGCGCAGCCGTACCACCCAGTTGCGGAACAACAGGATGAGGCAGACGAGCAGGATGAGCGCCATGATGAAGGCGCTGTTCATCATGATCTGGTACGGCACGCCGATCCACCCGGGCGGCGCCCAGTCACCGGGCCCGAACTGCTGCTCCATGGCCTGTTGCGCCGCCGCCATCCGTTCCGGCTCGCCGTACATCTGGGCGAGCTTGGCCGGTTGGGTCTTCTCGATCACGACTTCCTGCAGGAAGCCCCAGTGGATGATCGAGAACGCGCCGATCGGGGCGGCGATCAGCCCCCAGCGCATCGACCGGCGGAAGACCTCCACCTCCTGGGTGCGCTTGATGAAGTGGTAGGCGCTGATCCCGGCGACGAACAGCCCTCCGGCCAGCACGGCCGCGGAGATCACGTGCAGCAGCGTGTCGATGAGGTTGCTGTTGGCGAGAAGCGCGCCGAAGTCGGTGAGGTAGGCCTGGTCGCCGCGCATCTCGTAGCCCACAGGATGCTGCAGGAACGCGTTCGCGACCATGATCCAGAAGGCCGAGGCGTACGCGGTGAGCGCCACCAGCCAGATCAGCGTCAGGTGGACGCCCTTGCGGATCCGGTCCCAGCCGAAGATCCACATGCCGAGGAAGGTGGCCTCGGCGACGAACGCGATGAGCGTCTCCAGGGCCAGCGGCACGCCGAAGACGTTGCCCGTCACCTTCGACAGGCCGCTCCAGTTCAGCCCGAACTGGAACTCCATCACCAGGCCCGTGACGATGCCGACCGCGTAGTTGACGACGTAGATCTTGCCCCAGAACTTCGTCATGCGGCGGTAGACCGGGTTCCCGGTGATCGTGTAGGCGGTCTGCATGCCCGCCACGAACAGCACCAGCCCCAGCGTCAGCGTGACGAAGAGGAAGTGGATCGAGGTCGTCGTCGCGAACTGCAGCCTCGACAACAGCAGGTTGTCCATGGTTCACCAGCCTGTCAGTCCAGGTCGGAAGGGGGCGTCCGCCGCGGGGAGGCTTCTGCGCCTACCCCGGCGGACGCAGTGGGCGCGGCCGTCTACTCCCCCGGCTGTAGGCGGCTGTTGA
This sequence comes from Nonomuraea sp. NPDC059007, assembly GCF_042740555.1. NCBI lineage: Bacteria > Bacillati > Actinomycetota > Actinomycetes > Streptosporangiales > Streptosporangiaceae > Nonomuraea > Nonomuraea sp. NPDC059007. The sequence goes on along the minus strand of NZ_JBHYJD010000019.1, from coordinate 94,654 downwards.
CCAGATCGATGAACTCGCTCGGCAGCTTCACGCCGCCGACCTCGTCGTCGCCGAGCTTGACGCCGAACTCGCGCTCGACGCGCACGGTCATCTCCAGTACGGCCAACGAGTCGTAGTCGAGGTCGGCGAAAGGCGTGTCGAGGATGTCGCCGTCCAGGTCGACGGCCTCTCCCTCACCCGCGGCCTCCCTCATGATGCGCCGCAGGTCGTCCAGGGTGAACACGGTCATGGTCGCTCCCTTTCTTCGGTGGGGTGGGCAGTTTGAGCAGAAGGGTGGCCAGCAGCCCGACGCCCGCGCAGACGGCGGCGGCGAGCAGGACCAGCGTGAGCGCCGAGCCGTAGCCGCCGGTGACCGCCGTGCGCAGCGCCTCGGGCAGCGCGCTGACCGTCTCCGGGTCGCCGGCGGCGGTCACGGCCCGGGTGAGCTGGTCCTCCGGCACGCGGGCGGCCAGTTCGGCCCCCAGCCGCGCCTGGAAGGCGCCGCTGAGCGCGGCCAGGCCGAGCGTGCCGCCGAGCTGGCGGCTGAGCGACTGCAGCCCGATCGCCGAGCCGAGGTCCCTGCGGGGCGCGTGGTTCATGACGGCCACGGAGTAGACCTGGAAGATCAGCGCCAGCCCGACGCCGAACACGAGCGCGCCGGCCAGCATCGCCGCCCCCTCCGCCACCGCCAGCGCGACCAGCCCGCCGGTCAGCAGCACGCCGCCGAGCACGGCGAACAGCTGGGGCCGTCCGGCGCGGGCCATGAACGAGCTGAGGCCCAGGGAGACGATCAGCGACCCGGCGGTGAGCGGCATGAGCGCAAGACCGGCCCCGGTCGCCGACTCGCCGCGGGCCACCATGAGCAGCGGCAGGAAGGTGACCGCCGCGAACATCGTGAGACCGGTGACGAAGCCCTGGACGTTCGCGACGACGAGCACCGGGTCGCGGAAGAGCCGCAGCGGGATGATCGGCTGCTCGGCCCGCCGTTCGACCCGCAGCCAGGCGATCACCAGCACGATCGCGGCGGCGCCGAGACCGACGACGACCGGCGAGCCCCACGCGTAGGCGACGCCCGCCCAACTGCTGACCAGCACCAGGCAGGTGCAGACGCCGCCGAGCAGCGCCGCGCCCAGGTAGTCGATGCGCACCCGCGTCTCGGGCCGGGGCAGCAGGCGGGTCCTGGCGATGAGCGCGACCGAGATCAGCGCCACCGGCACGGTCAGCCAGAACGTCCAGCGCCAGTTGATCCAGTCGGTGATGAGGCCGCCCAGGAACGGGCTGATCGCCGCCGAGGCGTTGAGCGTGGTGGCGAACCAGATCTGGTAGCGCATGCGCTGCTCGGGGCTGAGCAGTTCGGCGTAGATGGCCATGGCCGAGACCATGAGGCCGCCCGCGCCGACGCCCTGGACGATGCGGAACAGCACGAGCTGCGGCATCGACTGGGCCAGCGCGCACAGCACCGACCCGGCGGTCAGCAGGGCCAGCGCCAGGATGAAGACCTGCTTGCGGCCGAGGACGTCGCTGAGCTTGCCGTACAGCGGGGTGGTGACGGTGGAGGCGAGCACCGCGCCGGTGGTGACCCAGGCGAACAGGTCCAGCCGCCCGAACTCGCCCACGATCGCGGGCATCGCCGTCGCGGTGATGTTGAGGTCCACCATCGCCAGGAACTGCGCCAGCGCCACGGCGACCAGCGGCAGCGCCACACCCTGGCGGCGGGTCCCGGCGTTCACCATGGCCGCTCCTCTTCCTCCGCGCGTTCCTCCTCGGGCACCGGGAACCAGATCCAGAACACTCCGGCCCTGGCGATCTGCTCCAGCAGGTGCATGACCACTCCCCTCACCGCGTCGCCCGGCACAGGACGCGCGCCAGCGCGTCCGGCAGTTCATCGGGCGAGCTGCCGCGCCAGGCCACGATCCCGTCCGGCCGCACCAGTACCGCCCCGTCCCGCTCCACGCCGTAGCGCGCGCCGAACTCCGGCGCCCGCACGACGTGCACCTCGAGATCCGGTACGGCCGCGCGCCAGCGTTCACCGGAGTCCCCGGTCAGCAGGCACGGCTCCCGCCCGAACAGGTCGAGCGTCGAGCGGCCGTCGCCCAGCGGGACATGCGGCGCCCGGGTGCCCGGCTCGCCCGCCGGTTCGGCGTAGTCGCCCTCGCCGTAGCGGAAGCCCAGCGTGAGCGTCAGGTCGTCGAGCAGCCCCGCGTCGGCGGCCGGGCGGCCGAAGCCGGTTCCCGAGGTGACCCTGCGCAGGCACTGCTCGACGGTGAACTCCGCCACCGGGGCGCGCTCGGCCTCGTAGGTGTCGAGCAGTTCGGGTCCGGCCCTGCCGCGCAGCACGTGGGCGAGCTTCCAGGCCAGGTTGTGCGCGTCCTGGATGCCGGTGCTGGCGCCGAAGCCGCCGACCGGTGGCATCACGTGGACCGCGTCCCCGGCGAGGAACACGCGGCCTTCGCCGTACCGGGTGGCCGACAGTGCCGACAGCTCCCACGACTGGGTGTCGAGGATGCGCACCGGCAGTCCCGGCGCCCCGATCGCCGCCCTGACGAGCTGGACGCAGCGGGGCCACGGGTAGTCGGCCGAGCTCTGGCCCTTGGCCGGGTCGTACTGGATGTAGAGCGTTCCCTGCGTGAGCGTGTCGTCGTGGACGAGCAGCCCTTCGACGGCGTCGTTGACCACCTGGCAGATGGCGAAGCGGCGTTCGCCCAGGTACTCGCGCAGATCGGCCTTGAACACGATGCTGAGCTGGCGCAGCAGCGCGGGCGTGCCCTTGAGCTCGATGCCGAGGCGCTGCCTGACGCGGCTGCGCACCCCGTCCGCGCCGATCAGGTACCGGGCCCTGATCCGCTCCGCCGAGCCGTCGCCGCGGCTGCGTACGGTCGCGGTGACGCCGTCGCCGTCCTGCTCGAAGGCCGACAGCTCGACGCCGAAGTCGACCCGCGCGCCAAGCGCCACCGCGTGCTCGCGCAGCAGCGGCTCCAGCCGGTCCTGGCTGCACAGCGCCCACGGCGACGGGCTGAGCCGGTCGAGGTCGGTGGCGGTGGGCAGATCGGCGCGGAACATCTCCTCGCCGGTCAGGCTCTCCACGCGGGCCCGCATCGTGTGCCCGGCGAAACCCTTGCTGGCCTCCAGTACGGCCGGCTCCAGGCCGACCTGGCGCAGCAGTTCGACCGCGCGCGGGTTGAAGCCGCGCGCCCTCGGATGGATGGACAGGTCGGCGCGGCGCTCCACCACCCGGCAGGAGACGCCGTGCCAGGCCAGGAAGGCGGCGGCCGACAGGCCGACCACGCCGCCGCCGACGATCAGGACCTCGGTCTCGCTCATGGCTTGCGGGCGGTGATGAGCGTGTTGTGCGTGCCGAGCTCGGCCTCGGTCAGCCCGGTGAACCCGGCTTTCTCCAGCCAGGAGCGGCAGTCGGCACGCGTGTACTCGGAGCCGTGCGGCGTGACCATGAGCATGTTGAGGCTGGTCAGCAGCGCTCCCGCCGGGCCCTGCCGATCGTCGTCGATCATCGGGTCGCAGATCAGCAGCACGCCGCCGGACGGCAGCGCGGAGAAGGCGGCGGCCACGAGCTGCTCACGCTCGCTCACCCCCCAGTCGTGCAGCACGTGGCTCATGACCAGCGCCTGCGCGCCCGGCATCGGGTCCTCGAAGAAGTTGCCCGGGTGGAAGGTGATCTTCCCGGAGAGCCCGAGCTGGGTCATGTGCTCGTGGAAGACCGGCTCGACGCCGGGCAGGTCCATGACGCCCGCCTCGATGTGCGGGTGGCCGCGCAGGATCGCCGCGGCCAGGTTGCCGCGCGCCCCGCCCACGTCGACCACCGAGGTGACCGTGGACCAGTCGAACGCCTCGGCCAGCACCGGGCCGATCATGCCGTTGAGGTAGTCCATGCCGGCGGTGAAGTTCCGCCAGGCGGCCGTGGTGCGGTACTGCTCGGTGAACATCTGCGCGCCGGAGCCCCACCGGTTCTGCGGCTCGCCGGTGCGCAGGGCGTCGATGAGCTGGTTCCAGCGGGCGTCGGCCGCGTTCAGGAAGGCGCCCACGTAGGAGGCGCGGTCGGAGTTGAGGTAGTGCTCGGCCAGCGGGGTGTTGTGGTAGATCTCCCCGTCGCGGCTGAGCACGCCGAGCGCGACGAGCGTGTCGAAGAAGTCGCGGGCGCCGCGTGGATGCAGCTCCAGGCGTTTGGCCAGTTCGTCGGACGAGGCGGGCGCGCCGGACAGGGTGGTGAAGACGCCGAGCTCGGCCGCCGTCAGCACCGTCTTGCGGCTGAAGTAGGCCGTGCCCAGGCGCCACAGCGGCTCTGCGCTGACGGCGGGCGCGGTCATCTCGCTGGTCATACGGGACCTCCATCGGTGGTGAGCTGGAAGGACGGGTTTGCGGGGCCCGGTCGCAACCGGGCGGCGATGCGGGTGCGGGCCAGCGCGAGCGCGGCCGCGACGAGAAGGGGCAGGATCGTGAGCACGAGGAAGTAGCCGGGCCCGGGGCCCTGCGCGGCCTGCGGTCCGGCGCCGCCGGGCATGGCCAGCCGCGCCAGCTGGCCGCCGACGACGGCGCCGACCGCCCCGGCCAGCCACCACAGCCCCATGAGCTGGCTGGTGGCCCCGGCCGGCGCGACCATGGCGGTCACCCCGAGCCCGACCGTGCCGATGATCAGTTCGGCGATCGACAGCGTCAGGTAGACCACGACCAGCCACAGCGGCGAGGCCGCCGGGCTCTGCGCGGCGAAGACCATGAGCAGGAAGCTGCCGGCCGCGATCACCAGCCCAGCCGCCAGCTTCACCGGTACGGCCAGCCGCCCCGCCGGCCCGCCCCACACCCGCGCCAGCACCGGCGCGGCCAGCAGCACGAACAGCGGATGCAGCGACTGGAACCAGCTCGCCGGCACCAGGAACCCGCCCACCTGCCGGTCGGTCGAGACGGCGGCGAAGTGGTTGAGCACCGAGTTGCTCTGGCTGACCAGCAGGAACAGCACGGCCGTGGTGAGGAAGACCCAGGCGTAGGCGCGCAGCCGTACCCGCTCGTCCGCCGACGCCCGTTTGAGGATCATCCGCGAGTACGGCAGCGGCGCGACGAGCACCAGCAGACCCACCACGGCCACGAGCACCTCCACCCGCAGCACCCCTTGGACGGCGGCGGCGATCAGCCCCGCCGCCACGACGGCCACGACCACGGCGCTCCACAGCCGCAACCGGCGCAGCGTGGCCGGATCGGCGGGCTGGCCGGGCTCGCGCCCGAGTTCGCCGAAGTGCCTGCGGCCCCGGGCGAAGACGGCGATGCCGATGCCCATCCCGATCGCGGCCGTGCCGAAGCCGAGGTGCCAGTCGACGGTCTCGCCCACGAAGCCGGTGATCAGCGGCGCGAGCAGCGCGCCGACCTGGATGCTGACGAAGAAGACGGAGAACGCCGCCTCCCGCTCGGCCGCCTGGCCGGGCGGGTAGAACGAGCCGAGCAGCGCGGAAAGGTTGGGTTTGAGCAGGCCGGTACCGGCCGCGATCAGCGTGATGCCGAGGTAGAACGTCGCCTCGGCCGGGACCACCAGCGTGAGGTGGCCGCAGGCGATGAGGATCGCGCCGAACAGGACCGCGCGCTGCGGCCCGAAGACCCGGTCGCCCAGCCAGCCGCCCGGCACCGAGGCGACGAACGTGGCCGAGATGTAGAGCCCGACCAGGGCGCCCGCGCTGCCGGGAGGCATGCCGAGCCCGTCGGTACTGGTCGCGTAGAGGAAGAGGATGGCCATCATCCCGAAGAAGCTGAATCGCTCCCACAGGTCGGTCATGAACAGCGTGCTGAACCAGCGCGGCTGTCGCCAGGGAAGCAGCGATGGCGCCATGGGCATCCACTCCCGTCGCTCGGGGGCCGGTCCGTCGGCAGCGATGCTGGCACCCGGATCTTGTGCCGGGTTTGTGTCTCCTTGGTGCCCGAGTCGTCTCCAGCGCCGCTCAACGTCCGCACGACGGCCGCCCGGTATGGCTGGGGGATGCGCAGATTCCCCTTCGTCCCCCGCTGCCCCGGCGAGCCGGCGCCCGAGTTCGAGCAGCTCAGGCGGGAGGAGCCGGTGAGCAAGGTGACCTTCCCGACCGGCGACACCGCCTGGCTGGTCACCACCTACGAGGACAACAAGACCGTGATGGGCGACCAGCGCTTCAGCCGGGCCCACACCACCCGGCCGGGCGCGCCCCGCCTGCAGCCGATCCCGCCGGACCCGAACTCGATGTTCAGCATGGACCCGCCCGAGCACACGCGGCTGCGCCGGCTGGTCTCACCGGCCTTCAACAACCGCAGGACCGCCGCGCTGCGCCCGGTCATCGAGCGCGAGGTGGACCTGCTCGTCGCCGCGCTGAAGGAGGCCGGGCCGCCCGCCGACCTGGTGTCGCTGTTCGCCAGGCGGCTGCCGATCACCGTCATCTGCGAGCTGCTCGGCGTGCCCGCCGCCGACCGCGACACCATCGCGGGCTTCGTGGACGTCCTGCTCAGCCTCACCCAGTACCCGCCCGAGCAGGTCGCGGCCACCCGGGCCGAGCTCAAGCGCTACCTGGCCGGGCTGATCGCCGACCGGCGCGCCGACCCGCGCGACGACCTGGTCAGCGAGCTGATCGCCATGCGCGACTCCGGTGACCGGCTCAGCGAGGACGAACTGGTCATGCTCGGCGCCACCGTGCTGACCGGCGGCTTCCTCAGCACCGCCAGCGAGATCGCGCTGTCGTTCCTGTGCCTGTTCCGCCACCCCGCCGAGCTGGAACGGCTGCGCGCCGACCCCGGCCTGCTGCCGTCCGCCGTGGACGAGCTGCTGCGCTACAACGCCCTCACCACCGGCGGCGGCCTCCTGCGGATCGCCACCGAGGACGTGAAGCTGGGCAACGTGACCATCGCCGCCGGCGAGGCCGTGCTGCCCGCGATCTCCTCGGCCAACCGGGACCCGAGCGTCTTCCACGACCCGGACGTGTTCGACGTCGGCCGCGAGGACAACCCCCACCTCACCTTCGGCCACGGCATGCACTACTGCCTGGGCGCGCGCCTGGCCCGGCTGGAGCTGGAGATCGCGCTGGCCGGGATGCTGCGTGGCCTGCCCACGGTACGGCTGGCCGTACCGGTGGAGGAGCTGCGTCCGCAGGGCGGGCATCTCATCCGCGGCCTGCCCGAGCTGCCCGTGACCTGGTGAGGTTCTTCAGAGCCTTCTGCGGGGCGTGACCAGGCCGGACTCGAAGGCGATCACCACGAGCTGCGCCCGGTCGCGCGCGCTCAGCTTGATCATGGCCCGGCTGACGTGGGTCTTGGCGGTGGCCGGGCTGACCACCATGCGCTCGGCGATCTCCTTGTTGGACAGGCCCGCGGCGACCAGCGCGACCACCTCGCGCTCGCGGTCGGTCAGCACGTCCAGCTCGGGCGTCGGACGGTCCTCCGTCGACTTGGCGGCGTACTCGTCGATCAGGCGCCTGGTCACGCCGGGGGTGAGCAGCGCCTCGCCCCCGGCCACCACCCGGATCGCCTGCAGCAGCATGGCCGGCTCGGTGTCCTTGACCAGGAAGCCGCTGGCGCCGGCGCGCAGGCTCTTGAAGACGTACTCGTCCAGCTCGAAGGTGGTCAGGATGACCACGCGCACCCCGTCCAGGCGGGGGTTCTCGGCGATGCGGCGGGTGGCCTCGATGCCGTCCATCTCCGGCATGCGCACGTCCATGAGGACGATGTCGGGTCTTAACGTGGCGGCCAGTTCCAGCGCGCGACGTCCGTCGCTGGCCTCGCCGACGACCTCGATGTCCGGTTCGAAGTGCAGCAGCGCCCGCAGGCCCGCCCTGATCAGCGGCTGGTCGTCGGCCAGCACCACCCTGATCACGCCGCCAGCCCCCTCACCCAGAGCCGGCCCTCCACCCGTCACGCCGCCAGCCCCCTCACCGGCAGCCGGGCCGCCACCAGGAAGCCGCCGCCGGGCGCGGGACCGGCGTCGAAGGCGCCGTTGAGCGACGCCGCGCGCTCGCGCATGCCCACCAGTCCGTTCCCCTCCCCGGGCGTGCCGCCCACGCCGTCGTCGCGTACCTCCACCAGCAGCTCGCCGCCCGAGCAGCGCACCGACACCTCGGCGCGGGCCGCCCCGGCATGTTTGATGATATTGGTCAGAGCTTCCTGAACAATCCGGTAAACCGCTAGATCCACGGTTTTCGGGAGTGCGGGGCAGTCGGCGGGCAACGTGAGATCCACTTCGACGCCGCCGGATCTTGCCCGCCGTACCAGCTCGGGAAGGCGGTCCATGCCCGGTGCGGGCGCGAGCGGCTCCTCACCCTCGTCCACGTCGCGCAGCACCCCGAGCGCGCCCCGCAGCTCCACCAGGACCTCCTTGCTCACCCGGCGGATGTCGCCGAGCGCCCGGCGGGCCTGCTCGGGATCGCGGTCGATGAGGTGCTCGGAGACGCCCGCCTGCAGGTTGATCACCGAGATGCTGTGGGCCAGCAGGTCGTGCAGTTCGCGGGCGATGCGCAGGCGCTCCTCGGTCACCCGCCGCCTGGCCTCCTCCTCGCGGGCGCGCTCGGCCTGGGCGACCCGCTCGCGCTCGGCGATCAGCTGTTCGCGCCGGTTACGCGACATCTCGCCCAGGATGAGGATCGCGACCAGCCAGGTCACGAACCACACCGTCCCCTGCACTCCCGGCGGGCGGGTGCCGAACCAGCCCAGCATCAGCGTGCCCACCAGCCAGACCAGCGCGCCCGCTCCCCCGAGCCTGCGGTAACCGGCGCTCATCACCGTGAACAACGCGATCGACGGCGGGATCGTCGACGCTCCCCCGGGGAAGTCGAGACCCTGGTATACCAGTGCACCGGCGACCACGGCCGCCACGGCCGTCGCGGGCGCCCTCTGCAGGAGCAGCAACGGCAGCGACATCGCCGTCAGCAGCAGAAAGCCCAGCCACAGCGGCAGCGAGCCGGGCGGCGACTCCCGCGCGATGAAGGCGGTCCCCACGATCGTGACCGCGATGACCGCCACCACCTGCGCGACGTCCATCGGGATTCGGCGGATCATACGCAACACTGTAGGCGCTAACCAACGCCTCTCGACTGGGCCTGGAAGTCCGCACCAACGGGCTTTGGCAGTGTTGCGGGCATGAAGATCACCGCTAGTGATGTCGTCCCCAACAGGCGCAGAGGCGGCGACATCCGGGTCCTGCTCAGCCCGAAGACCGTGCGGAGCACCTCGGGCTTCATGGGGGTGCTCAGGCTCGCGCCCGGCGAGTTCGTGGCCGAGCACTACCATCCCCACTCCGAGGAGTTCCTTTACGTCGTCCGCGGCACGCTCACCATGCGCGTGGAGGACGAGTCGGTCGAGCTCGGCCCCGGCGACGGCCTGATGGTGCCCATCGGCGCCAGGCACCGGCTCGTCAACACCGGCGCCGAGGAAGGAGAGGCCGTCTTCCACCTCAGCCCGCTCGCTCCCCGCCCGGAACTCGGCCATGTCGACACCGAGGAGCCGCCCCACGCTCACGAGTCCTCCCCCCAGGTAGGCGGGGCGCGACTGTGAGACGCCGGGTCGTGATCACCGGGATCGGCATGGTCACACCGGGGGGTGTGGGCACCAAGGCCACCTGGGAGATGCTCACCGCCGGACGCTCCGCCACCCGCCTCATCCAGGCCTTCGACGCGAGCGCCTTCCGCTCGCCGCTGGCCGCCGAGGTCGACTTCGACCCCGCCGCCGCGGGGCTCACCGCCCGCCAGGTACGCAGGATGGACCGCGCCGCCCAGTTCGCCGTCGTCAGCGCCCGCGAGGCACTGGCCGACAGCGGCCTGCCGGAGGTGGACCCCGGCCGGATCGGGGTCAGCCTCGGCAGCGCCGTCGGGTGCACGGTCAGCCTCGAAGAGGAGTACGTCGTGCTCAGCGACGCCGGCAAGCGCTGGCTGCTCGACCACGAGTACGGCGTGCCCCACCTGTACGGGCACATGGTGCCGAGCACGCTGGCCGTCGAGGTCGCCTGGGAGAGCGGGGCCGAAGGTCCCGTACAGCTCGTCTCCAACGGGTGCACCTCAGGGCTCGACGCCGTCGGGTACGGCGCGCAGCTCGTCGCCGAAGGCACGGTGGACGTGGCGATCGCCGGAGCCACCGACGCGCCCGTCTCACCGATCACCGTCGCGTGCTTCGACGCCATCAAGGCCACCACCGCCGACACCAGCGACCCCGCCGCCGCCTCCCGGCCCTTCGACCGGACGCGCAGCGGGTTCGTGCTCGGGGAGGGCGCGGCCGTACTCGTGCTGGAGGAGCTCGAAGCCGCACGGGCGCGCGGCGCGCACATCTACGCCGAAGTGGCCGGATACGCCGCGCGCAGCAACGCCTTCCACATGACCGGGCTCAAGCCCGACGGCAGGGAGATGGCCGAGGCCATCACCGTCGCCCTCGGCGAGGCCCGGCTCGACCCCACCGCCGTGGACTACATCAACGCCCACGGCTCGGGGACCAAGCAGAACGACCGCCACGAGACCGCCGCCTTCAAGCGCAGCCTCGGGCAACACGCCTACGAAGTGCCGGTCAGCTCGATCAAGTCCATGGTCGGACACTCGCTCGGGGCGATCGGCGCGATCGAGGTCGCCGCCTCCGCCCTCGCGATCGAGCACCAGATCGTCCCGCCCACGGCGAACCTGCACCACCCCGACCCGGAATGCGACCTGGACTACGTACCGCTGACGGCCCGCGACCACAGGACCGACGTGGTGCTGAGCGTCGGCAGCGGGTTCGGGGGGTTCCAGACCGCCATGGTGCTGGCCAAGCACGAGAAGGGAGATTCGTGAGGGAACGCCTCGGCGTCACGGGCATCGGCGTGGTCGCGCCGAACGGCACCACCACCGAAGAGTACTGGGCGGCCACGCTCGCCGGCCGCAGCGGCATCGGCCCGATCACCAGGTTCGACCCCGCCTCCTACCCGGCGCGGCTGGCCGGCGAGGTGCGGGGGTTCACCGCGCGCGAACTGCTGCCCAGCCGGATCACCACCCAGACCGACCACTGGACCCACATGGGCCTCGTGGCCGCCGACCGCGCCCTCGCCGACGCGGGGGTACGGCCGGCGGACCTGCCCGAGTACGAGATGACCGTCGTGACCGCGAGTTCGTCCGGCGGGACGGAGTTCGGGCAGAAGGAGATGACCGGGCTCTGGGGCAAGGGGCCCGACCACGTGGGCGCCTATCAGTCGATCGCGTGGTTCTACGCGGCGTCCACGGGACAGATCTCCATCCGCAACGGGATGCGTGGACCCTGCGCGGCGATCGCCACCGAACAGGCGGGCGGACTGGACGCGGTCGGGCAGGCGCGGCGGATGCTGCGCTCGGGGGCCCGGCTGGCGTTGGTCGGGGGTACCGACGCCTCCCTGTGCCCCTACGGTCTGGTCGCCCAGCTGTCCAACGGCGGGTTGAGCACCCAATCCGAGGCTTCTCGGGCTTATGTGCCGTTTGACGAGAAGGCATGTGGCTACGTGCCCGGGGAGGGCGGCGCGATGTTCACCGTCGAGCGCATCGACGGTGAACGCGGTGCCAGTGGGCGCGATCCTGGCGAGCCGATTTATGGCTATATAGCCGGATATGCCGCGACTTTCGATCCTCCCCCGGAGCGGGAGCGCCCACCGACGCTCGCCCGCGCCATCACGCTGGCCCTGGAGGACTCGGGACTGCGTCCGGACGAGATCGACGTCGTGTTCGCCGACGCCATGGGCCTGCCCGACGCGGACCGGGCCGAAGCGGACGCCCTGAACGCCGTTTTCGGTCCCCACAAAGTGCCGGTTACTGCGCCCAAAACCATGACCGGCCGTCTTTATGCCGGTGGCGCGGCATTAGACGTCGCAACAGCCCTGCTGAGCATGCGTGATGGTGTGATTCCGCCGACAGTGGGAACGACAGACCCCGTGCGATCTCTCGGTCTCGACCTCGTCCTCGGGCGGCCCCGCGAGCGCACCCTGCGCACAGCCTTGGTGGTGGCCCGCGGATTCGGCGGCTTCAACGCCGCCCTCGTGCTCACCAAGTGAATCGGGGAGCAGACAATACCAACACGGAATTGACAGCGCAACCAGACTTTCGACCGTTGCCATTCCTTGCCGGGTCTGCTTATTCTGAGTCAACTCCCATGCCAAATCGAAGATGGGCGGCGGCTTGCCTCCGCCCGTCTCCATGCGCTTCGATCCGCATTCAACGGGGTAGGTAAAATGCTGGAGTTCAAAGTTCTGGGGGCACTGGAAGTCCTTGATAACGGCCGTGTATGCACACCCACACCGCCCAAAGTCCTGCGCGTGCTGGCGCTGCTGCTCCTGCGCGCCAACCGCGTCGTCCCCATCGAGACCCTGGTCGAGGAATTGTGGGGCGACAACCCCGCGAGGACCGCGGTCACGACCACGCAGACGTACATCTACCAGGTCAGGAAACTCATCGACCGCGACCGGTCGGGCACCGACGAGGAACTCCTCGTCACCAAGTGGCCCGGCTACATGCTCCGGCTCCCCGCGGGGGCGCTGGACGCAGACAAGTTCGAGGCACTCGTCACGCGAGGCCGTACGCACCTGGAGCAGGGCCGCGCCGCAGAGGCGGCGCCGATATTGCACCAAGCGCTGAATTTGTGGACCGACTTACCGCTGGCGAATGTCCCGCAAGGCACCATTCTGGCGACGCACGCGCAAAGCCTAATGGAACAACGCCTACGCGCGATCGAACTACGCATCCAAGCGGACAGCCAATTGGGCCGCCACGTGGAACTCATCGGGGAGCTGCGCGAGCTGATAGCTGAGTACCCATTCAATGAATGGTTGCATGAGCAGCTGATTTCCGCGTTGAATCACGCCGGACGGCGAAGTGACGCTTTGCTGGCATACCAAGAGATTCGGTCGACATTGCACACGGAACTGGGCCTGGAACCATCGACCCAGCTCCAGCGCCTGCAGCACGAGGTCCTGTCCAACCAACCGGTCCGCGTACCCAGGCTGAAAGCCTAGCCGAAACGCCGGCCGTACCGGCGGGACGTCAGGATTTCGTGCAATCCCGCAACACCCGCGCGAGCGCCCCCTCGCGCACCCACAACTGAACGGCACGCGCGCCACACCCGGGAGTCAAAGCACACCACGACCCCCGCGCACGAAGACCCTCGGCAAGACCCGCGCAGCGCCCCCGCACCCCCCACCGCGGACGCAGCGCCCAGCGCACCACCCTCGCCGGCCATGCCGTGAGCACCCCCAGCACCCCCTCACCCGCGCACCCTTCACGCGCACCACCCCACCCGCGCACCACCACCACCCGCGCGAGCGCCCCCGTGCGCCAAGCCTCGCCGGACTGCCGCGCTTCCCCTGAAGCACCCCGCGCGCCGAGCCTCGCCGCGCGCGCCCGCGAGCACTCCCCCGCGCAAATCCTTGGTCGGTCCTGCCACGAGCACCGCACCCTCTCGCAACCCCGCCGCAGCCACCCTGGTAGCGCTCGGTTTGCGTGCCCTCGCACCCTCAGTGCCATGCCTTGCCAACGCTTCCGGCCCGCTGGCACCCCTGGGCACGCTTTCGGCTCCGGCAAGCGCTCACGGGCCCGGAAGGGCATAAGCTGCAGCGGATCGTCCGGCGAGGCTTGCATGCTCCGGTCGTTCAGGTCGATCCCTTGGAGTGGCCGGGTGGGCTGATGGCGCGCCGGTGGACGGTGGTGCTGAGGTATTTGAGACCCGAGTCGACGAGGAGGGTGGCGACGCGGGCGTGCGGCCCGAGTCGCTGTCCCACCCGGATCGCGGCGACGACGTTGGCGCCGGAGGAGGTCCCGGTGAACAGCCCTTCCTCGCGGGCCAGGCGCCGGGCCATGGCCTGCGCGTCAGGTGTCGAGACGGCCAGGATCTCGTGCACGATCTCGGGGTCCCACATCGGCGGCGTGTATCCGATCCCGATGCCTTCGATGGCGTGGGCACCGGCTCCCCCACCGGACAGCACCGCGGATTCGCCGGGCTCGACGGCGACGATGGTGATCCCGGGATGGTGGCGGCGCAGCACCGTGGCCACGCCACGCAGCGACGCCGCGGTGCCGATCGACTGGACGAACGCGTCGACCCGGCCGGCGGTCTGGTCCCAGATCTCGCTACCCATCGGGTGGTAGCCGGCGATGCTGTCGGTGTTGGTGAGCTGATCGGTCCAGTAGGTGCCGGGCTGACGGCTCATCGTCCGCGCCGTGTCGATCATGCGCTCGATGAGGCCCCTGGTGACCAGGCCGCCGACGCTGGGCAGGACCGTCAGGTCGGCGCCGAAGGCCGCCATCTGGGTCAGCTTGTCGTCGCTGAAGGCATCGGACGTGACGACGCGCAGGCGGTAACCCCGGGCGGCGCACACCAGTGCGAGCGCCGCGCCGGTGCTGCCACCGGTGTACTCGACAACGGTGTCCCCGGGTCGCAGCCTGCCGTCCTGCTCGGCGCGGCTGATCATGGCCAGCGCCATGCGGTCCTTCATGCTCCCGGTCGGGTTCTGCCCTTCGATCTTGACCAGGATCGTGGCGCAGTCGGCCGGCACGACGTGGCGCAGCCGAACCAGTGTCGTGTTGCCGATCGCCGCCAGGACGCCGTCGTTGATATCCATACCGATGATCATCAGTCCGCCTGGCGTCCGGCTCCAGTTCAAAAGCTGAACCGGCGGCGCCTACGATGTTCCGGTGAACGGCTACGGACAGTTCTGCGCGGTGGCGCGGGCCCTGGAGGTCCTCGGCGAACGATGGACCCTACTGATCGTGCGCGAACTACTGCTCGGCACCACGACATTCACCGACATCTGCCGTGGCCTGCCGCGCATCCCGCGGGCCACCCTGTCCACCCGCCTACGCGGCTTGCGCGCCGCCGGGGTCGTCGATGTCGTCAACGGCGGCTACCGGCTCACCGCGGCCGGCACCGCACTCCTCCCGGTCGTACGCGAGCTGGCCCGCTGGGCAAGTGCCACCGACAACGCCGCCCTGGCCGAGGGGCACCTCGACACCGCCACACTGACGTGGGACATGCATCGACGGATCGACCACACGGCCCTACCCGCGCACACCGTCATCCTCGCGATCGAGTTCGTCGACCGACCCACGCCGGACCGCCACTTCTGGCTGCACCTGTCCCGCACCAGCGTCAACCTGTGCCGCGAGGACACCGGCGCACCGGTCGACATATGGCTCACCGCACCCACCGCCGAGCTGACCCGATGGTGGCTCGGCCAGCACTCCTGGGCACAACTCCTGCGCCACCCACACGTCACCGTCCAAGGCGACCGATCGTTGCAACGCCAGATGCACCACTGGTTCAAGCGGTACATCTTCACCACCGACGCGCTCGAACGCGACGAGTAGCTCACACAAGTGCCGTCCACAGCACCATGAGCACGCACTCCGACACGACCCGGACGAACCTGTCCGGTGCCCTCCTCGAATTGGTCCAGGAACTCGTCACCCAACCCGGTGCTCATTTCCACCGCGCTAGGCGGCTCTCCGCGGACGAACCTGAGGACCCCGAGCGGAGACACCCGTGAGCGACCCCAGACCCGCCCACGGGGCCCCGGCGCGAGACGCAGGCGTCATCCCGCGCGCGAACCGAGCTGGGCGCGCGACTCCCCGGCGGAAGGCGCCCAGCCCGGAGACAAGGCGAAAGGCGTGGCCCCGGCAACGCAGGGAGGGAGGCCGAGGCCACGCCAGTCGACGGCGCCGTAGCGCCATTCGGCGGCGTGGCTCCCGCAGCAGAGGCCACGCACCAAAGTGAACCGCCGTGTGCGCATCCCACTGCGCTGAGACGCGCACACGGCAGATCTGCCTCGGACAGGGAGGGGGACATAACCGAAGTCTCTGCCCGAGAGCCTCAAAGGGCGGGGTCCCCGCAGGGGTTGCAATGCTGGGATGACCTGCGGGGACCAGCTCCACCCGGCCGAGGGAGAGACGCAGCCCTCGGCCTGTACCAGCACCAGCGCCACGGCGCCGGGCAGGTGATCGTGGTCCTTGTTTCCGACAGCCCCCGGCCCTCCACGTAGGCCAGCGGCGCCTGGCCGCGCGACCGGGAATCCCGAGCGTGCGGCCGTTTGCGGCAGCCGCAGGCGGCCCCGGGCCTGGGCGCCCGCCCACGACTGCCCATGAGCCGTCGAGAATGGCCCATGGTGCGCGCCGGACCTTGAAGGTCTACAGGCGCGTCACGTCTGGCGAACCGCGTGAAGTCCAACCTCTCAGCAGTTGCCCGGGAGCCCCCG
The DNA here is from genome assembly GCF_042740555.1 of Nonomuraea sp. NPDC059007. Lineage (NCBI taxonomy): Bacteria > Bacillati > Actinomycetota > Actinomycetes > Streptosporangiales > Streptosporangiaceae > Nonomuraea > Nonomuraea sp. NPDC059007. The sequence continues at coordinate 78,504 of NZ_JBHYJD010000019.1, read as the reverse complement.
CGGAGCCTTCGGTGGAGTCGCTCCGCGGGGACAACCTGGCAAACCCTCGGTGATCGCGGGCGATATCCCCCGCGGCGGAGCACCGCCCGCGACCACCCATGGGTCCCATCCAGATGACCCATGGCGCTCCGGAAACCCAAGGGGATGGCATGGGTTCCGGAGCAGCGTAGGAGGGTCCGAGGGCTCCCCACCCAGCAGCCGGGCGCCCGTTGGCCGGGGTTCGGCGCCGCTGCCGCAGGCGCGACAACGTCAGTGTTGTCGCAACTGCGCAAGCTTCCGCCCCCCATTACAGACCCCGGCGACAGCCGAGAGTCCGAGTCTCAGCGACACCTTCGGCGGAGCCGCTCCGGGGGCACGTCGAGAAGCCCTCGGCAGCCGCGAACGGCGTCTCTGCGGCTGGACGCCATCCGCGACCGCCCCATGGGTCGCAATCCCAACCCATGGCGCACCGGAACCTAAGGGGAAGAGAGGATCCGGCACCGCTCGTCTAACATCGTGCAATCATACGTATCCATACGTCTAGCCAGACGTATCTAAAAGTCTTAGTGTGCATACATGTCCTACGAACCGATCGAGCTTGACCGACACGGGCCTGTGCCGATCTACAAGCAGGTGGCCGACGAGATTCTTAAGAAGATCGAGAGTGGCGAACTCCCCGCCGGGGCCCCCGTGCCAAGCGAGGCCAGCCTCGAAAGCGGCTACAACATCGCCAGGACCACCGCGAGACGCGTCGCCCGGGAGCTTCGCGAGCGGGGCACGGTCTACACGATCCAGGGGGAGGGCACTTTCGTCGGCGAGCCAGGCGTGCCGCGACAGCGCCACAAATCACCGATCTATCAGAAGATCGCGGAAGAGATGGCCGAGCGCATTCAGCACGGTGAGATCACGCCCAACCGATCCATCCCCGGCGAGAAGATCATGATGCAGCAGTACGGCGTGGCCAAGGTCACGGTCCGCCGAGCAGTCACACTGCTGCGTGAGCAGGGATGGGTGTTCACCGTCCCCTACCGAGGCACCTACGTCGCCAACCCCATGAAGTGGCCCGTCAACATGGATCGGTAGCCAGTATCCCCAGTACGTGGACCCCCTGAGAGCGCGATCCTTTCCACGTTCAAGTCAGCGCGCTTCCCCACACAGGAGCCGTATCCACATCTCATTCGTCTTCGCCGCAGGAAGCCACGTCGACTCATGCATGATCACCCGCTTCCTTCTCCTTATGTATCGCCGTATGAAACGCAACCCACCGCCCTGGCAGAGCTCGTAGTACACCGTCCAGCAGCAGCACGTATGCGCTATGACGCGCACCCGATCCGCCCGTGGGACGGCAACCTCCCAGTCGATCTTCCACGCCCGGGGCTGCGCGGGAGCCGGATGAGGTGACATGCACTGCTGTTCCGGCACACTGAAAGAATACGTCTAGTTGTATCGCTCCGTCTACTAGAACTTGCCAGTCGCCTAACTAGTAGGAGCGTTATGTGAGGGCTCGTACCTGTTCGTCTATCTTGCGGATGTGATCGACTACGACGGTGACACCCACGTCTACATCCAGATCGCGGAGGTTCTACGCCACCGCGCCGCGGAGCTCACCGCCGGGCAGCCGATGCCGAGTGAGGCCGACATCCAGCACGAGTTCGGCGTGGCCAGGACCACAGCGCGGCGGGCGATTCACATGCTGCGCGAGGAAGGGCTGATCTACACGGTCCAAGGCGAGGGAACGTTCGTCGGAGCGCCGGAAGATGCGCCTCGTGCAGCACGGAAGACGCCGCTCTACCGGCAGATCGCGCATGACCTACGGGAGCGGATCACGTCCGGGCAGCTTCAGCCGCGCAGGCCGGTCCCGGCCGAGTCGACCATTCAGCAGCAGTACGAGGTGGCGCGCGAAACGGTCAGACGAGCCATGGCACTGCTGCGCGAAGAGGGCTGGATCTATACCGTTCCAGCTCGGGGCAGCTTCGTGTCGCCAGAGGACAACTGGCCTAAGAAGCAGTGACCAAGCGGAAGTAGAGGCAGACGACCGCCGTGTCGTCGTCCACCTGCTGGCCCTCCCCCGCCCAGTAGCGGCGATGGACCTCGCGCCAGTGCTCGACCGAGCGAAACCCCTCGCCCTCCGCCTGCGCGAACTCCCAGGTCACGGCAGCGAAAGTCGCCACTTCGACGGAGGTCACCGACACCTCGCCGACCCGGCCGCCGTGGTCGTCGACCAGCACCAGGTGCTCGCCAACATGCTCCAGGTCCTCGCCCTCGGCGCGGTAGTCGGACTCCAGGAGCCCGGCCGTGGCGGTCTTGGCGCCGGACAGGACCAGGCCGTTGAGTTCTGCGCGCAGCGGGCCGGGGGTGCCGAGATCCAGCACCCTGAGGCCGTCGATTCTTCCCCACATAGTGGGACTCAGCATAAGTGTGCGGAACACACGGGTGGCCGGTGACGAATGCCTCTGGGAGGACGAACACGCCGGCCTTACCGTCTGAGCATGGTCGGATGGTGCATCGCAGTCCTCGGCGCGGCCATGCTCACCGCACCGAGCACCCAGGCGACAGGCGGATACATCTGCGTGACCGGCGAGTTCGGTCAGGGGTGGCTGAGCGCGGAGAACTGCGCGGGCAACGGACTTCAGGACATCACAGTGATCGTCTGGTACGGCGACGCCGGCACCTATACCTGCCGACACGCCACCTTCTACCCGTTGGCCTCCCACCTGGAAGCCACGGACTGTATCAAGGCGGATCTCTTCCAGGAGTAGTCCGTCCCCGTCCAGTTCGGGGGCGTGCTGCCGCTCTCCAGCTCCACGAATGCCTCCTCGGCGCTCGTCACGATCGTGCACGCCACGAGATTGCTTGGGCATGCCGGTCGCGGATCTGTCCAATCCTCAACCGGATCGGGCATCGATTCCCGCTGACCGGCTCACGACCCGGGGAGCGCG
>NZ_JBHYJD010000019.1:0-75576 GCF_042740555.1 Nonomuraea sp. NPDC059007 | reverse complement strand
TTGTATTGCCGCGGCCGCTCCCCCCCCCCGTGGGGGGGGGCGGGTCGGGGGGCCCGGCACCCGCCGGGGGGGGGGGGGGCCTCCCCCCCGCTGTCACAGCCCGAGCCCACCGGCGCGCAGCGCCCCCACGCGAGGACCACGCCCTTGGCCCGGGGTGCGGGGACATACCCCCGCAGTCACAGCCCGAGCCCCACTGGCGCGCAGCGCCCCCACGCGAGGACCACGCCCTGCGGCTAGAACACGGGGATGATTTCTTCTGGGTCGATGAAGTCGACTGCCACGCCCTCCAGGTCCAGTTCGGGAATGGCCGGGAAGGCGATGCCCCAGCGTTCGACGATGGCACGGACCCTGGCCATCGCCTGGCGCCAGTTCTCCGCCTGTTCCTCATACGACAGCACACCCAGCCCAGCCTCACGGGCGTGGTCCATCAGGACGCGATGGTTGTTCAGGAAGTACGGCGGCAGCTCCCAGAACCCCTCCGGCGGCTCCCAAAGGATCATCGACAGGAACACGAACCCGGCCCGCAACTGCCGGGTGATCAGCGACTTCACGTCCTCGGTCAGCCCCGGCCACTCGTTCTCCAGAATCGTCATGCAAATCTGGAGATGTCGGGACTCATCCCGGCCAATGCGCTGGAACATCTCCCCGAACACCGGATGCCGGGTCCCCGACGCCATCCCCCTGAACAGCGTCGAGGCCGCCATCTCGCCCATCATGAAGCTCGTGAACAGCACGGGCAGCGAATACTTGCCCACCGCCGAGCTGTACCCGGTCCAGTACCGCCCGCCATTGTGGTAAAGCCAGCCGATGTTGTTGTGAGCAGCTTTCTCAAGGTCGTCGACCGGCGTCCAGTCCAGGGGCCCGCCGGGCCACAGACGGGCGATGGTGCGCTGGCAGCACTCCTCGTGGTTCATCTCGTCGCGGGTGATGGAGAAGAAGCACTTACGTACGGGATCCTCCTCGTGCTTCTCGAAGGCCTGGATCGTCGCACGGGCGAAGACCGCAGGCCCGGAGGCATCGAAATTGGCGAGGACAGCGAACCAGTACATGATCCCCAGCCGCTGCTCCCGCGTGAAATCCTCGGCCACCAGCCCGTCCCAGGGCAGATCCGCCGGGTTCCAGAGCATGGTCTTGGACTTCTCGTAGATCGCCGCGAGCTTCTCGGTCTCGACCCGCCACTCCATCGGGTAGATGTTGGGCTGCGGTATCTCGGGCGCGGGCCAGAAGCCGCCGTCGGGCACGCTGAGGTCGGCCATGTGTGACACCTCCGCCTCCCATCGTGCGGGCCGATGTCATGCGATTTCAAGTACGCGCGCGCTGCGTCACCGCCACACACGCCAGTACGGCCAGCGCGGCCGCCACCGTCACCCACCCGAACCGCTCGTCCAGCAGGACCCAGGCCCACACCATCGTGAGCAACGGCTGCGCGAGTTGTGTCTGCCCGGCCCGCGCGATGCCACCCTGGGCCAGACCCGCATACCAGGGGATGAATCCCAGGAACATGGAGATCAGCCCGACATAGGCGAATCCGGCCACCGCCTCAAGACTCCACACCACGGGCGTCGTCGCCGCGAGCACCGCGGTGACCGGCAGCGTCACCGGCAGCGAGATCACCAGCGCGTAGGAGATCACCTGCCAGCCGGGCGTGGTGCGGGAGAGCCTGCCGCCTTCGGTGTAGCCGACGGCCGCCGACAGCAGCGCCGCCACCAGCAGCAGGTCCGCCCAGGAGGCGCCGCCGCCCTCCGCGCGGGTGAAGGTGAAGGCGGTGATCGCGACGGCTCCGGCCGTACACGCGAGCCAGAACACCGGCCGGGGCCGCTCGCCCGCGCGCAGCACCGCGAACGCGGCGGTGGCGGCGGGCAGGAGCCCGATGACCACGCCCGAGTGCGCGGTGCCGGCGCCGAGTGACAGCGCGAGACCGCTGAAGACGGGAAAGCCGAAGACGACGCCAAGGGAGATGAGCGCATAAGGACGCCATTGGTGGCGCGGCGGCAACAGCGGCACCCGGGCGGCGCGCAGGCACACCAGGGCCACCAGCCCCGCGACCAAGGCCCGGCCGATCGCCACCAGCCACGGGTCGAATCCCCTCATCGCGAAGACCGTCGCGGGGAACGAGCCGGAGAACGACAGGACGCCGAGGAAAGCCAGCAAGGTCCCGCGGCGGGCGTGGGAGACCGCTACTGCGGGCGCGACGATAGCGCTATTCTGTACATTCATGAACAACGATAGCAGTATCGCCCAGATCGCCGCGATGCTGCGCGAAGAGGTCTCCCGCCTCAAACCGGGCGACCGGCTTCCGTCCAGCCGGGAGATCATGCGCCGCCACGGGGTCAGCCCGGTCACGGTGTCGCGGGCGATCGGGCAGCTCACCGCCGAGGGACGGGTGGTGACGCGGCCGGGCGCGGGCGCCTACGTGGCACAGCGGCCCGCCGCTCAATCCCCCACGGAAGCGGATATGTCCTGGCAGACCGTGGCCCTGGGCGACCGCGTGGTCGACGACACGGCGGTGACCGCCCTGCTGGCCGGCCCGCCCGACCACGTCATCCCGCTGACCGGCGGCTACCTGAACTCCGCCCTGCGACCCTCCCAGCAGCTCGCCGCCGCCGCGGCCAGGGCGGCGCGGCGCCCGGACGCGTGGTCGGTGCCGCCCCTCACCGGGCTGGCCGAGCTGCGCCGGTGGTTCGCGGTCCAGGCGGGCGGCGACGTGACCGCGGCCGACGCGCTCGTGGTCAGCGGCGGGCAGTCGGCGTTGTCGCTGGCGTTCAGGTCGCTGGCGGCGCCGGGCACGCCGATCCTGGTCGAGACGCCCACCTACCCGGGCGCGCTGGCGGCGGCGAAGGCGGCCGGGCTGCGGGCGACAGCCGTACCCATGGATCGCGACGGCGTGCGGCCGGACCTGCTCGCCGAGGCCTTCGCCGTCACCGGCGCGCGGGTCTTCTACTGCCAGCCCACGCTGCACAACCCGACCGGCGCCACGCTCTCCCTTGAGCGGCGCGAGCAGGTCATCGGCGTGGCGCGGGCGGCGGGCGCGTTCGTGGTCGAGGACGACGTGCTGCGCTACCTGGCCGACGCGCCGCCCCCGCCGATGGTCTCCATGGACCCCGACGGCACCGTCGTCTACATCAGCTCGCTCACCAAGGTCCTCGCGCCGAGCCTGCGGGTGGCGGGGGTCGTCGCGCGCGGTCCCGCCGCGCACCGGCTGCGGGCCGGGCAGCTCGTGGAGTCGTTCTTCGTGGCGCGGCCGCTGCAGGAGACGGCGCTGGAGTTCGTGGGCTCGCCCGCGTGGGAGCGCCACCTGCGCACGGTGCACGCCGAGATCGCCCGGCGCCGCGACGCGCTGCTCGCGGCCCTCGCCGCACGCCTTCCGGCCGCCGCGCCGCATCTGGCGCCCCGCGGCGGCAAGCATCTGTGGGTACGGCTGCCGCCGCACGTGGACGAGTCCGCCCTGGTCGAGGCGGCCTACCGGCACGGCGTGCAGGTGAGCCCGGGCCGCATGTACTACCCGTCGGAACCGCCCGGCCCGCGCCTGAGGCTCACCTTCATGGCCGCCGCCCACGTGCGCGAACTGGCCGAGGGCGTCAGGCGGCTGGCGGAGGCGATGGGGCCCGGTTAGGCGAGCACCCGGCCGGCGTGGTCGAGGATGATCCGGGCGAGCCGGCCGGGTGCGCGGTGGTTGGCGGTATGGCCCTGGCCGGGCATGACCACGCGGGTGGCGTGCGGCAGCACGCGTTCCAGGGCGTCCATGCGCTCGCCGAGGTGGGCCGGGCTCTGGTCGCCGCCGAGCAGCACCACCGGCGCCTGGATGTTCGCGTAGTCGCCCAGCCGGTTGCCGAGGGCGTCGATGGCTGCCAGGTCGTCGAGCTGCCGGGGCGCCAGCGCGCGCAGCTTGGGCACCAGGGCCACCGCGAGCGCCCCCGCCGCCGCCTGCCAGCCCGGGATCTTGATCACTTCCGCGAAGAAGGTCCGCATGGCCTTGGCCGTCTTGCCCCTGGCCATCGCGGCCTGGGCGCGCCGGGTGGTGTCGCCGCCGAGCGTGGTGCCGGTGATGACGGGCGGCTCGTAGAGGACGGCTCCGGCGAACGGCCCGGCCCGCAGCGCCTCCAGCGCGACCACGCCACCGGAGGAGTGGCCGACCAGCATGACCTCGCCGCCCATCCGTTCGGCGGCGGCGAGCGTGTCGGCGACCTCGTCCTCGATGGTCACGGCGGCCCCCCGATCGGGCCGGTACTGAAGCCGGCACGCCAGCTCGACCGGATAGCGGGCGGCCAGCAGGCCCGCGGGCTTGCGCCACAGGGAGCCGTCATCCAGACCCGCATGCAACACCAGAATTCCCGACATTTCGGCAAACCTCCTTAGCAGCGCTAAGGGCAACTTAGCACTGCTAAGGTGAACTGTGAACAAGAAGCTGACCCGGCGGCTGCTCATCGAGACCGGGCTGCGCCTCCTGGACGAGGTCGGCCTCGACGGCCTGACCGTCCGCAGGCTCGCCGCCGAGCTCGGCGTCCAGTCCCCCGCCCTGTACTGGCACATCCGCACCAAGCAGGAACTCCTGGACGGCATGGCCGACGCCATCGTCCTGGCCGCCGGCATGGGCCCGCCACGGGATGACGAGTCGTGGCAGGCCTGGCTGGCCCGCCGCGCCCGCGCGTACCGCGGCTCGCTGAGCGCGCACCGCGACGGCGCCCGCGTCGTGTCCGGCGCGACCAGCCTCAGCGCCCGCGCCGTCGAGCTGTTCGAGCAGGAGCTCGACGCCATGGTCGCCCGGGGCTTCACGCCCGGCCTGGCGCTGCGCACGATCACCGCGCTGACCCACTACGTCAACGGCGTCGTCCTGCACGAACAGGCCGAGCGCGGCGGCCCGTCCGGCGTCCTGCCGGGCCCCACCCTGCTGGCCGCCGTGCGCGAGACCGGCGACCCGCTGGGCGACGACGGCTTCGAGCACGGGCTGCGCGCCTTCGTCGAAGGCACCGCTCAGGCGCTGGCGAAGACCTCGTAGTGCGCGACGGTACGCTCCCGGTCCACCAGGAAGGCGTCGTCGTCGGGGTAGAAGACGGCCCGCGACGGGTCCTCCCCGGCGAAGGCCGCGATGGCTTCCCACGACTCCCAGAACGAGATCAGCAGGAACTCGGTACGGTCACCGTCATCGCGCCGGGTGAAGCGCACCCCCTGGTTCCCCGGCGTCGCGGTGTAACCGGGAAACCCGGTGCGCAGCAGGTAATCCTCGTAGGCGGAGGCGTCGGCCGTACGGGTCCAGCCACGCCAGATGCGGACGATCATCAGGACTCCTCTCCAAAGAAGACACCACTCAACACGCTACAGTGGTTTCATGCTGGAGCTCGTGCGCGACTTCGTGAACACCTATGACGTGGAGAACGACGCCGACGAGCTGACCTCGCCCGCCGAGCTGGCCCTGTGGCTGCGCGAGCGGGGCCTGGCCGGCGAGGGCGACCGCGCGGAGGACGACGACCTGGCCACCGCGATCGCCCTGCGGGAGGGCCTGCGGGCGGCGTTGCGCCGGGAACCGGCGGATCTGCCGGAGCTGCCGCTCCGGGTCGTGATCGCGGACGGGCCCCGGCTGACACCGGTACGGCCCGGCGTCCCGGGCGCGCTGGCCCGGGTCGCGGCGGCCGTACTCGATCCCGGATGGGAGCGTTTGAAGGTCTGCCTGGAAGGCACCTGCCAGTGGGCGTTCATCGACTCCTCGAAGAACCGCTCGCGGTCCTGGTGCTCCATGAAGGTCTGCGGCAACCGCACCAAAACCCGTGCATATCGGGCAAGGAAGCATGGTTCGCGTCGTCCCCAAGGCTCAAACACCGATACGGTGTAACTCGTGCCTTGTGGCATGACGGCAGGCGAAGGAGCGGGCCGAAAATGGCAGACGTAGGCGTCCGGGCGGCCCGGCGCGAGGATGTGCTCCAGGTTGCGAACGTTCAGGTCCGCGCCTGGCGCTACGGCTATCGGGATTTCCTGCCCGAGGGGCCGCTGGAGCAGATGACCGGTGCGGCGGCCGAGAAGATGTGGCTGCGCCAGTGGGACGAGGCGATCGTCGCCCCGCCCACCTCACGCCACCGGGTGCTCGTCGCGGTCGAGACCATCCTCGACACCGAGGGCTTCCCCGCGCTGGGCGTCGGCGGCAGCGCCGCGCCGGCCACGCCGCGCGGCGGCGAACGCGTGGTCGGCCTGGCCTCCCACGCCCCCGCCGAGGACCCCGACCTCGACCCGACCGTGGTCTCCGAGATGCTGACGCTGCTGGTCGACCCCGACTTCGTCCGCCGCGGGCACGGCAGCCGCCTGCTCAACGCCACCGTCGACCACCTGCGCGAGGACGGCTACCGCCAGATCGTCACCTGGGCCTTCGCCGACAACTACGCCGTCCTGGGCTTCCTGGAGTCGGCCGGCTGGGGCGAGGACATGGCCGAACGGGTGCTCGACATGGGCCGCCCGATCCGCATGGTCAGGCTCAGCACGGATATCAGCTAGAGGTAGACGAGAACATGGCAACTCCTGGTCAGTGGATAGCCGGTGCGCGGCCGCGCACCCTGCCCAACGCCGTCGTCCCCGTCATGGTCGGCACCGGCGTCGCCCTCGGCCTCGGCGCCGTCGGCTGGTGGCAGGCGCTCGTCGCCCTGGCCGTCGCGTTGCTGCTGCAGATCGGCGTCAACTACGCCAACGACTACAGCGACGGCGTGCGCGGCACCGACGACCAGCGGGTCGGCCCGATGCGCCTGGTCGGCTCCAGGGCCGCCACGCCGCGCCAGGTCCTGACCGCCGCCCTGGGCTGCTTCGCCGCCGCCGCGGTGGCCGGCCTGACGCTGGTGATCGCCACCCGCGCGTGGTGGATCCTGCTGGTCGGCGCGGCGGCGATCGCCGCCGCGTGGTTCTACACCGGGGGCAAGCGCCCGTACGGCTACCGCGCGCTCGGCGAGCTGTCCGTCTTCGTGTTCTTCGGCGTGGTCCCGGTGGTCGGCACCACCTTCGTCCAGGTGGAGTACCTGTCCGGCCTGGCCCTGGCCGCCTCGGTGCCGGTCGGCCTGCTGTCGTGCTCGATGCTCGTGGTCAACAACCTGCGCGACGTGGTCACCGACGCGCCCGCGGGCAAGAAGACCCTGGCCGTCGTCCTGGGCGCCGAGCGCACCCGCGTCCTGTACGCCGCCTGCCTGGTGCTGCCGTTCGTGATCGTGCTGGCGCTGGTGACGGTCTCGCCGTGGGTGGCGCTGGCGCTGCTGGCCGCGCCGCTGGCCATCGCCCCCATCCGTACCGTTCTGGGGGGTGCGGTCGGGCCCGACCTGATCGCCGTCCTCCAGGCGACGGGCAAGCTCCAGATGGCGTTCGGGCTGCTGTTCTCGATCGGGCTGGCGCTGATCTAGCCGGTCGTCTGGGTCACCACGGGGGACGGCCCGCCGTACCTGATGGCTCTGACCCGATAGGCGGCCCGCTTCTCCTCGGGCAGCGTGACCAGGCCGACCGCGTTGACGTCCGGTTCGAGCACGGCGGCCACGCGGAAGTCCGGCGCGTCCTTCGCCCTGACCTCCAGCAGGTAGCCCTCCTCGTCGCCGGCGCGGTCGGTCCAGGTGAACGCGATGCCGTTGGCGTGCTTGACCGTGGCCCGCAGGTTCTCCGGCGCCGCCCCGGGGGCGTTGCCCGGGGCGGGGTGCGGGAGGGTGCGCGGGTCGAGCCAGCCGTGCTCCAGCTTCTCCTCCAGCGGGCCGGGCGGGAGCGCGACCTCGACGGTGTTGGAGGCCTGGCCGTAGTAGGGGCGCAGGCGGTAGTAGAACGTGGTGCGCGGGATCAGGTCCGGGTGGACGTAGCTGCTCCGTCCCGGCGGCAGGAAGTCGAGGATCGTGTACGGCCCCCGCGGCTCCGTGGCGAACTCGACCACGCGGCCCGCCGTCCCCTGCTCGCCCGGCGGCCAGGACAGGGTGACGTCCCGGGGCGTGGTCAGGACGGCCGACAGCGGCGCCCGGGCCGGCGGCGCGGGCTCCGGCGCCGCGCAGCCTGCCAGGGCGAAGGCCAGGACGATCAGCGTTCTCACTTGCGCCAGAACCGGATGTCCGACCACTCGACGGTGACCGGGCCCTGGCCGCTGTTGGTGCGGTAGGAGCCGAACTTGTCGTAGAAGTCGCCGCCGGGGCTGGAGGTGGTGTGCTTGAGCGAGCCGTTGATGTAGGTGCGGTGGGTGCTGCCGACCACGTGCACGGTGTTGACCCGCACGGTGGTGCCGAGCGTCGCGCCGGTGGCGATCGTGGTGCCGCCGTGCACGGCGTACAGGCGTCCGCCCCTTTCCACGGCCATCATGAAGAACGGGCCGGTCGTCTTGAAGGTCTGCTTCAGGCTGATCCGGGTGCCGCCCATGCTTGTGATCTTGAAGAAGCCCTGGAACTGCCGGGTGCCGCCGGTGTAGGTGGCGTAGCGGCGTTCGGCGCGCTGGTCGCCGCTGCCGGTGGAGCAGGTGAGGCGGAAGGTCAGGTCGCTGACGTCGCCGCAGCCGCGTTCCTGGACGTTGAACGTCGGGCTGTAGGCGGTCCAGGGGCCTGCTTCGACCGGGCCGGGGCCGCTGTCCTGCTGGGTGGTTCCGGTGACCGGAACGCTCTTGGGCGATTCGTTCCCCGCGGCGTCGCGGGCGGCGACCGTGTAGGTGTGCGTGGTGTTGGGCGCCAGGCCGGTGACGGCGGCGCCGGTGCCGGTGGGGGCGGCGACCTGGGTCGTGCCTTCGTAGACGCGATAGCCGGTGACCCCGACGTTGTCGGTGGCCGCGTCCCAGGCGAGCGTGATGCCGCTGCTCGTGGTGGCGGTGACCCGCGGGTTGGCGGGGGTGGTGGGCGGCTGGGCGTCGGGCGGGCCGGTGACCAGGCGGTCCAGGTTGGGGCCGCCGTCGGCGGCGGTGGAGGTGAGGCGGACGGCGTTCTGCCCGGCGGCCAGCGTGACGGTGACGGTGGTCTCCATCCAGGTGGTCCAGGCGCCGGTGGGCGGGAAGTCCTTGGCCTGGGTGGCGCCGCCCGCCGTGACGGACATGGGGCGGACGCTGGTGGTGCCGTTGGCGTAGCGGATGGTCAGCGGGACCGGGCCGGCCTCCGCCGTGTTCACGGTGAACTCCACGTAGGAGCCGACGAGGTTGTCGAGGTTGACGAAACCGGTGCCGGTGTATCCGGCATGGTTGGATTCGACCGCGCCCTGGCTGATGGTGGCGTCCTCGGCCTGGTGGTCGGCCATGGACGCGGTGGCGGTGGGGGCCGGAAGCATGCTGAGCAGAAGCCCCAGAGCGAGTAATCGGGCCATAATTCATGGGATCACTGTTCACAGATGACCGTCAAGCGATTCCACATTATCCGTCGAATCCCGTCGAATCCGGATTTATCCACATATATGGATGGGCTGGTCATCGGATGTGTAGACCCGGATGATCTCTTTGTAGGCCTCGACAAGCGGGGTGGCGCAGGCTCGTATGTCCGGATAACTGCCCAGGTCAGCCCCCTTTGGTTCACTGAGGAGGACACCGACCTGGGAGGACACGATGGAACAACGCGGGATCGAGCTGGTCCCGGCCGGGGAGAGGTATGGCCGCCCGCGTGACCTTCTCTTCCTGTGGACCGGGACGACGATGGGCATCTTCACCCTCGTCTACGGCACCACCATCGTGGCCGCCTTCGGCCTCAGCTTCTGGCAGGCCGTGGCCGCGATCGTCGTCGGCAACCTGCTGGCCTTCCCCCTCGTCGGCCTGACCAGCCTCCAGGGCCCGGCCACCGGCACCTCCACCATGGCCGTCTCCCGCGCCGCCTACGGGCCCAAGGGCGCCCGGCTGCTCAGCTTCTTCGGCTGGCTCAACATGGTCGGCTTCGAGGCCGGCGGCATGGTCCTGATCACCTTCGCCGCCCTGTCGCTGCTCGGCCAGGCCGGGGTGGCCACCGAGGGCCTCGGGCTGAAGGTCGCCGTCATCCTGGTCGCCGCGCTCATCCAGCTCGTGCTGCCGCTCATCGGGCACGCCGCGGTGATGAAGGCGCAGAAGTACTTCACCTGGGTCTTCGTCGTGCTCTTCGGGCTCATGGCGATCCTGGTCGGCCCCAAGGTCGACGTGGCGGCGGGCGGCACCGGCGCGGACTTCACCACGTTCACGATCGCCGTCGCGCTGATCATGTCGGCGGGCGGGCTGTCCTGGGGGCCGCTCGGCGGCGACTACTCGCGCTACCTCCCCGCCGACTCCTCCAAGAAGGCCGTCTTCGGGTACGCCTTCCTCGGTGGCTTCGTGCCGTACGTGCTCCTGATGACCCTCGGCGCGGCCGTCGCCACCGTGGTCAAGGACGCGGCCGACCCGATCTCCGGGCTGCCCGGGGCGCTGCCCTCCTGGTTCGTCGTGCCGTACCTGCTGCTGGCGATCGTCTCGCTGTTCGCGGTCAACACCACCGACCTGTACTCCTCGGGGTTGAACCTGCAGGCCGCCGGCATCAAGGTGAAACGGTGGGTGGCTGTGGTCGCCGACCTCATCCTGTGCGTGATCATCACGTACGTGGCGGTGACGTCGGAGAACTTCAACACGATGCTCAACACCTTCCTCGGCCTGCTGATCATCTGGCTGGCGCCGTGGGCAGGTGTGTACGTCACCGACTGGCTGCGCAGGAAGGGCCGCTACGACGCGCGGGCCCTGTTCGACGAGAGCGCACCGGGCCAGGTCCGCTGGGCGGCGATCATCGCCCAGGTCGCGGGTATGGTCGCCGCTGCCCTCTGGATCAACTCCACCGCGTTCGTCGGCTGGATCTCCCAGGCCACCGGCGGCGCCGACTTCAGCATCTTCGCCGGGTTCCTGGTGGCCGGGGCGGCATATGCCGTACTGGATCGCCGGCCCGTTTCCGTTCCTGTTCTTGAGGGGGTTCGATGACACTGCTCGACGTGGCGTACGGCAGGCGGCCGGCTGACACGATCATCACCAACGGCACGCTGGTCAACGTCCTGACGGGCGAGATCTACCCCGCGGAGATCGGGATATTTCAGGACCGGATCGCCACCGTCGGGCCCGCCCTCCAGCGCGGCCCGGAGACCCGGGTGATCGACGCCGCGGGCGGGTACCTGGTGCCCGGCCTGATCGACGGGCACCTGCACATCGAGTGCTCCAAGTTGTCGGTCACCAGCTTCGCCGACCTGGTCGTACCGCTGGGCACCACCAGCGTCGTGTCGGGCCTCGACCAGGTGCTCGTCGTCGAGGGCCTGCCCGGAGTCCGGAAATTTCTGGATGAGTCGAAGAAGACCGGGATGCGGATCTGGTGGGGCGCCCCGGCGAAAGCCCCGTACACCGTGCCCCAGAGCAATGTCGGCTTCACCTTCGGCCCCGACGAGCACCGTGTGGCCCACACCTGGCCCGAGTGCGTGGGCGTGTGGGAGACCGTCCAGGAGATGGTCGAGCACGGCGACCCCGCCGTGATGCAGGCTCTTGAGCTGGCCGAGAAGCACCGGCTGCCGGTCTTCGGCTGCGCCCCGATGTCGGACGCCCGCCGGATCGCGGGCCTGGCCGCCGCCGGCATCCGCCTCGACCACGAGTCGTACTCCCACGGGGAGATGCTGGAGAAGCTGCGCCAGGGTATCTACGCCATCGTCCGCGAATCCTCCGTGGCCCACTTCCTCCAGGAGAACATCCAGGTCGTGAGCAAGGCCGGCGCCCGCAGGGTGGCCTTCTGCACCGACGACGTGCACGCCGCCGACGTGCTGGCCGGCGGGCACATGGACAAGCTGGTACGCATGGCCGTGAAGGCCGGGGTGGACCCGGTCACCGCGATCCAGATGGCCACGGTCAACTGCGCGGAGATGTACCGCATCGACGACAAGGTGGGCAGCATCGCCCCCGGCCGCTTCGCCGACGTGCTGATCGTGGACTCACTGGAGGACTTCCGCGTCCGCGACGTCGTCGCCGCGGGCGAGCTGGTGGCCCGCGACGGCCGGCTGATCAGCCCGACCGTCCCGCCCGCGCGCGGCCAGGTCACGAAATTTCCCGTCAAGGCGGTCACGGCCGACGACTTCGCCCTCCGCAGCGAGCAGGCGGCAGTGGACGTCCTGGCCATCGGCTTCACCGAGCAGGTCTTCGTCCGCAAGCGCCGCGACGTCACGCTCCCCGTGCTCAACGGCATCGTGGAGCCGAGCGTCGAGAAGGACGCCCTCCTCGTCACCGTCGTGGAGCGCTACGGCAAGACCGGCAACATGCCTGTCGCCGTGGTCAGCGGCATGGGCATCCGCGAGGGCGCCATCGCCACCAGCGCCGCCCCGGACGACAACAACATCATCTGCGTCGGCGCCTCCCGCGCGGACATGGCCCTGGCCGTCAACGCCGTGGCCGAGATGGGCGGCGGCCAGGTGATCGTGGTCGACGGCCAGGTACGCGAACGGCTCCCGCTCCCCATCGCCGGCATCGTCTCCGACCTGCCCGCAGCCGAGATGGCCGTGGCCGAGCAACGCCTGGACGACCTGGCCCGCGAACTCGGCTGCACCCTGCCTTCACCGCTGATGTACCTGTTCTTCCTGTCCATCACCGCGATCCCCGACTACGCCGTGACCGACCTCGGCCTGGTGGATTGCGTCAACCTCGAGGTCGTGGAGGTCATTCAGTGAACGCGTTCATCGCCGGGCTGCCCAAGTGTGAGCTACACCTGCACATCGAGGGGACGCTGGAGCCGGAGCTCAAGTTCGAGCTGGCCCGGCGCAACGGGATCGCGCTGCCGTACGCGGGCGTCGAGGAGATGCGCGCGGCCTACGACTTCGACGACCTGCCCTCGTTCCTCAAGATCTACTACGAGGGCATGGGCGTGCTGCGCACCGAGCCCGACTTCTACGACCTGGCCATGGCCTACCTGCGCAAGGCCGCCTCGCAGAACGTGCGCTACGCGGAGATCTTCTTCGACCCGCAGGCGCACACCTCGCGCGGCGTGCCGTTCGACGTGGTGATCCGGGGCCTGCGGCGGGCGCTCATCGACGCCGAGGCCCAGCTCGACGTGCGGGCGCAGCTCATCATGTGCTTCCTGCGCGACTTCCAGGCCGAGTACGCGATGGCGACGCTGCTGGAGTCGCTGCCCTACAAGGAGTGGATCGTCGGCGTCGGCCTGGACTCCGACGAGAAGGGCAACCCGCCGGCCAAGTTCGCCGCCGTGTACGAGCGCGCCCGCCAGGAGGGCTACCTGCTCACCATGCACTGCGACGTGGACCAGCAGAACTCGGTCGAGCACATCCGCCAGGCGATCCAGGACATCGGCGTCAACCGGATCGACCACGGCGTCAACATCCTGGAGGACCCGAAGCTGGTCGCGGAGGTCCTGGACAAGGGCATCGGCATGACCTCCTGCCCGATCTCCAACGGCTACGTCACCGACTCCATGAAGATCGAGGGCATCCGCAAGCTGCTCGACCTGGGCGTGCGGGTCACGATCAACTCCGACGACCCGGCCTACTTCCTCGGCTACGTGGCCGAGAACCTCGAAGTGCTCAACTTCCCCGACGAGGACCTCAAGCAGCTGCAGCGCAACGCCTTCGAGATCACCTGGCTGCCCCGCCACGTCAAGGACGCCTACATCGCCGAAGTGGACGTCTACGCGCCCTAACGCATGCGCACGGCCAGCATGAAGTCCACCCGCTGGTCCCAGGAGTTGAGCGAGCGGCCGGTCAGCTCCTCGATGCGCTTGAGCCGGTAGCGCAGCGTGTTGACGTGGACGTGCAGGCGTTCCGAGGTCGAGGTCCAGTTGCCCGACTCCTCCAGGAACGCCTGCAACGTCTCCAGCAGATCGGTCTGGTGCGCCGCGTCGTAGGCCTCCAGCGCGCCCAGCAGCCGGGTCCTGAACGACTTCCGCAGATCCGCCGGAATCGCCGCCAGCAACGTCCGGTGGGAGCTGACATCGTCGCCGGTGATCACGCTGATCCGCTCGCCGCTGAGCGCGGCCAGCGAGCGCGCGTGCCGGGCCTCCTCGATCAGCCCGTTGAGCGCGGCGGGCCCGGTCGTGACGCTGCTGACGCCGAGCGCGATCCGCCCCTCGCCGCTCAGCCCCGCCTCCAGCCTGCGCGCGCCGGCCATCACGTGCTCGGTCAGCTCCCGCGCGCTGTTGCCCGCCAGCGGGACGAGCGCGATCGCCTCACCGTCCGCGGCGCCGGGCGTGGCGGTCACGATCCCGGGCGCGAGCGGCCGCAACAGCTCATCCAGTACGGCCACGCCCGCGTCCCCCGGCGCCGACAACGCCACCACCAGCAGCCCGTGCTCGGTCTCCACGTGCAACGTGTGCAGGCGGGAGACCACACCGGGCAGGGCCGCGTCCCCCGACTCCAGCAGCTCCAGAAGCTGGTCGAACACCCGCCGCTCGATCCGCTGGGCCGCCTCCAGCCGGGAGCGCTCCAGCGCCACCAGCGCGGCCAGCTCCACGATGAGGTCCTCGTTCTCCCCCTGCGCCTGCTCCCCCGCATAGGCCAGGAACCAGTTGGCGATCCGGTGCGGAGCGCCCTTGCTGATCGGGAAGACCGACAGCCCGCCCACCATCCCCGGCAGGTGGCGCGCGGTCAGGAATGTGTGGGCCAGCCGCTCCCGTTGCTCCTCGGCCAGCGGCTGCGAACCGACGATGACCCGGCCGGTCGGCGACATCACCCAGCACGGCACGTCGAGCTCGCCGGCGACCGCGGTGACGACCTTGGTCAGGCTGCCGCCGTCGACCAGCGTGCTGGCCAGGCGGCGGCGGGAGCCGTACCGGGGACGGGGTGGGGAGCCGAGCTCGGCGATCAGCGCGCGCAGGACGTGCTCGGTGACGTGGCTGAACGGCACCTCGACGGGGAGCGTGAGCAGCGGCAGCCCGGCCTCGGCGCAGGCGTCGACGAGGTCGAGCGGGACACCCTTGAGCGCGGTGCCGGACACGAGCGCCGCCACCTCACCCAGCGCTTTCACGAAATGCCGGGATGATTCGGCGCCGGTGTGCCAGGTCAGCTCGGTCAGCACCAGCTCCCCCGGCTTCACGAACCTGCCCGGTTCGGCGAGGTCCGTGGTGGACACGCCGCGTACCTGCCGGTCGAGCAGGTCATGCCCGGTCAGCACCTTGAGGTGGAGGTGGCGGGCCCGCACCAGCTCCCTCAGCCGCATGGCCAGCCCTCCCGGCGCCAGGCGGCCTCCCAGTACATCCACTCGAACCGGGCCGTCGTCAGCGCCCGGTCCAGGAGCCGCTCGCGGTCGTCGGCGCTCAGGACCAGGCCGTCGAGCAGATCGAGCGCGCCCGCGACGGTCTCCTGGTAGGACTCGGCGCCGTAGGTCTCGATCCACCAGGCGTAGAGCGGATCGGGCGACGAGCGCTGGAGCAGCGCCTCGCCGACCCTGGCGTAGATCCAGTAGCAGGGCACGATCGCGCCGAGCGCCTCGGGGAAGGTGCCGAGCGAGCAACTCCTGACCAGGTAGGAGGCGTAGCCGACCGTGGTGGGCGCGGCGGGCAGCTTGCGCGCGTCGGCCTCGTCCAGCCCGAACGCGGCCAGCAGCTCCACCACCAGGCTGTGCTCGACCTCGACCGTCATCGCCGCGTCCCGCGCGAAGCTCTGCACCGAGGACGGCTCCGGCGAACGCGCCGCGCAGGCCGCCTGGGCACGTGCGTAGTCCGGCAGGAAATGCGCCTCTTGCACGACGTAGTGCCGGAACGCCTCACGCGGCAGCGACCCGTCCGTCAGCCCGGCCAGGAACGGATGGGCGAGGATCTGGTCATAGACCCCGCCGACGACCTGCCACACATCATCTCGCAAGCGGCTCACCCGCCCAGGCTATCGGCCCAGGTCGGCGCGCATCACCACCCGGGGCGCGACCTCGATCCCCAGCTCCCGCTCATGCTCGACGACCTTGCGCACCTCCGGCCCCCACTCCCGCTCGGGCAGGACCGTGAACCCGTGGCGCTCGTACCAGGGCGCGTTCCACGGCACGTCGCGGAACGTCGTCAACGTCACCGCCGGCGCGCCCGCCGCCCGCGCGTGATCGAGCACCGCCCGCACCAGCCGCCCGCCGATCCCCTGCCGCATCTGGCCGGGATGCACCGCGAGCTGATCCAGATGCACGTTCCCGTCCACCCACCCGAACATCGCGAACCCCGCCGCGGGCTCACCCTCCACCAGCACGGTGCCGACGTCGGCGACCTCCTGGACCATCGTCGTCCCCGGCGGAAACTCGATCCCCACCTGCAGGAACAACCCGTCGGCCGCCTGCTCCACCTCGATCAGCCGGGAAAGTTCCCCGGATTCGGCCCATCGCACCATGCCGACACGGTCTCATGTTCCACGACGATGTGTCGCATGCGTTTACTGTGATGATCGTGTACCCGGCTTGTGCGGAGCCGGGAACCCCCTCCACACGGCGCGCCCGCCGCAAAGCGGGCGCGCCGTGTGCCTTTGAGGCGTCAGCCGATTCCGCACTCGCTAATCCTGCTCGTCGTCATCGTCGTCATCGTCGTCCGGCCGATCGGGCCGATTCCGCTGGATGAATTCGAGCACATCGAAGGCGCTTTGCTGAAGGTGCAGCCATTCGTCGGGAGAGCCGAGCAGCGGAGGAAGAGAAACACTGGCACCCAGGCCTTCCAGGGTCTCCAGCGACTTTCGCGCGCCGCTCAGCCAATTGAGGAGACTCTGGCGTTCCCGCACGATCAGCTGTCCGGTGGACAACTCTGGCCGAGGAGGCGCCGTGACCTGGAAGTCGCCAGGCCCCGCGGCTATTGGAAGGGATGGTTCGGCAACCTCCTGCGACTGTGCTGCCGGGAAAGTGAGCCTGGAGAAGCGCTCGGGGTCGGAGGCGAGAACCACGTCCCATGTCGTAAGGGGAACCTCGCCCCCGTTCTCACGGCGGATCCGGTCAGCCTCCGCCACGTCTACGGCCACGTGGACGTAGCCGGTGGCGTCGTCACGCAAGCCCAGCTGGCGCGGCGTACTCGCGTTGCGTGGCAATCGGTCGTGGCGGAATCGCTGTGCCGCGTGCGCCAGCAACCAGATGCCCATCTCATTGTCTCTGCGCATCAAGCCGGCTATCACGGTTGACACGTCCGCCCGGAAAGGCACCTTCCCTGCAAGGGGCGTCGAGGAGACAGCGGAACCGACGTTCCGGGTGAGTAGCTTGTCGGCGATCAGGGCGACTCCACCGGCCACCGCCAATGTGCACCGGGCGTTCGTGTCACCGTCGAGCGCCGGTTTGACCAGGCCCAGGAAGTTGTCGGTTGGAACAGGAATCCACCCATCTGCCAGCACGTCGTCGCAGAGCACCCCGCCATTACTCCATGCGTTGCGCGCCGGCTTGGTCGCCGCGTTCTTGGTCGCCCTCCATGGGTGGTCGATGACCGGGCCGAGTAGTCCCGCGTACCCCTTCGTGGACATACGGCGCTCATTCTTGATCTCTTTCGCTCTCGCTTTGAGCTGTTCGCGGAACTCGGGGCGAGTCAGGGTGTGCAGCAGGCAGATCGCCCGCCACAGCGGAGTACCCGGGATCCGTTCGTCCCCGTAAACTCGCGGTGTCTCGGCTTCCTTCGCGCGTCCGATCGCCAGCGAGTACACATCTCGCAGTTGCTCTTGATCCCCCAGCGCGGTATTTCGGTCTTGCACGAAAAGCTTGAGCGAGCGGGTCACGACCTCCAGGTTTTGGGCGGAGTCATCCCATGGTTTGAATTCAACGTGCACCGAGGCCAGGATCGAACGCACGGCGTCGTCGAACACATCCTCAGGGGTAAGCGCTCCGCTCGAGTGGGCTTCCACGCCGACCGCGAGGTGGGCGGGCATGAGGAACGTCTGAGCGATCTGCACCTGCCGAAGGGACGCGTGCTCACTCTCGTGGTGTTCCCTCCGCAACAGCTCCCGGTGGTCGGCCCTGCCGTTGCTCATACGATCGGAGAGGGACACCCCCGGCTGCGCGTTCGACTCGCCGAAGAGGGTGCGCACGGCCAGGTCGGCCGCGCCACTTGGGCTAGTGGATGGCCCGGCGAGGACCTTCCAGGCACTGGCGAGCCTGGTGATCCCGTCCCGGACAGCGATCAGATACAGCGGGTCCGTGCCATCCACAAACTCGATCATCACCGGGTGCGCGATGAGTGCCCGGGTGACACGGCGCGACAGGATGGACTCCTCGTAGGAGTTGAGGTGCAGTGTGACCGAGATCGTCTGCCAGACATGCTGCCGGAAATGCTCAAGATCACGGTAGCGATATCGGATGATTGCCTGCGCCCTGCCATCCTTGGCAACACCGAACACCTCCGGATCCGGCACGGACAGCGCCTCCTGGCTGGTCCGGGGCTGGATCCCGGGAATGAGCTCACTCATCCACACGCGGGAGTGAACCGATCGCAGTGTGGCCCCGTCCACGTGTTCTTCCAACAGCAGGCCTTCACCGCGGGACTGCTCCAGCTGGAGCGCTACGAGGTCAGGACGCACGCAGGCTCGGGCCACCGCCTCCAGACTCCGCTCCGGGACGGACAGGAGCTGGTGTTGAACCGCCGCCGCCACGATCCTCTTCTGATCGCCAAGGCTGGGCGCCGCTGGCAGAGCTTCCAGCGGGGAGGAGACGACCAGCTTCTCACGCCCCCACGTGATCGCGACCGGCTTGCCATTGTCAACCGTCGCCATGACTCCCTCCACCTTTCGCCAGGGATGTGAAAGACTCGGGACGCGGTCCTGGAGTGATTTCGATCGGTCCAGGTCCTGCCCGGTTGAGCCTGGCCGTATGGCCAGGCTCAACCCTTTCTCAACGTGCGAGCGGACCGTTGAGGTGCGGGAACGCGTGCTTGAGCCAGTCCCACATGAAGGACCGATTCGGGTTCCGCGCCAGGCCCTGATAAGCGGCATAGGCCACCAGATCGGCGGCCTGCAGCAGACTGCAGTGAGCTGCGGGGAGGAATGACGGCCCTCCGTCTATCCGGCACCCTTTCGCCGGGAGGCTGTAATGCATCTCCCCAAAGGACGGATTGCTCCCGTCGCCATCTATAATGATCTTCGCGGTTCGATTACTCTCAGCAAGATCATGATTTATTTCCGTGAGCATGTTCTTGTAGAGTTCGGACCTATCCGTTTTCTTAGCTAGCGGACTTCTATATACGACATAGGCGCTTATGTCCGGGATATCGGCAATCACGGCGAGCCCGCGCCGGACCGCATCACGCAGATACTCCCGATAGCCCGTCCGGCTGAGACCATGCTTGCCGTACGAGTGGAAATGGCGTCCGCGCCCGCCAATTAGATCTACGGCATGCAGGGGCGCTTCCACCGGAATGACACCTTCGGCGGCGAGCCGATCGCGAAAGTCATCCAAGATCGCCAATGCTTCCGGAATCCGGCGATCGGGAAGGTGCAGGCCGGAGTAAACCATAATGCGCCTACTGTCACCGGAGTCGTCGACGAATATCGTTCCGGTGTCCTCGCTGTGCTTCGCTTGGCTCATCGCACACTCCAGCCCGAGGACTCATAGATGCAGACGACGGGCCCGGAGGGTGCCGCAACACTCACACCCCAGAAGGCACATATGCCACCTTGGAAATTAAGGTAGCACCGCCGCCGCATGGAGGCGCTCCTTTTAGAAATTAGCCACCGAGGGCGCTCGCTAATTCAGATACCTTCGTTTTAGCCATCGTTCATGAAATGTGACATTGCACTCGATAAATAGGGAGCCCGCCCTTCAACAAGGGCGGGCCATGGGTCAGAGATCGAGCAGGGGCTCCAGGCCGACGGTCAGGCCGGGTAGTTCGCGGACCCGGCGGACGCCCAGCAGGACGCCCGGGGTGAAGGCGGCGCGGTTCATCGTGTCGTGGCGGATCGTGAGGATCTCGCCGTCGCCGCCCAGGAGGACCTCCTGGTGGGCGATCAGGCCGGCCAGGCGAACCGAGTGGACGTGCACGCCGCCCACGTCGGCGCCGCGCGCGCCGTCCAAAGAGGTGCTGGTCGCGTCGGGCATGCCGGACAGGCCCGCCTTCGCCCGCGCCTGCGAGACCAGCTCGGCGGTACGGCGCGCGGTGCCCGACGGCGCGTCGGCCTTGTTCGGGTGGTGCAGCTCGACGATCTCGACCGACTCGAAGTAGCGGGCGGCCTGCTGGGCGAAGTGCATCATCAGCACCGCCGCGATGCCGAAGTTCGGCGCGATCAGGCAGTTGGTGCCCGGGAAGCGCTCCAGCCAGCCCCTGACCGTGGCGAGCCGGTCCTCGTCGAAGCCGGTCGTGCCCACCACCGGATGTACGCCGTGGGAGACGCACCATTCGAGGTTGCCCATGACCACGTCCGGGTGGGTGAAGTCCACCACCACCTCGGCGCCGGTCAGGTTCTCGATGTCGTCGCCCTGATCCACGGCGGCGACGAGCTCCATGTCACTTGCCGCCTCGACGGCCCTGCACACCTCGACGCCCACCCGCCCGCGTGCGCCCAACACCCCTACTCTGATCACGTCCCTTAGCCTATCTATCTCTCTGTTACGGCAAGCCCAGCCACCGCCACCCGCCGTCGTGGGTATCCGCCGATCGTGGGGATCGCTTCTCACGTCGGACGTGGTACCCGCCGCAACGGCCCCCCTTGACCAGCCACCGTGCCCCGGCCCGGCCACCTGCCAAGGCGCCGAACCCCACCGCCCAACACCCCGCCGTCCCGGCGCCCTGCCGTTCCGGCCCACCCACCGTCCCGGCATCCGGCCGTTCAGGCACACCCCACCGTCCCGGCACCCCACCGGCCTACGCTCCCGCTGTCTCAGCCCGCCGCCGTCCCGGCACCCCGCCCTTTCGGGCGTGCGTCCCCGGGCGGGCTGTGTCCGCCTTGATGTCGGTTCCGGCGGCGTGTGCCGTACCGGCGAGGAAATGGCGGAGCCCCGCACTGCCCGGAGAGGGCCGTGCGGGGCTTCGGCGTTTGGTCAGGCGATGGCCCGGGCGAAGTCCTTGTCGCCGTACGGGCCGATGACCGCCAGTGTCAGGGGCCGCTTCAGGACGTCGGCGGTCACCGAGGAGATCTCCTCCGGGGTCACCGCGTCGATGCGCTGCAGCACCTCGTCCACCGACATGAGCTCGTCGTAGACCAGTTCGTTCTTCCCGATTCTGGACATCCGGGAGCCGGTGTCCTCCAGGCCGAGGACCAGGCCGCCGCGCATCTGGCCCTTGCCCCTGATGATCTCCTCGGGGGTCAGGCTCTCGTCGATCACGCGGGCCACCTCGTCGCGGCAGATCTGGAGCACGTCGTCGATCTTCGAGGGCAGGCAGCCCACGTAGATCCCGAACTGGCCGGTGTCGGCGTACGCCGAGGTGTAGGAGTACGCCGAATAGGCCAGCCCGCGCTTCTCCCTGATCTCCTGGAACAGGCGCGACGACATGCCGCCGCCCAGCGCGGCGTTGAGCACGCCCAGGGCGAAGCGGCGGTCGTCGGTGCGGGACATGCCCGTCGTGCCGAGGACCAGGTTGGCCTGCTCGGTCGGACGGTCGATCACGCGCACCTCGGAGCGGGTCGCCGCGCCGGGGCCGCTGGTGCGCGGCGGTGCGCACTCCAGCGAGCCGCCGAGGGCGCCGGCCCGTTCGTAGGCGCGGGCCACCAGTTCCACCACGTGCTCGTGGCGGACGTTGCCCGCCACCGAGACGACGGTGCGCATGGGGCGGTAGTAGCGCTGGTAGTACTCGAGGATGCGCTCCCGGCCCAGGGCGTTGATCGAATCGACCGTGCCCAGGATCGGGCGGCCGATCGGCGAGTCGCCGTACAGGGCGGCGGAGAACTGCTCGTGCACCACGTCCGACGGGTCGTCGTCGTGCATGGCGATCTCTTCGAGGATGACCCCGCGCTCGGACTCGACGTCGTCGGCGGTGATCAGCGAGCTGGTCACCACGTCGGAGAGCACGTCGACCGCGAGCGGCAGGTCTTCGTCGAGCACCCGCGCGTAGTAGCACGTGTACTCCTTGGCGGTGAAGGCGTTGATCTCCCCGCCGATGCCCTCGATGGACGCCGAGATCTCCATGGCGTCACGGGTGGGCGTGCCCTTGAACAGCAGGTGCTCAAGGAAGTGGGTCGCCCCGGTGTGCTCGGGGGCCTCGTCACGCGAGCCGATGCCGACCCACATGCCGACCGCGACGGAACGCACGGTCGGCATGGTCTCGGTCACCACGCGCAGCCCACCGGGGAGGACGGTGCGCTGGACAACCCCGGCACCGTCCTTACCGGGATGCAGCGTGGTCGTTGTCACGAGTTTCGGTCGTCCTCACCGCTGCGAGGGGCGGTGCGGGTCCTGGTGCGGGTACGGCGGGGCTTGTCCTCCCGGGGCCGCTCGTCGGAGTCGCCGGCCGACTCGGCGGGAGCAGCGTCGTCGGAACCGCCGCCACCCTCGGCCTTCTCCGCGGCCTCCTTCTCGATGACCTCGACCGGGACCAGGGACAGCTTGCCCCGGCCGTCGATCTCGGCGATCTCGACCTGGATCTTCTCCCCGACGCTCATGACGTCCTCGACGTTCTCGATGCGCTTGCCCCCGTGGAGCTTGCGGATCTGCGAGACGTGCAGGAGGCCGTCCTTGCCCGGCATGAGCGAGACGAACGCGCCGAAGGCGGCGATCTTGACGACCGTGCCCAGGTAGCGCTCGCCCACCTCGGGCATGTGCGGGTTGGCGATCGCGTTGATCGCGGAACGGGCGGCCTCGGCCGAGGGCCCGTCGGTGGCGCCGATGTAGATCGTGCCGTCGTCCTCGATGGTGATCTCGGCGCCCGTGTCGTCCTGGATCTGGTTGATCATCTTGCCCTTCGGGCCGATGACCTCGCCGATCTTGTCTACGGGGACCTTGATCGTGATGATGCGCGGCGCGGTGGCGTTCATCTCCGCCGGGGAGTCGATCGCCTCCTGCATCACGTCGAGGATGGCCAGGCGGGCGCCCTTGGCCTGCTTGAGCGCGGCGGCCAGCACGGAGGCGGGAATGCCGTCGAGCTTGGTGTCGAGCTGCAGGGCGGTGATGACGTCCTTGGTGCCGGCCACCTTGAAGTCCATGTCGCCCATGGCGTCTTCCGCGCCGAGGATGTCGGTCAGCGTGACGTAGGTGTCACCCTCGCCGATGAGGCCCATCGCGATGCCCGCGACCATCTCGCGCAGCGGCACACCGGCGTCGAGCAGCGACATCGTGGAGGCGCAGACCGAACCCATCGAGGTGGAGCCGTTGGAGCCCAGTGCCTCGGAGACCTGGCGGATCGCGTAGGGGAACTCCTCGCGGGCCGGCAGGACCGGGATGAGCGCCCGCTCGGCGAGCGCGCCGTGGCCGATCTCGCGGCGCTTGGGCGAGCCCACGCGGCCGGTCTCACCGGTGGAGTAGGGCGGGAAGTTGTAGTTGTGCATGTAGCGCTTGGTCCGCTCGGGGTTGAGCGTGTCGATGACCTGCTCCATGCGCAGCATGTTCAGCGTGGTGATGCCCATGATCTGGGTCTCGCCGCGCTCGAACAGCGCCGAGCCGTGCACCCGCGGGATCACGTGGACCTCGGCCGACAGCGCGCGGATGTCCTTGGTGCCGCGGCCGTCGATGCGGATGCCGTCCTTGACGACGCGCTCGCGCATGAGCTTCTTCATGAGCGAGCGGTAGGCGGCCGACAGCTCCTTCTCGCGGCCCTCGAAGGCCTCGGCGAGCTTCTCGACCATGATGCCCTTGACCCGGTCGAGTTCGAGCTCGCGCTCCTGCTTGCCGGCGATGGTGAGCGCGGAGGCCAGCTCGCTCTTGATGGCGCCCTCGACGGCGGTGTAGGCGTCTTCCTGGTAGTCGAGGAAGACGGGGTACTCCGCGGTCGCCTTGGCGGCAACCTTGGCGATCTTGTTCTGCGCCTCGCAGAGGACCTTGATGAACGGCTTGGACGCGTCCAGGCCCTGCGCGATGGTCTCCTCGTTGGGCCCGACGGCGCCTTCGGCGACCAGCTTCAGCGTGTCCTTGGTGGACTCGGCCTCGACCATCATGATCGCGACGTCGCCGTCGTCGAGCACGCGGCCCGCGACGACCATGTCGAACGTGGCCCGCTCCAGCTCGTGGTGCGTCGGGAAGCCGACCCACTGGCCGTCGATCAGCGCGACGCGCACGCCGCCGATCGGACCGGAGAAGGGCAGCCCGGCCAGCTGGGTGGACAGGGAGGCGGCGTTGATGGCGACCACGTCGTACAGGTGCTCGGGGTTGAGCGCCAGGATGGTCGCGACGACCTGGATCTCGTTGCGCAGGCCCTTGACGAACGACGGGCGCAGCGGCCGGTCGATCAGGCGGCAGGTGAGGATGGCGTCCTCGGAGGGACGGCCCTCACGCCGGAAGAACGAGCCGGGGATGCGGCCCGCGGCGTACATGCGCTCCTCGACGTCCACCGTCAGCGGGAAGAAGTCGAGATTGTCCTTGGGATTCTTCGACGCGGTGGTCGCGGACAGGACCATCGTGTCGTTGTCGAGATAAGCGACGGCGGAACCCGCCGCCTGACGCGCGAGGCGGCCGGTCTCGAACCGGATCGTGCGCGTGCCGAATGCGCCGTTGTCTATGACGGCTTCAGCGGTGTGGACACCCTCCACGGGGGACCTCCTTGGTCGGTCGGTCTCCCGCGCCCTCTTTTCTTCACCGGCACCCTCGTTAGGTGCAGCGCCGGTCTTCGATCGAAGCGCCCGGTTCTTGACCGGAAGCCACTACCGAGGACCGGCCCGCAGGCGTCGCGGGTCGCATGGTGCTTGACGGACGCGGGGGCTCTCAGTGTCTCTGATGTTCAGTTGTCCGGCCCGGCGCGACGCGCCGGGGCCGATATGAGAAGGGAGCGGCCGCTCGGCCGCTCCCTCACCATTCTATCGACGCAGGCCGAGCCGCTCGATGAGCGAACGGTAGCGCTGGATGTCGGTGTTCTGCAGGTACTTCAGCAGGCGGCGCCGGCGACCGACGAGCAGAAGCAGGCCACGACGGCTGTGGTGGTCGTGCTTGTGCGTCTTCAGGTGCTCGGTGAGCTCGCTGATGCGCTTGCTGAGCAGCGCGATCTGCACCTCGGGCGACCCGGTGTCGCCTTCAATGGTCGCGTACTCGGCGATGATTGCCTTCTTGGCAGCGGTGTCGAGGGACACGGCTCTCCTTCAATCTACGGACACGCGGTGAATGGTTCGAATGATGCGAACGACCGTGCGTGCCTACAGTCGCCGCAGCGAAGGCCTCTCAAGGCAGCGCGAGGCGCCGCCGATACAGAGCCGACACCACAGGCTACCACCAGTTGAAGGGGTGCGTACTCCGCGTGATCTCACGTGCCAAGGTCAGGCCGTGAGTCTGCGGGCTTCGTCCACGTCGGCGTGGATCTGGGCGACCAGCGCCTCGATGGAGTCGAACTTGGTGTTGCCGCGCAGCCTGGCCGCGAAGTCGACCGCGACGTGCGCGCCGTACAGCTCAAGGTCGTCGCGATCCAGCGCGTACGCCTCGACGGTACGCGGCACGCCCTCGAAGGTGGGATTGGTGCCCACCGAGATGGCGGCCGGCCAGCGGCAGCCCTCGTACAGCGCGGGCAGGTTCCCCACGGCCACGCACTGCAGCCAGCCCGCGTACACGCCGTCGGCCGGGATGGCGGTGTGCGGCGGGGTCTCCACGTTGGCGGTGGGGAAGCCGAGCTGGCGCCCGCGCTGGTACCCGCGCACCACCACGCCCTCCACCCTGTGGGGCCGCCCGAGCTCGTGGGCGGCGGTGGCGACGTCGCCGCCGGCCAGCAGTTCCCTGATCGCGGTCGAGCTGACGCCCTCCACCAGCGGCACGACTTCTACCGAAAAATCGTACTTCTCGCCGAGCGCCCGGAGCGTCTCCACATCACCCGCCGCCTTGTGACCGAACGCGAAGTTCGCCCCCACCACGACGCTCACCGCCCGCAGCCGGTCGGCCAGCACCTGCTCGGCGAAGTCGGCCGGGGTCAGCCGCGAGACGTCCAGTGAGAACTCCAGCACCTCCACCGCGTCCACGCCAAGCTCGGTCAGCAGTTCGGCGCGACGGCGCGCGCTCGTGAGCCGGGGCGGATGCGAGCCCGGCCTGACCACTTCCGCCGGGTGCGGCTCGAAGGTCAGGGCGACCGAGCGCAGGCCGCGCTCCTCAGCGACCTCGACGGCCCGTGAAACCACCCGCCGGTGCCCGCGGTGCACGCCGTCGAACACGCCGATCGTGACGACGGACCCTCCAGAACGCTGCACGCCCGGCCCCATTCGTATCCCGTGACGAGTTGGTCAGCGACAAGCCTGCCATGCCCGCCGGGACTACCGGCAATCGAGGGGTAACATCGGTCGCACCATGCCTCGATACGCACTGCTGATCCTGCCTGCCTTCAACCGGGTCTACGGTGAGGCCTCCGTCCGTCTGACCCGATCCGAGCTGGAGGTCTTCGGGCTCCGGGCGCTGGAGGGCGAGGTGTCGGGGGTGGAGGAGGCGGTCGTCGGCGGCGTGCCGTACATCTGCTTCGAGACCACCGCGCCCCTGTCCGGGGGCGACGTGGCGCTGCTGTCGAACCTGTCGTCGGCCTACGCGCTGTTCGGCATGGAGGGCGACCTGCTGCGCCCGCTGACCGTGACCCCGCTCGACCGGCTGAGCAGCGACCTGATCACCATCCAGAAGTACGCGGGCAAGACCAACGAGCACTTCACCAAGCTCCTGCTGAACGTGACCGTCCTCGCCTCCGACTTCGCGCTCGACGGGCATCTGTCGGTGTTCGACCCGATGTGCGGGCGCGGCACCACGCTCAACCAGGCGCTCATGTACGGCTACGACGCCTACGGCATGGACCTGGACGCCAAGGACTTCGAGGCGTACTCAGGGTTCCTGAAGAAGTGGCTGCGTGACCGGCGGCTCAAGCACACCGCCGAGACGGTGCCGGTCCGGCGCGAACGCGCGCTGATCGGGCGCCGGTTCAACGTCTCGTTCGCGGCGACCAAGGAGGCGTTCAAGGGCGGCGACACGCAGCGGGTGGGCGTGGTCAGCGCCGACACACTGCGCGGGCGCGACTTCTTCAAGCCCCGCACCTTCGACGTCATCGCCACGGATGCCCCGTACGGCGTGCAGCACGGCAGCCGCAGCGGTGGCAGCGCGTTGTCCAGGAGCCCGCTGGAGCTGATCCGCAAGGCGGTGCCGGTCTGGGCCGAGCTGCTGAAGCCGGGGGGCGCGATGGGCATCTCCTGGAACACCTACGGCGGAACCCGCGACGACCTGGCCGCGATCCTTGAAGCCAGCAGTCTCGAAGTCCAGAAATTCCCCGACTTTGAACACTGGGTCGACCAGGCCATCGTCCGCGACATCCTGATCGCCAAAAAGCCCGCCTAACCCAACCACCCTCCCCACCCGAGCCACACGCCACAAGCCCATGGCCCGGGGCCAGGCATACCCGGCACCCGCCTGCCCCTGCTCTGCCTCGCCCGAGCAGCCTCCTGCCGGAAGCCGGTGGCAAGGCCGCCAGGAAAACGGTGAAGGCCGCCGAGCGGTGATGAGGCTGCTGGCCGGCCGGATGGCGACCGGTTGGGTGGTTGGGAGGGGGTCAGGCGAAGACGGCGAGGGGTTTGGCGCTGTTGCCCTGCTCTTCCACGAGCGCCAGCAGTTCCCCCTCCGGCCCGAACACCCCGATAGGCCCAGCACCCAGCCCCACGGAGGCAACCCGCCCCCCATGCGAGATCACCCGAGCCTGCTCGGCCGTCACGTCCATCCGGGGAAAGGCGGCCGAAACGGCCTCCCCGATCGGCAGCACCACGCACGACTCGGCCAACTGCTCAACGGTCCGCGCGAGGGACAGGTCATACGGCCCCACCCGGGTACGCCGCAGATACGTGAGATGCCCGCCCACCCCGAGCCCGGCGCCCAGGTCCCGGGCCAGCGAGCGGATGTAGGTCCCGGACGAGCACCGCACCGTGGCGTCGACGTCCACGACGTCACCCGAGTACCGCACCCCGGTCACCTCGAAGGCGTGCACCGTCACCGGCCGCGCCTTCAGCTCCACGTCCTCACCGGCCCGCACCCGCTTGTAGGCGCGCTCGCCGTTCACCTTGATCGCGCTGACCTGCGGCGGCACCTGCATGATCGGCCCGCTCAGCGCCGCGACCCCGGCCAGCACCGCCTCCTGGGCCACTCCGGCGGCCGAGGCAGAGGTCAGCACCTCGCCCTCGGCGTCGTCGGTGTTGGTCGTGGCGCCCAGCCGGATCGTCGCCTCGTACACCTTCTCGGTCAGCGCCAGGTGCCCCAGCAGCCGGGTCGCCTTCTCCACGCCGATCACCAGCACGCCCGTCGCCATCGGGTCCAGCGTGCCCGCGTGGCCGACCCGCCGGGTGCCGGCGATCCGGCGCAGCTTGCCGACGACGTCGTGCGAGGTCCACTCGGCCGGCTTGTCCACGATGATCAAGCCGCTCTCGGCCATCAAGCCTTCCTCGGAAGTAGTGCCCGGATCCTGTTCATGGTCGTCTCGACGCTGTCGTGGGAGGTGAAGCCGGCCGCGCTGCGGTGGCCGCCGCCGCCCAGCGCCGAGCAGATCGCCGCCACGTCCACCGCGCCCTTGGAACGCGTCGACACCTGCCAGGCCCCCAGGTCATCCTCCTTGAGCACGACCGCGACCTCGGCCTCGTCGGTGCGCCTGATCACGTCGATGATGGCCTCCACCTCCTCGTACGGCAGGCCGTACGAGGCCCGGTCGAGGTGGGTGACCGACGTCCAGACCAGCCCGTCCTCCAGCGTGACCCGGTCGAGGGCGGCCGCGAGCACCTTGAGGTAGCCGAACGGCGAGCGGTCCCACAGCTCCCGCGCGATCTCGTCGGTCCGCAGCCCGGTCGCCACGAGCCTGGCCGCCATCTCGTGCGCGGCCGGGGTGGTCGAGGAGTGGCGGAAGGAGCCGGTGTCGGTCACCAGCCCGGCGTACAGGCACGTCGCCACGTCGCGGTCGAGCGTGCCGCCGAGCCGGTAGATGAGCTGCTCGGCCAGTACGGCGGTCGCCGCCACGTCAGGGTCGATGAGGCTGACCGTGCCGAACCCGGTGTTGGACGGATGATGGTCGATCACCACGACCTCGCGCGCCTTGCCCGCGTTGGCGGACAGCAGTCCGAGCCGGTCGAGCGTGGACGAGTCGAACGTGATCATCAGCTCGGGCTCGGCGGGAAAGGCGGCGGGCGGCACCAGCAGGTCCTGGCCGGGCAGGAAGCGCAGCAGCCTCGGCACCGAGAACCGCCGGTCGCCGAAGGAGGCCACGACCTTCTTGCCCAGCGAACGCAGCACGGCGCCGACGGCCAGCATCGAGCCGAGCGCGTCCCCGTCGGGCGAGACGTGGCAGGCCAGTGCCACCTCGTCGGCCTGCTCGATCAGCGTGAGCACCCGGGTCCAGGCCGTCTCCCCCACGGCCTGGTGACCGGGACGGTCCGCCGTACCGTCATCGGGAGGAGGAGCCGGGGGCGGGGCCCCCGGGCGGTCCGTCCTGTCGCGCACGTCGGGCGTCATGTCGTCGGGTGCCCTGCGCGGCCAGAGGGTTCGTCCTCTTCCTCGTCCTCCGCGTCGGGCTTCTTGTAGGGGTCGGGTTCGCCGGCGTAGGCGGCGTTCTCGGCCTGGCGGGCCAGTTCCTGGTCCTTGGCACGGGCAGCGTTGATCAGGTCGTCGAGCTGGCGGGCGCTGTCGGGCAGCGGGTCGTGCTTGAACGTCAGCGTCGGCGTGAAGCGCACGCCGGTCTGCTTGCCGACCTCCGAGCGGATGATGCCCTTGGCGCTCTCCAGCGCGGCGGCGCTGTCGGCCCGCTCGGCCTCGGAGCCGAAGACCGTGTAGAAGACCGTGGCCTCGCGCAGGTCGGCGGTGATCCGCGTGTCGGTCACGGTCACGAAGCCGAGGCGTGGGTCCTTGATCCGCCGCTCCAGCATCTCGGCGACGATCTGCTGGATGCGGTCGGCGAGCTTACGCGCTCGTGCGGCGTCGACCATGTCAGTCCCCCTTTGTCTTACTCTTCGTCGTTGTAGATCCGCTGCCGGGCGGACAGCAGCTCGATCTCAGGGCGGTAGGCCACCAGCCGTTCGCAGGCGTCCAGCACCTCTTTGCAGTTGCCGGCGGAGGCGGAGACGACGGCGATGCCGATCTCCGCGCGCCGGTGCAGATCGAGGTGGCCGGTCTCGGCCGCGGCGGCACTGGGGTAGCGCCGCAGAACCTCGGCGACCAGAGGCCGCACGACAGATCGCTTCTGCTTCAGCGAACGCACGTCGCCGAGCAGGATGTCCAGGGTCAGAGCACCCACATACATCGTTGGCAACCACCGCTTCGCTCGAGTTCAGAACGCGCGTCCGGCTCCGCTGCGGTGGAAAAGCCCGCCGGGCGCGCGAGAGGCGCCCGGCGGATGGTCCGCCGGGCGCCCGGCCGCGTGTTACGCGCGCGGCTTCTCCCGCATCTCGAACGTCTCGATGACGTCGTCGAGCTTGATGTCGTTGTAGCCGACACCGATACCGCACTCGAAGCCCTCGCGGACCTCGGTCGCGTCGTCCTTGAAGCGGCGCAGCGACGACACCGTGAGGTTGTCGGCGACCACGACACCGTCGCGGATGATCCTGGCCTTGCTGTTGCGGACGATGACGCCCGAACGGACCAGCGAACCGGCGACGTTGCCGATCTTCGGCACCTTGAAGACCTCGCGGACTTCGGCGGTGCCCATCTGCACCTCTTCGAACTCGGGCTTGAGCATGCCCTTGAGTGCCGCTTCGATCTCCTCGATCGCCTGGTAGATGACCGAGTAGTAGCGGATGTCGACGCCCTCGCGCTCGGCGAGGTCGCGCGCCCGGGGCTCAGGCCGGACGTTGAAGCCGATGATGACCGCGTTGTCGTCGGCCACGGCCAGGTTGACGTCGTACTCGGTGATGGCGCCGACGGCGCGGTGCAGGACACGGAGCCTGACCTCGTCGCCAACGTCGATCTTGAGCAGGGCGTCTTCCAGGGCCTCCACCGAACCGGACACGTCACCCTTGATGATGAGCTTGAGCTCGTCGACGCGACCCTTCTCAAGGTCACTGAAGAGCTCTTCGAGGGTACGGCGGCGCGAGGACTTGGCCATGTCGGCGCTGCGCTTGCGCGCGGCCCGCTGCTGGGCGATCTGGCGAGCCATCCGGTCGTCGGTGACCACGATGAAGTTGTCACCGGCGCTCGGCACGGCCGTCAGACCCATGACCAGGACCGGACGCGACGGGTCGGCCTCTTCGACCGGCTCCATGTTGTCGTCGAGCAGCGCCCGGACGCGGCCGAAGGCCTCGCCGCAGACGATGGAGTCGCCGACGCGCAGCGTGCCGCGCTGGACCAGGACGGTCGCCACCGGACCGCGCCCCTTGTCGAGGTGCGCTTCGATCGCGATGCCCTGAGCGTCCATCGTCGGGTTGGCGCGCAGGTCGAGCTCGGCGTCGGCGGTCAGGATGATCGCCTCCAGGAGCTGGTCGATCCCGGTGCCGTTCTTCGCGGAGATGTCCACGAACAGCGTCGAGCCGCCGTACTCCTCCGCCACCAGGCCGTACTCGGTGAGCTGGGCACGGACCTTGTTGGGGTCGGCGCCCTCCTTGTCGACCTTGTTGACCGCGACCACGATCGGCACGTCCGCCGCCTGGGCGTGGTTGAGCGCCTCGATGGTCTGCGGCTTCACACCGTCGTCGGCCGCGACCACCAGCACCGCGATGTCGGTGGCCTTGGCACCACGGGCACGCATGGCGGTGAACGCCTCGTGACCCGGGGTGTCGATGAAGGTGATCTTCCGGTCTTCGCCCTCATGCGTGGCGCCGACCTGGTAGGCACCGATGTGCTGGGTGATGCCACCGGCCTCGCGGGCCACCATGTTGGTCTTGCGGATGGCGTCGAGCAGCTTCGTCTTACCGTGGTCGACGTGACCCATGACGGTCACGACGGGCGGACGCGCGGCCAGGTCGGCCTCGTCGCCCTCGTCCTCGCCGAACTCGATGTCGAAGGCCTCGAGGATCTCGCGATCCTCCTCCTCCGGGCTGACGACCTGGATGTTGTAGTCCAGTTCCTGGCCCAGAAGCTGCAGGGCGTCCTCGTTGACCGACTGCGTCGCGGTCACCATCTCGCCCAGGTGCAGCATGATCTGCACGAGCGAGGCGGGGTTCGCGCCGATGCGGTCGGCGAAGTCGGACAGCGACGCACCGCGCGGAAGGCGGATCGTCGCACCGTTGCCACGAGCGACCTGCACGCCGCCGATCGCCGGCGCCGACATGTTGTCGAACTCCTGGCGCCTCTGCCGCTTGGACTTGCGCCCACGCGTGGGACGGCCACCGGGACGGCCGAAGGCGCCGGCGGTGCCGCCACCACGACCGCGGCCACCGCCAC
Organism: Nonomuraea sp. NPDC059007; assembly: GCF_042740555.1. Classification (NCBI taxonomy): domain Bacteria; kingdom Bacillati; phylum Actinomycetota; class Actinomycetes; order Streptosporangiales; family Streptosporangiaceae; genus Nonomuraea; species Nonomuraea sp. NPDC059007. Next base: position 43,343 of record NZ_JBHYJD010000019.1, on the reverse strand, counting down.
CGGGACGACCGGCGAAGCCGCCGCCACCGCCACCGGGACCACCGGTGCCCGTGCGCGGACCGGCGCCGCCGCCGCCACCGGGACGACCGGCGAAACCGCCGCCGCCACCGGGACGACCGCCGCCGCCACCAGGACGACCGCCACCGCCGCCACCGCCGCCGGGACGACCGCCGCCCCCACCGGGACGACCGCCACCGCCACCGCCGCCACCACCGGGACCGGCGGGACGACCCTGCGGCATCATCATCGGGTTGGGACGCGGACCGCCGGGACGCGGGCCACCGGCGCCGGGACCCGGACGCGGACCGGCCGCACCGGGCGGGCCGGGACGCGGACCCGCGGCACCCGCGGGACCGGGACGGCCCTGCGGCGGACGCGGACCGGCGCCGTCGCGCGGCGGACCGTCACGACGGTCGCGCGGGCCACCCTGACCACCGTCGCGGCCGGGGCGGTCGCCACCGGGACGCGGCGGACGGGACTGGCCCATGCCGCTGGCGTTGGACGAGAACGGGTTGTTGCCAGGACGCGGGCCGCGCGGACCCGGCTTGGGTCCACCGGGGCCCGGACGCGGGCCACCGCCGGACTGGGCGCCTGGGCGCGGGCCGGACTGACGGTCGCCGCCGGACTGACGGTCACCGCCGGAAGGACGCTCGCCACCGCGCTCGCCGCCGGATCCACCGGGACGGGACGCGGGACCGGGCTTCGGCCCGCCGGGCCCGGGACGGGCGGCGGGACCGGGGCGCGGGCCGGGAGCCGGCCGCGAGCCGGAGGGCCCGCTCGGGGTGCTCGGAGCACTCGGAGCGCTCGGGGCACTGGTGCCACTGTCGAAATGCGCCTGCGGAGCCTCGGAGCGCGGAGCTTCGGGCTGCGGCTGGTGCGGCATCGGAACCGGACCAGGGCGCGGGCCCGGCTTGGGAGCCGGACCAGGCTTGGGCCCCGGACGCGGGGCTGATGGAATCGGCGACTCAGCGCCGTTGCCGGCTTGGCTGTCAGCCGGCCGAGGAGCAGCCCTTGGCGGCTGCGGCTTGTTGGACGACGAACCGCCGCCCTTACTGGACCCACCCTTCGATGCGCCCAGAGCTTCGGTGAGCCTGCGGACCACCGGCGCCTCGATGGTGGAGGACGCCGAACGGACGAACTCCCCCATCTCCTGGAGCTTGGCCATGACGACCTTGCTCTCGACGCCGAACTCCTTAGCGAGCTCGTATACCCGGACCTTCGCCACTGCACTCCCTTACTCGGCCCGGGAGGCTGGCTGTGCCGTCCGGACCGTCGCTACCTTGACGTCTTCATCGCCGCGTGCTCATCAGGCGCTCATAGCAATCTGACTCCGCCCATCAACTCGGCGTCCTACATGACATTTCGTGGTTCTCCTCTTTCAGGTGCGCCCGCACACGCGAGACGTCAAGCGGCCCCGGCACGCGGAACGCGCGCGGAAACGCTCGGCGACGCTCGGCAAGCTCCAGACAGCTCAGGTCGGGATGCAGCGATGCACCCCGGCCGGGAAGCCGTCCTCGCAGGTCGGGGACTATGTGATCCTCAACCAGCACCAATCGGAGCAGCTCGGACTTAGCCGTGCGAACCCTGCAGCCCACACATGTTCTCTGCGGGGCTGCCAGGCCACCATATTCCAGCTTACCGTGTTGACGCATCTACGGAACCGGCGGCATCCTCTGCCTGTGCGTCGGAGCGGATGTCGATCCGCCATCCCGTGAGGCGGGCGGCGAGCCGGGCATTCTGCCCTTCCTTGCCGATGGCCAGCGAGAGCTGGTAGTCGGGCACGATGACGCGCGCGACCCTCCCCTGCAGATCCAGAACCTCGACGTTGGAAACACGGGCGGGCGACAGGGCATTCCCCACGAACTCCGCGGGGTCCTCCGACCAGTCGATGATGTCGATCTTCTCGCCGTGGAGCTCGGTCATCACGTTGCGCACCCGCGAGCCCATCGGCCCGATGCAGGCGCCCTTGGCGTTGACGCCCGGCTTGCGCGAGCGCACCGCGATCTTGGTACGGTGCCCCGCCTCCCTGGCCACGGCGGCGATCTCCACCGTGCCGTCGGCGATCTCGGGCACCTCCAGCGCGAACAGCTTCTTCACCAGCCCGGGGTGCGTGCGCGACAGCGAGACCGACGGCCCCTTGTGCCCCTTCTTCACCTGCACGACGTAGGCGCGGATGCGCTCGCCGTGCACGTAGTCCTCGCCCGGGACCTGCTCGTTGTGCGGGAGCACGGCCTCGATCTTGCCCAGGTCGACCAGCACGACGCGGGGATCCTTGCCCTGCTGGATGACGCCGGAGACCAGCTCGCCCTCCCGGCTGGCGAACTCGCCGAAGTTGATCTCGTCCTCGGCGTCGCGCAGCTGCTGCAGGATCACCTGCTTGGCGGTCGTCGCCGCGATGCGGCTGAAGTTGCCCGGGGTGTCGTCGAACTCCCGGACGACCTCGCCCTCCTCGTCGAGCTCCGCCGCCCAGATGCTGACGTGGCCGGTCTGCCGGTCGAGTTCGGCCCGTGCCTTCTGGGCCGCGCCGTCGGTGCGGAAGTAGGCGATCAGCAGCGCGTCCTCGATCGCCTTGACCACCAGGTCGAAGGAGATGTCCTTCTCCCGCTCCAGGCTGCGCAGGACGCTCATGTCGATGTCCACGAGGCTTCCCCCTTAGCCTTCGTCGCCGTCTGGGTCTTCGTCGTCCAGACGGCGGAATTCCACCTGCACCCGTCCGCGGGTGAGGTCCTGATAGTCGAGCCGGCGCTCAGCGCCGTCAACGGAGAGGTCGACGCCGGCGTCGTCGGCGGTCAGCACCCGGCCCTCCACGACGGAGCCGTCGCGCAGCTCCGCCTTCACCAGCCGCTTGGCCGCGCGGCGCCAGTGGCGCGGCTCCGTCAGCGGCCGGTCGACGCCTGGAGAGGACACTTCGAGCGTGTAGGCGGATCCGCCCATCGCATCGTCCTCGTCGAGGGCGGTGGAGACGGCCTGGCTCACCTCCGCCACGTCGTCGAGGCTCACGCCGCCGTCGCGGTCGACGACCACGCGCAGCAACCGGCGCTTGCCGGCCGTCGTGACCGTGACGTCCTCCAGATCGAGACCCTCCGCGGCGACGACGGGCTCAAGGAGCTTCATCAGGTGGTCGCGGGATGATGCGCTGCCCATATCGACCTCCCCTATTGTCATGTTTCCAGCCGGGCGTACCTCGCCGTCGGCTGTCGGCGTCCATGGCAGCACTGCCAGCGACGACAGTTGACACCCTATCCGTACCAGGGCCCGAAAAGAGCGCCACTCGGCACGCTCGGGTGGCGAGCCGCCGGTGGCGGCGATCGCGGGCGCGAGCCCGTACGATGCTGTCTGCGTCCTGTTTCCCGGAGGTCTCACCCGTGCGCCGTCCACTGTCCCGCCGTGCCGTTCTCGCGGGCGGGGCGAGTCTCGCGGGCGCGACGGCCCTGGCGGGGTGCAGCGGCTCGGGCGCCCCGGAGACCACGACCCCCAAGCCGGAGGACCCGGAGCACGTCCTGGCGCGCGAGCTGATCGCCGACAAGGAGCGCACGATCGGCCTCTACACCACGCTGATCACCGCGGGCGGCGAGAAGCTGACGCCCTTCCGCGAGCGTCACCGGGCCCACCTGGCCGAGCTGCGCCGCCGCTTCCCCGACGCGGCCAAGCTCCCCACCAACCCGCCGACCACCCCGCCGTCGCCGCCGCCGAAGGTCTCTCTGACGCGGCTGCGCGACGTGGAGCGCAAGGCCGCCGCCCTGCGCCCGCGCCAGCTCGCCGACGCCTCACCCGCCCTCTCCCAGCTGATCGCCAGCATCGGCGCCTGCGAGGCCCTGCACGTCCTGTCGCTGCCGAGGTCCCTATGACGCTCTCCACACAGACATCCCGCTCCGATCTGGAACGGCTCCGCAAGGCACTCGCGGCCGAGCACGCGGCGGTCTACGCCTACGGCCTGATCGGCGCGAGGACGACGGGCGCGCTGCGGGCCAGGGTGACGTCGGCGTTCGACGGCCACCGGGCCCGCCGCGACCAGCTACGCGGCCTCATCACCGCCCGCCGGGGCCGCCCGGCCGAGCCGGAGCCCTCCTACGCGCTGCCGGTGACGCCCGGCAACGCCACGGAGGCGATCCGCCTGGCGGTCCACGTGGAGCAGGGCATCACCGCGACCTACCTCGAACTGGCCGCCTGCGAGGACGCGGCCCTGCGCCGGTACGCGGCCCTGGCCATGCAGGAGTCGGTGACCCGCTCCTACGGCTTCCGCCCCTCGGCGCCGGCGTTCCCCGGCATGCCCGCCCCGCCCAAGCCGGCCCCCTCCCCCACCACCAGTCCGTCTCAGTAGCGGTAGTGGCGGGTACGGCCGCGCCCCAGGGTCTTGGTCACGTGGAGCCCACCGGGCAGGCGGACGGAAAGGTGCCGGCGCCCGTCGGGGGTCGTCTGGATGTGGAAGCGGCGGTTGCCGAAGCTGTGGCCGACACCGTGGCGTGAGAGGTTGATGCGGAATGGGCCTACCTTGATGGACTTCCGGTAGTGCCAGCCCATGGAACCCTCCTCGGGATCGGTTACGCCCTGATAACGAGCGACCGGGCGAGGAGAGTTCCGGAGCGTGACGGTCAGGAGCAGGCGGCGAGGATGCGGGCGCTCGCCTCGGCGAGGGGGATCTCTTCCTTGGTGCCGGAGGCGCGGTCGCGCAGTTCCACCACGCCGGAGGAGAGGCCGCGGCCGATCACCAGGATCGTCGGCATGCCCAGCAGTTCCGCGTCCTTGAACTTGACGCCCGGCGACACTCCCGCCCGGTCGTCGACCAGGACGCGCAGGCCCTTGGCGGTCAGTTCGTCGGCCAGTTGCAGGGCGACCTCGATCTGGTTCTCCTTGCCGGTGCCGACGATGTGCACGTCGGCGGGGGCCACCTCGCGCGGCCACACCAGGCCGAGCTGGTCGTGGGCCTGCTCGGCGATGACGGCGACGGCGCGGGAGACGCCGACGCCGTAGGAGCCCATGGTGATGCGGATGGGCTTGCCGTCGGGGCCGAGGGCGTCGAGGCCGGCGGCGTCGGCGTACTTGCGGCCGAGCTGGAAGATGTGGCCGATCTCGATGCCGCGGTCGATCGACAGTTCGCCGCCGCAGCGCGGGCAGGCGTCGCCGGCGCGTACCTCGGCGGCCTCGATGGTGCCGTCTGGGGTGAAGTCGCGGCCGGCGACGACGTCGACGGCGTGCTTGCCGGGCTCGTTGGCACCGGTGACCCAGGCGGTGCCGGTGACGACGCGGGGGTCGACCAGGTAGCGGATGCCGAGGTCCTTCAGGACCTGCGGGCCGATGTAGCCGCGGACCAGGCCGGGGTGCTTGGCGAAGTCCTCGGCCTCGAAGATCGCCGGCTCGCCGGGGGCCAGCGCGGCCTCCAGGCGCTTGAAGTCGACGTCGCGGTCGCCGGGGACGCCGACGATGAGCGTCTCGACCTTGTCGGAGCCGGGCGTGGTGATCTTGACGACGATGTTCTTGAGGGTGTCGGCGGCGGTGATCGACAGGCCGTGGACCGTGTTGACGTGCTCGACGAGGGTCTCGATCGTCGGGGTGTCCGGGGTGTCGAGCACCTGCTGGGCGCCGGCCTCCGCCACCGGGCGCGCGGCGGGCGCGGGGGTGGTGACGGCCTCGGCGTTGGCGGCGTAGCCGCAGGAGTGGCAGGCGACGAAGGTGTCCTCGCCGGTGGGCGTGGGGGCCAGGAACTCCTCGGAGGCCGAGCCGCCCATGGCGCCGGAGGTGGCGAAGACGATCTTGTAGTGGATGCCGAGCCGGTCGAACAGCTTGATGTAGGCCTCGCGGTGCTGCTCGTAGGAGCGCTTGAGGCCGTCGTCGTCGAGGTCGAAGCTGTAGGAGTCCTTCATCAGGAACTCCCTGCCGCGCAGGATGCCGGCGCGGGGGCGGGCCTCGTCGCGGTACTTCGTCTGGATCTGGTAGAGCGTGACCGGGTAGTCCTTGTAGGAGGCGTACTCGCCCTTCACCATGTCGGCGAAGAGCTCCTCGTGGGTGGGGCCGAGCAGGTAGTCGGCGCCCTTGCGGTCCTTGAGGCGGAAGAGCGTGTCGCCGTACTCGGTCCAGCGGCCGGTGGCCTCGTAGTACTCCCTGGGCAGCAGCGCGGGGAAGAGGACCTCCTGGCCGCCCATCTTGTTCATCTCGTCGCGGACGATCGACTCGACGTTCTTGAGCACGTGCATGCCCAGGGGCAGCCAGGAGTAGATGCCGGGCGCGACGCGGCGGACGTAGCCGGCGCGGACCAGGAGCTTGTGGCTCGGGACTTCCGCGTCTGCCGGGTCGTCCCGCAGGGTGCGAAGAAACAACGACGACATGCGCAGCAACACGGCTACTCCTTGCTCGAACCCGGAAGTGAAGGACTACAGGCTATCGACTCGGGGGGCCGCGCCGCGCGGGCTTGCCGCCTCGGCGCCTTCACGCTCAGGTCACGAACAACGCGAAGAGCCCCGCCAGCACGGCCGTGACCCCCAGCGCGCGCAGCCGTCCCACGGTGGTACGGCGCAGCCACAGCACGGCCATGACGGTCAGCACGCCGACGACCACGGCCGGGACCGGCCAGAACGTGGCCTCGGTGTCGAGGAACCCGGGCGTCGCCCGGTCGATGACGTCGGCCAGCACCAGGGCGCCGATGCCGCCGGCGGCCAGGTCGCCCCAGAGATCGTTCCTGCGGGTGAGGTAGCCGAGCATGCCCAGGCCCACGAGCAGCACGAGCAGCACGTTCAGCGCGACGGGCCCGCCGCCCACGACGTCGATGTTGAAGCGGCCCTGGATCGCGCTGCCGCCCATGGCGGCCACCAGCGACGAGACGGTCGCCAGGAACGTGGTCAGCAGCGCCCATCCGAACCCGGTGCTCGTGGCGCCGAGCGCGATGGTCAGCGCGAGGTAGACGTACGGGTCGTAGAGGTCGGCGAGCAGGGCCGGCGCGTTGTCGGTGACGAACATGCCGAGAAGGCCGACGGCCAGCCCTCCGAGGAAGGCCGCGAGAACGTGGCGTTCGATGCCGCGCTGTCGCCGGTCGTACTCGGCGAAGTCGGCATAGTCGACGGCGCTCGTCTTCTTCTCCATCTCCATTCCCAGGCCACCCTTTCCCCCAGTAACCACTAAAGGCGGCCATTACTCACAGTATGCGGACTTACAGAAAAGGCAAAATTCGGTCAACCGAAGCTAACGGCGAAGCAAGTGCTTGGTTAGTCTTGGAGCATGGATCTGCTGCGTGACACCGTCCGGTCGTACCTGTCCCGCCGCCCGTCCGCGTCGTGGGCGGACTTCGCGCGGGAACTCGGCATCGCGGGACTGGCCGTGCCCGAGGAGTACGGCGGCGCGGGCTGCGGGCCCGAGGAGGTCGCGGCCGTGGCGTGGGAGGTGGGGCGGGCGCTGTCGGCGCAGCCGTTCCTGCAGACGGCGGTACTGGCGGTGGCGGCGCTCAGGCTCGACGGGGATGCGGCGGCCCGCTCGCGCCTGCTCCCGCCGCTGGCCGAGGGCGCGATGAGCGCGACCGTCGTGTTCGGCCCTGAACTGTCGCTGGAGGACGGGCTGCTGAACGGGGAGGCGCCGTATGTCCTGGACGGGGATCTGGTGCTTCTCTACGCCGGCGGGCATCTGGTCGAGGCCCGGCCCGCGGTGCGGGAGCCGTACCGGACCATGGACCTCACGCGGCCCCTGACCAGGCTCGTCTTCGAGCGGACGCCCGCCACCGTCCTGGGCGGGGACGAGCACCGGGACGCGGTCCGCACGCTCGGGATCGCCGCGCTCGCGGCCGAGCAGGCGGGCGGGGCGGAGCGGTGCCTTGAGGCGTCGGTGGAGTATGCCAAGCAGCGGCGGCAGTTCGGGCGGCCGATCGGGTCGTTCCAGGCGATCAAGCACAAGCTGGCCGACGTGGCGCTGCTGGTGGAGTCGGCCAGGTCGGCGGCGCTGGCCGCGCACGAGTCGGACGTGACCGCCGCCGTCGCCGGGGCCTACTGCGGAGAGGCCTATCTGCGCGCGGCGGGTGAGAACATCCAGGTCCACGGCGGCATCGGGATCACCTGGGAGCATGACGCCCACCGCCATCTGAAGCGCGCCACCTCCGACGCCCAGCTCTTCCGCACCCCGCTGGGGCATCGCGGGGAGCTGGCCGCGCACGTGTTCGGCGGCTAGCCGCCGAGGAGTTCTTCCCAGGGCTGGCGGGCGTTGGTGCGGCGGGTGGTGTCCAGGGCCTCGGCCAGGCGCCAGAAGCCGGGGCGTACGTGCACGCGGGCCGAGCCCATGGGGTCGACGGCGTGGAGTTCGAAGCGGACGCCCATGACGTCGAGGACGGCCGAGGCGTCACTGCCGGGACCGGCCGCCGTGACCAGGCTGCCGTCGAAGTCGGGGTCGCGCACGTGCTCGGCGAGCAGCGCGGCCACCTCGGCGGCGTAGGGGCCGTCGCGCCACTCGATGTGCCAGCTGTGGTCGGCGCCCCGCCACCAGGTGAGGTCGCGGCACGCCTCGATGAAGTCCGCCTTGGTGGCCAGGACCGCCATGACCCGGCCGAACGCCTCGTAGCGGCGCGCGCTGGAAAGCTCGTCGTCGCTCGACCGAGTCCGGCGGAAACCCCTCATGTCTGGGAGCGTGCCATCTTTCTGCCGCCGCAGCGCGTGCTTTCGCCTCACGATCACCCACTCTGATCGCCGTACCACGTATCCCGCAAGTCCCGGACGCACAGCCGCACTTCCCGCCGGACAGCCGCCCTGATAGTCTCTACCAAGCGAGCGCTTGGTTTACTTGGAGGATGAATGCGGATCAGCCTCGGTTACGAACTGGAGGTTCGCGGGCGTACCCGCGAGGTCGAGCAGCAGGCGTTCCGGAATGTGATCGACCAGGTGGTCCTGGGCGACCAACTGGGCTTCGACACGGCCTGGTTCGTCGAACACCACTTCACCAGGGGTTTCTCCCACTCCTCCGCGCCGGATCTGGTGCTGGCCGCGATCTCTCAGCGCACCGAGCGGATCCACCTGGGGCTGGGCGTGGTGCTGCTGCCCTTCCAGTCGCCCATCCGTACGGCGGAGCGCGTGGCCACCCTCGACGTCCTGAGCGGCGGCCGGGTGGAGTTCGGGACCGGCCGCGGCGCCTCGCCGCTGGAGTACCAGGCGTTCCAGAAGCCGTTCGAGAAGTCGCGGCAGATCTGGGAGGACTCCCTGGAGGCCACGCTGGCCATCTGGCAGGCGGACGGCGAACCGGTCAGCCGGTCGAACGAGTTCTTCGAGATTCCGGACGTGTCCGTGTACCCGCGGCCGGTCCAGGAGCCGTATCCGAGGGTGTGGGTGGCGTCCACGTCCCTGGAGGGCTACCTGGCGGCAGCCAAGCACGGCTACAACCTGCTCGGGATGACGATGCTGAAGGGCATCGACGACGTCGCCGCCGACATCGCGAAATACCGGGAGTGCCTGGCCGACCATGGCTTCGACCCCGCCAGCCGGCGGGTGGCGCTGATGATCCCCTGGTACGTGGGGCAGGCGCGGGACGAGGCGGCCGACGCCGTGCTCTGGTATATCCGGCGCCAGGTCAACCTGGTCACGCCGCCCGACTACTACGACGCCCGCCACGCCACCCATCGCGTCCTGGGACAGCTCGCGGCCGGCATGCCGCCCGACGAGGCCATGGCGACGCTGCGCGAGCACCTCATGGTCGTGGTGGACGACGTGGAGGGCTCACGCAAGGCGGTCGCGCGCATCGCCGAGGCCGGCGCCACCGACCTGATCCTGCAGTGCCAGGTGGGTGGGCTGGCGCATCCGCTGGTCACCGAGTCGATGCGCACGTTCATGACCGAGGTGGTGCGCTGATGCGCCGCTGCGGTCTCAGGGAAGGGATGGGGGTGGCCTTCGATGCGATGGCTCACACGTGACGACCTGGGCGCCGCCGGGCGGTCGGCGTCCGGGCTGCTGGTGGTCTCGCCGGACGCGGCGAGCGTGTTCCCGCTCGGGCCCGGGGAGCGCGCCGACGCCGCCGCGATGACCGGGGCGGCGCTCAAGGCTGCGGGCGTCGGCGCGCGGGACCGCGTGGTGGTGGCACTGGCCGAACCGGCCGGCGCCCTGTGGGCCGGCGCGGCGGCGGACGTCGCGCGGGCCGGCGCCTCGGTCGGGCCCAGAGGGCGGATGCGGCTGCACCACGCGCTCACCTCGGTCGGGGCCACGGCGCTGGTGGCGACGCCGACCGGGGCCATGGACTTCCTGTCCCGCCTGCACCTGGAGTTTCTGCTTGACCCGCTGGACCTGGGGCTGCGCACGATCGTGCTGACGGGTGAGAACGCGGCCAAGCGGACGATGGCGTATCTGGCCAAGGAGTTCGACGCCGCGGTGACCGAGGTGTACGCGAGCCCGTTCACCGGGGCCGCGCTGGCCTGCCGTACCGCGGAGGAGGAGCCTTTCGTGCCGCTGGCCGAGGGGCTGGTCGGGCTGGCGGCGCTGGGCAAGGACGCGCTCGATCCCGGTGCGGGCGAGCTCGCCGAGGTGGTGATCACGCCGCGCGGGCACGCGGCGCTGGGTGACGCGGTGCTGCGTACCGGGCAGGTGTCGCGGGGCGGGCTCGCGCCCGCGCACACGGTCGGCGAGCACGTGCTCGTGCGCGGGGTGTGGGTGTCGCTGCTCCGGATCCAGAAGGCGCTGGCCAAGGTGGACGGGGTGTCGGGCTGGAAACTGACGGTGAGCCGCCAGGGCACGCTGGACGCCGCCGTGCTCACGGTCGTCTTCAACCGGGCGAGCCTGATCAAGAACCCGATGTGGAAGTCGCGCATCCAGCAGGCCGTGCACGGGCTGACGCCGGTGCAGATCGGGGTGGAGGTGGCGCCCGAGGTGTCGGAGGCCGTCACGCCCGGTGTCGTGGCGGACCTGCGCGGCCACCACCTGGGCCGCGATCGCAGCCTGGCCGGCTGAGGAGGCGCGATGGAGAGTGTGCCCGGCTGGGGGACGCTCCCCCGCATGCTGCGCGCGCGGGCCGCGGCGTATCCGGACACCCTCGTGGTGGACGGGCCGGTCCGCCTCACCCTGCGCGAGCTGCGCGAACGGGCCGCCGCGGTGGCGCGCGGGCTGATGGCGCTGGGCGTCGGGCCCGGCGACCGTGTGGCGGTGTGGGGGATCAACGACGCCGCGTGGGTGGCGCACGCCTTCGGCGTCTGGGACGCGGGCGCGGTGATCGTGCCGCTCTCCTCCCGGTACAAGGGCTTCGAGGCCGCGGAGATCATCGCGAAGACGGGCGCGGAGGTGCTGGTCACCGGCCCTGGCGCGGGCGGCGCCGTCCTGGCCGACCTGCTGCCGCCCCTGCCGGTCCTGCGCCACGTGATCGTCCCCGACGGGGTACGGCGGGCCGCCACGCTGACCACCTCCGAGCTCCTGGAGACCGGCGAGGGCGACGTCGAGACCAGGGCGCTGGCGGTGAGACCGGACGACCTGTGCGAGATCATGTCCACCTCCGGCACCACCGGCACCCCCAAGGGCGTCATGCTCGACCACGCCCAGGTGCTGCGCGGCTACTGGGACTGGGCCGAGATCGTCACCCTGGGCCCGGACGACCGCTATCCGGTGATCGCGCCGTTCAACCACGGCTTCGGGCTCAACGCCGGGCTGATCGCCTGCGTCCTGCGCCGGGCGACGATGATGCCGGTCGGGGTGTTCACCCCCGATGCCCTGATGGCGCTGGTGGAGTCCGGGAAGGTGAGTATCCTGGCGGGTCCGCCCACGTTGTTCGCCCGGCTGCTTGACGAGCTCGACCGGCGCGACTGGGACGTCTCCTCGCTGCGGGTGGCGATCTGCGGGGCGGCGTCGGTCCCGGCGCCGCTGATCACGCGGCTGGTCGAGCGGGTGGGCCTGGAACGCATGATCAACGCGTACGGGCTCATGGAGGGCACGGTCGTGTCCATGACGCGGGCCGGCGACCCGATCGAGGTGATCGCGACGACCACCGGGCGGGCGGTGCCGGGGATCGAGGTGAAGATCGTCGACCTGGCGGGCGAGGAGGTGCCGCCCGGGGAGCGGGGCGAGGTCCTGCAGCGCGGGTACGGGGTGATGCGCGGCTACTGGGACGAGCCCGGCAAGACGGCGGAGGCGATCGACGCCGACGGGTGGCTGCACACGGGCGACGTCGGCGTGCTGGACGAGGCGGGCAACCTCAGCATCGTGGACAGGAAGAAGGAGCTGTTCATCGTCAACGGCTTCAACGTCTCGCCCGCCGAGGTCGAGGCGCTGCTGCTGCGGGAGGGGTCGCTGGCTCAGGCCGCGGTGGTCGGGGTGCCGGACGACGACTCCGGCGAGGCGGGGTGGGCGTTCGTGGTGCCACGGTCCGGTGCGCGGGTGGACGGCGAGGCGCTGCGGGCGTGGGCGCGGGAGAACATGTCCAACTTCAAGGTGCCGAAGCGGGTGATCGTGGTAGAGGAGCTGCCCGCCAACCCGAACGGCAAGACCGACAAGATCGCCCTCCGCCGGATGGCCGCAGGGAATATTTCCTGACCTGCGGTTTTGGTCGCGCTTGCCGGTCTTTCGCGGATTAGGGTGGAAGTGCGCCGCCTGCCTCAGGGCGGTGCGCGGATCCGTCGCAACCGCTACGTTGACACCGAGGCCGCGCTCGGGATCATGCCCGAACTCTGCCGGAATTGCGGGTGTTCGCGAAAGATGGGTTCGTACGCACGAGCGACCGGGGATACCTCGTTGAGGTTGGCCGGTCGCACCTACTAGGACGTGTCCCCCGCTCCTGAGGAGGCAGGCGTGTCGTTGCGCGTGGCGGTAGTCGGGTCGGGCCCGGCGGGCATCTACACGGCGGAGGCGCTGGTCAAGCAGTCGGCCGAACCAGTCGAGGTCGACGTGCTGGAGCGGCTGCCCACGCCGTACGGGCTGGTCCGTTACGGGGTCGCCCCCGACCACACCTCGATCAAGTCCATCGCCAACTACCTGCGCAAAGTGCTCGAACTCCCCCAGGTGCGCTTCCTCGGCGGCGTCACCCTCGGCGAGCACCTGTCCGTCGAGGATCTCCTGGCGAGCTACGACGCCGTCGTCTACGCCACCGGCGCCATGGTCGACCGGCGCATGGGCATCCCCGGCGAGGACCTGCCCGGCAGCGTGGCCGCCACCGACTTCGTCAACTGGTACTGCGGCCACCCCGACGTCGACCCCGGCCGCTTCGTGATCGACAGCCCCGAGATCGCCGTGATCGGCGTCGGCAACGTGGCCGTCGACGTGGTGCGCGTCCTGGCCAAGACGGCGGAGGAACTGGCCGCCACCGACGTCCCCCACGACGTGCTCGAACGCCTGGCCGACAGCCAGGTCAAAGCCATCCACATGATCGGCAGGCGCGGTCCCGAGCACGCCAAGTTCACGCTCAAGGAGCTGCGCGAGCTGGGCGAGCTGGCCAACGCCGACGTGTGCGTACGCCCCGACGAGGCCGTCGTGCTCGGCGCCGACTTCCCGCGCCAGATCCGCGGCAACATCGACGTGCTGCAGTCATGGGCGGCCCGCGCCCCCGTCGGCCGCCCGCGCCGCCTGGACGTGCGGTTCTGGCTGCGCCCGGTGGAGATCCTCGGCACCGACCGGGTCGAGGGGCTCAAGCTGGAGCGCACCCGCCTGGAGGACGGCCGCGTCGTCGGCACCGGCGTGTACGAGACGCTGCCGGTCGGCATGGTGCTGCGCTCGGTCGGCTACCAGAGCGTGCCGCTGCCCGGCGTGCCGTTCGACACGGGCTCGATGACGGTTCCGAACGAGGCCGGCCGGGTGCGTGAGCGCGAGTACGTGGCGGGCTGGCTCAAGCGCGGCCCCACCGGGGTGATCGGCACCAACAAGTCCGACGCCGCCGAGACCGTCCGCACGCTGCTGTCCGACCTCGCCGGCCACGACAGGGTACGGCCCGCCTCCGTCGAGGACCTGCTGCGCTCGCGCGGCGTCGAGCCGGTCACCTACGAGCACTGGCTGCGCATCGAGGCCGCCGAGGAGGCGCTGGCCAGGACGCTCGGCCGCGGCGAGCGGGTCAAACTGGTCGGACTTGCCGCGATGCGCGACGCAGTCCGAGGCTGAGCACGACGATCCCGAGGGCGAGCACGAGCGTGGTCGCCACACCGCCCTCGGGGCCGAACACGCCGCCGGTGACCACGTCGGGGCCGTTCTCCTTCAGGTCGACGATCGCCATCATGCCCGTGTCGGTGCCGCTGACCTCGAAGCCGAAGACGTTGCCCTGGGCCCAGTTCCACGCCGCGTGCCACAGGCACACGCCCCAGAGCGCGCCCTCCCACAGCGCGTACAGGCCGAGGAGCACGCCGACGAGCACCAGGTTGACCAGGCTGAGCGCGTTGACGCCGGGGTTGAGCAGGTGGAGGGCGGCGAAGAGCATCGAGGACAGGCCGACGCCTACCACGGCCCCGTAGCGCGCGCCGACCACCGGCAGCAGGAAGCCGCGGGTGACGATCTCCTCGGTGGAGCCCTGCACGACCCAGCCGGCGAACACCAGGATCGCCGGGCCGATCGCCGCCAGGCCCTGGGGCACGTTGTCGGTCAGCGTGAAGCCCGGCACGACGAGGATCGCGGTGACCAGGCCGAAGGACAGGACGCCGGTCAGCAGGCCGAGCGCCGAGCGCCGGACGGCGTGCTCGCGGGTGAACCCGAGCGTACGGAAGCCGCGTGCCTCGAACAGCCCGATCCACAGCCAGATCAGCAGCGCGACCGGCGCGAACCCGGTCACCAGGGTCACCAGCATGCGCAGGGACGGGTCGGCGGGCAGGCCGGTGAACGCCAGGATGATCGCCCCGATGAGCCCGCCCAGCAGGATCGCGGCCACGGCGACGACGAGGGCGAGGATCGGATGGGTACGCCGCCTGCCCGAGGTGGCCAGGGCGAAGAGCGGATTGTCCGTCACGGTCAGGAACCCTACTTCCTGGAGCGCCGCCTGCGGGCGACATAGGAGACAGCGGCCACCAGGGTTCCGGCGCCGACCACCACGAGCCCGGCGAAGAAGGCCATGCCGAGCACGTCCAGGGGGTCGACGGGCAGGTTCAGCCGCCAGATGCGCCAGGCGAACCAGCCCGAGGCGAGCATCCCCAGGAGCGACAGGCCGGCGATCACCAGGCCCCAGTAGAGGATGCGGACGGCCCACCCGCCCACGGTCGGCTTCGGATGCTCGAGCACGGGGGCGGGCTCGGGAGCGGCTTCCGCGCGGGCGATGGGCAGGCCGGGCTCGCGGATCTCGACGACGGCGGCCGGGAGCCCGGCGAAGGCGGCCGCGGTGACGAGGCGGCCGGTGCGCAGGGTCTCGACCAGCGCCGGGGTCAGCTTGGAGTGGACGCCCCTGCCGCGGATCATGCCCTGGTCGAGGACGTACTCGACGCGGTCGGTGGCGCTGAGGAAGACCTGGGCGGGCGCGGACAGACCGGACAGGTCGATCGGGGCGCGCCCGGCGCCGCTGAAGCAGCAGTCGAGGATGAGCACGACGTGCCCGGCGGCGGTCCCGGCCAGCGCCCGCTCGACGGCGGCGACCGGCACCGAGGTCGCGGCCGGGTCCTCGCGGCCGGTCGTGGAGGTGGTCAGCAGCAGGCCGCCGGGGGTGGCGACGGCGTGGCAGGCGACGTAGAGCAGGAGCACGTCGTCCGGCTCCCGGCCGGCCAGGAAGGCGGTGATCTCGGCCAGCACCTCGCCCGGGGTGCCGTTGATCAGTTTCCGCAGGGCAAAGCCCGCGAGCAGTGCTTCGCCGAGCGCGTCGGTATCACTCGCGGGCGTCCGTAATTGGGCCATCCCCGGGTCGGTCTGGGTGACGGTCACGATCATCAGCGCCTCACGGGCTGCCGGCATGGGCCCTCCCAAGCTGTGAGATGCTCGGCGAGCTTGCCAGCGCCGCGTTTCCGGAGGAGAACATGCGTGTCACCGTTGGGCATCGGCCGATCACCGGGTTCGCGGAGGAGTACCGGCTGCAGCAGAGCCGCTACCCGATGACCCCGGCCGGCTGGCAACCGGTGCACACGGTCTATGTTCCGGCCGACCGTTTCTCGGCCGACACGGTCGCGACGTGGGGCGGGCAGGCGCTGGAGCTGGCAGAGACCCACCTGCCGGGTCCCGGCGAGCTGGCCGCGGTGTTCGGGGTGAGCGAGGAGCTGGCTCCCGCCGTGCACCGGCGGCTGCTGGGGAAGCTGGCCGCCGAGCCGGTCGAGGACCTGCGCATCGACTTCGAGGACGGCTACGGCGTGCGTCCCGACGACGAGGACGGCCACGTCGAGCAGGCCGCCGCCGCGGTGGTGGCGATGCACGAGGAGGGACGGCTGCCGCGCAGGTGGGGCCTGCGGGTCAAGTCGTTCGCCGACGCCGACCCGGAACGCTCGGTCCGCACGCTGGACGGCTTCCTGACCGAGGTCGTGTCCCGGATCGGCGCCCTTCCGCCGGGTTTCGCGCTGACGTTCCCCAAGGTCCTGATGGAGAACTACCTCGGCCAGTTCACCGCCTTCCTGGAGGATCTGGAGAAGGGGCTCGGTCTCGGCCCGCTGCGCTTCGAGATCCAGGTGGAGGCGCCGCAGACGCTGCCGTTCCTGCGTGCCGGCCTGGCCGAAGGCCGGTTGGCCGCGGCCCACTTCGGCGTCTTCGACTACACCGCCGCGATCGGGCTGCCGCCGCACGAGCAGCGCCTGGACCACCCGGCCTGCGACCACGCCAGGCACGTGATGCAGACGGCGTTCGCGGGCACCGGGGTCGAGCTGTCGGACGGCTCGCTGGCCGCCGCCCCCGCGTCGTCCGCGACGGCCGACGTGCACGCGCTGTGGCGCCGGCACGCCGAGCTGGTACGCCACTCGCTGGCCCACGGCTTCTACCAGGGCTGGGACATGCACCCGTCGCACCTGGTGAGCAGGTTCGCCACCGTCTACGCCTTCCACCTGGCCACCTACGAGGGCTACGCGGCCCGGGTGGCGGCCTGGGAACAGCAGCGGCAGGTGGAGGGCGTCATGGACGAACCGGCCACCGTCAAAACTCTTGTGACGGCACTTTCGCGGGCCCGGTCCGCGCTGGGGGACTTCACCGGAAACCCCGCCTGAACCGGCCTTGTAGGGCAACCTTGACTGGAGGGTTGTCCGCGGGCTGTCTGGATTGTCAGGGAATCGGGTGCAGTGGACGGGTAGCGCACCATATAGCCTCAGCTCCATGACCGGATCCCTCCTTGAGGTGATCGCGCTCAATGTGCGCGACGCCGTGGCCGCCGAACGTGGTGGTGCCGACCGCCTTGAGGTCGTCTCCGACATGGCCGCCGACGGGCTCACCCCAGCGCCGGAAACGGTCGCCGCCATCGCCGCCGAGTGCGCGCTCCCCCAGATGGTGATGCTGCGCGGCGAGGCCGGGTTCACGGCCGACGCCGAAGCGCTCGACCGGCTCAGGAACGACGCCAAGGCGCTGGCCCAGGCCGGGGCCGCCGGATTCGTGTTCGGGTTCCTCGACGCCGACGGCGCCGTCGACCTGGACGCCACCGAGGCCATGATCCACGCGGTGTCGCCGCTGCCGTGGACCTTCCACCGCGCGGTCGACCACGCCGCCGACACCTCCGCGAGCTGGCGCGCCGTCCGGCTGCTGCCGAACCTGGCCACCGTGCTCACCTCCGGCTCGCCCTCCGGGGTGGGCGACGGGCTGCCGGTGCTCAAGGCCCGGTGCGAGGCGGGCGACGCGGGGCTCATCCTCGCGGGGGGCGGCCTGAAGCCGCCGCACGTGCGGGCCCTGCTCGACTACGGCATCCGCGCCTTCCACGTCGGCAGCGCCGTCCGCACCTCCTGGACCGAACCGGTCGACCCCTCGCTCGTCGCCCGCTGGCGCTCCCTGCTCGACCGCGACTAAACCTCACCACCCCGGCCAGAAGACCCACCGGTGGGGCACCCCCTGGCCACCCCAGGCAGCCTCCCCTAAGACAGGCCCAGACAGGCCCAGACAGGCCCGACCAGGCCCCTGAAAGTCGGCTTGGGACCCCGGGGTTTGCCTTGGGCGCCGTCGGGTGGCCCAGGGGGCGCTCGTCGCGGCGGGATGTGCGTGAGCCTTCACGAGCGGCCAGGACAGAGGCCCGCCCGTTACGGCGAGGGGGGTGGGCGCGGCTTCGCCGTAACGGGGAGGCGCGAGAAAGCACGAACGAGCGCGAGCGCGCCGTCAGAACGCGCCTAAGGCCCGCGAACGGTCAGGCGCTCAGCAGGTGCGGCACCGTGAGGTCGCGGAAGGCCGTCGACAAGGCAGGGCGGGTCAGGCGTTGGAACAGGGCGCCGGACGCGCGGTGCGGGAGGTCGACGGTGCGCAGGTGGCGGAAGCCGCGCTTGCGGTAGTACTCCTGCAGGCCGGGGTTGGACTTGGCGCAGTCCAGGCGGAGCCAGGGCAGGCCGACGGCGTGGGTGGTGGCGCCGGCCCAGTCCAGGAGGGCGTCGCCGAGGCCGCTGCCCGACCAGGGGCGGGCCACCGCCAGTTTGTGGACGTAGAGGGCGGCGCGGGGGCGGTCGGCCGGGGTCCAGAACTCGGGGTCGGCCTGGGCGTCGAGGGCGATGGTGGCGACGGGCGGCGCGGCTTCGTCGAAGTCGAGGTAGCGCAGCTCGTCGTCGACGAGGTAGAGGACGTGGGAGTCGATGAGGGGGGCGATGCGCTCGGGGCCGAAGCCGCCTCGGGGCCACTGGCGGATTCCCCGGGAGTGGAGCCAGTCGGCGGTGTCGGCGAGCAGGGTGAGGACTCCGCCCAGGTCAGCGGGTACGGCTCGGCGCAGGGTGAGCGGGTGAAGGAGGGTGTTCGAGTGCATGGGTCTACCCTTCGTTGCGCTGGGTGTCCGGGAGAACACATCTCGTGTGCGCTTCACGGCACGCGGCAGCTAAACGGATATGTCTGGATAAATTACGATTTAGGGGAGCATGCACCACTCCCCCGCCCAGCGAAGTCAGATCTCGCTGCGCGCGGCCGTTGGGATCACCCCCAACCGAGCTCGATCAGCGGCTGCCGAGCTCGTATCTGATCAAGTGCTTGTCGGCGGGAAGCACCGACACCGCGACACGGACCGGCGTGTCCTCCCGGTCGTAGCCGACTCGGACATACACGACGACCGGCGTCCCCAGCTCCAGCTGGAGCCGTTCGACCTCCGCCTGGTTGGGCATCCTGGCCCAGATGTCGTCGACCACGCGGATCTGCGCGTGCCCGAGTTCCTCGAGTACCCGGTTCGCGCCGCGCCCGATGTCGCCCGGCCTGGCGATCTCGGACTCGGCGACCAGGTCATGCGGGAAATAGGAATCGTTGGTGTTGTAGGGCTGGCCGTCGACGAAACGCAGGCGCCGCCGTACCACTGCCAGTTTTCCGTCGTCGAGCTCCAGCCTGCTGGCGATGTCCTCAGCCGGTTGGACCGTCAACACTTCGATGAGCTGGGAGGGCTGGCGGCCTTCCTGGCTGACGGCGTACGCGAAGGCCTCCCGGGGAACTCCCGTGGGTTGCGGCTCCAGTTCGCGTTGCGGATGCATCAGCAGGGCGCGTCGTTCTCTGACGATCGTGCCGCGCCGGGGTGCGCGCGTGACGAGGCCTTCGTTGACCAGTTCCGCGACTGCGAGCCTGACCGTGTTCCGGCTGACGCCGTGGCGCGCGCGGAGCTCCTCTTCGGTCGGCAGCTGCGCCCCGGGGCCGTAGTCGCCGGAGTAGATGGCTCTGCGAAGCTCCGAAGCCACCTGCTGATACAGCGACGGTCTTGCCACTTTCACCCCTTTTGTTCCAACAATTTAGACGATCTGGTTCTAGCAGGCCACAACCCCTTGACCGAACGGCCTTGACAGCCGCATCATCCATTCGTTGGTACAAATCCATCGAAAGGCCGGTGAGGGGGTGAGGGCCGGTGTTGCCGGTCCGCGCGGGTGCGCCGTTTGCGAAGCAAGCGAGCTTGCGAAGCTACCCGCCCTGGCACGATCCCCGTGAGGCAACACGTTTACTGCGTTACGCGTTGCATCGCCAGGGGTTCACCCACACCTACCAGAGCAACGGGAACGGTATGTCCGTGCTGTCCGTGCTAACCGAGTTGACCGTGTGGTGCAGAGACGATTTCTTTGTCTGGCATGAGGAGGGCGTCGAAGTCAGCCACCCCATCGACGACCCGGTTGGCGCAGCACAACGGATCGCCGACCGCCGTCGGCGACCACAGTCCTCTCCCTCGGAGCGTTCCCTAGCGGAACACTCCCCCACCGACTCCGCACGCGAACACTCGGCCTAGGACTCCATCCCTCGCCGGAGTCCTGGCGCCGCCCGCGTCGGAGAAAGGAAACGCACCCTGGCGGGTCCCCCACGCCCGCCAGGGTGCGTTCTCCTGTCTGCGTGTCTTCCCCCTCATCCGAGCCTTCCCGCCCGCACGGACCTTCCCCTTCGTGCGGGCCCTCTCGGCTGTGCGAGCTTCTCTCACCGCCATGATCCGTTACGGCAAGCCGCCCCACCCCCACCCGCCGACCGTGGCCGGGCCCCGTCCAGGGGCACGGTCGTCCAGCGTGCGGGGCGGGCCGCCGTTACGCCCGCACCGTTGACCCGGACCTGATATACCGGGGCCACGAGGCCGGCCTTGACAGGCGGTTTCGGTTGGACGGTAAGTGGGTTGCAAGGACGGTCTACAAAGGTCTGGCGGCATGCGAGTTCCTCTTCGAGCATCCGGATTACTGGCTGTGGCCGTGCTGGCCTGCGGGTGCGGGTCTACTGGTGAGCCCGTCCGGCGGGTGGATCCGGTGCCGCCCTCGCCCGGCGTCACCGCGTCACCAAGTCCCCGCGTTTCCGGGTACGGAACCGAGGGGTTGGTGGGGTACTACTCGGCGGAGCCGTTCAAGATCGACATCAAGGGTGTGGAGCGGACGTCCAAGCTCACGGTGCTGCGCATGGAGATCATGACCACCGCGAACCGGAACACCAAGGGTGATTTCGGGTATGGCAGTGTGCCCAGCGACTTCGCGCGGTTCCGGTTGTTCGATCCGGTGGGCAGGAAGGTGTACTTCACGCTGCGGGCCAAGAGCGGCGACGAGGCGTTCGGGACGCGGCACACCATGGAGGGCAACGGGTTTCCCGAGGACTTCGTGCCTGGAGTGCGGTATCCGGTCGAGGTGTACTTTCCCTTGTTGCCGGCCGGGGTCGAGGCGGTCTCCGTTGTGCCTGATCTGCCGATGGGGCCGATGACCGGGATTCCCGTCGCCGATGCCGCGAGCGAGCCCGTCGCCCGCGAGCGTGGGGCTTCCGGGAGGCCCAAGGCGGGTCAGGTGTTCCAGTGGCCGGTCGTGCTGCCCGAGGGTGACGTCTGGTCCGGCGTCTCCGACGTGAACGAGCTGGTCGAGACGCCGAAGAGGACCACCCTGCAGGAGGGCGCCAAGGAGACCATCGGCCTGCGCACCGACGTGCTGTTCGCCTTCGACCAGGCCGAGCTCGGTGCCAAGGCCGCCGCCGTGCTGGACGAGGTCGCCGAGGAGACCCGCAGGCGCGCCGACCCGGCCAAGCCGCCGGTCGCGATCGTCGGCCACACCGACACCAAGGGCGAGGACGCCTACAACCAGACGTTGTCGGTCCGGCGGGCCGAGGCGGTCAAGGAGTATCTGGCGGCGAAGCTGGGCGCCGGCTACCGGTACGTGACCGAGGGCAAGGGCGAGAGCACCCCGATCGCCAAGAACGACAAGCCCGGCGGCGGCGACAACCCCGAGGGCCGGGCGCGCAACCGGCGCGTGGAGATCTCCTACACGATCAAGCAGCAGGCCCCGGACGTGACCACCACCACGGGGCCCTCGGCCGGCGAGGTACGCGGCCCGACCGGCCCGAACGCGCCGTTCCGCCCGGATCCGGGCGCGCCGGTGGCCGACTTCACCTGGACGTTCGCCAACAAGGACGATCGGCTCAAGGTCGAGGTGCTGCCGCTCTACCGCGACGGGGCCTATCTGGTGGCGTCCTTCGACGTCTCGGCCGTGCGGACCAACATGGTGTTCGTGCCCGCTCCGGCGCCGTTCTCCGGGTGGGAGCACGAGTTCTCGGCGGCGGCCGACTTCGGCGCGTTCACGCTGGAGGATCCGGCCACCAAGGCGCGCTATCACCCGCTGAAGATGGCCACCGAGTTCGTCGAGAACCACGTTCCCGCGCTGCAGACCGGCGAGAAGAGCCGCGCCTACGTGTACTACCCGGCGCCGCCGGACGACCGCACGTCCCTCACGCTGCGGGTGGCCAACGGGCCGTCTCCCAGCGTTCCCATCACCCGGTGATCATCCGCCAGCCGACCAGCGTGAGGGTGTCGTCCACGGCCGTGAACACCGCGCTCACCCGCGATCCGCCCTCGGGCTCGCCGGTCCCTTCCCACGAGCCGTGCACCAGGGCGTCCGGCACCTCGTCCAGGCGGACCATGACCACGATCTCGCCCTGGCCGAAGGGCCGGTGGCTGACCACCCAGCTCTCCACCGTCCCGACCGGCCGGACCGCCACCCAGTGACGTCCCTCGCCCCGGCACCGGGGGCAGAAGGCCCGCGCGGGGAAGCGCCGCAGCCCGCACCCGTCACACTCCTGGACGGCGAACTCCCCCGTGGCCACCCGCTCCCACCACTCCCGCGAGTCCCGGTCGGGCGTGGGCCTGGGATGTGCGGGCATTCACGGGCTCCTCAGGATCAGGGCGGAGGTGGCGGGGAGGATGTAGCCGGGCTGGGAGGTCGACAGCGCCACCCGGGCCCCGGGCACCTGCCGGTCCCCGGCGTCGCCGCGCAGTTGGGAGACGGCCTCGGCGATGTGGTTGATGCCGTGGACGTAGCCCTCCGACAGGAAGCCGCCGTGGGTGTTCACCGGCGGGCCCTCGCCGGAGGCCGCGAAGGGGCCGCCGTCGCCCTTGGCGCAGAAGCCGTAGTCCTCCAGCTGGACCAGGACCGAATAGGTGAAGCAGTCGTAGAGCTGGGCGACGTCGATGTCGGCAGGGGTGAGGCCGGCCTGGCCGTACAGGCGGGGGGCGAGGGTCGCGGCGGCGCTGACGGTGGGGTCCGCGCCGGACAGGAACGACTGGCCGCCGCCCCAGGCGGCGGCCGAGATCAGCACAGGGGTACGGCGCAGCGACCGCGCCCGCTCCGCGGTGGTGATGACCAGCGCGCACGCCCCGTCGGTCTCCAGGCAGCAGTCCAGCAGCCGGAACGGCTCGGCGATCCGGCGACTGGCGAGGTAGTCGTCCAGGGTGATGGGCGTGCGCATGAGGGCGCGCGGGTTCTTGGCGGCGTGGGCGCGCTGGCGGACGGCGATCTGCCCGAGGTGTTCCTCGGTGGTGCCGTATCGCAGCATGTGGGCGCGGGCGGCGAGGGCGAAGTGCTGGACGGGGGCGGTCAGGCCATAGGGGGCCTGGTACTGGACCTCGGGGCTGGGGTTGGCGGCCTGGCCCATGCGGAACTCGGAGCGGGCGTTGATGGCCCGGTAGAAGACGACGGTGTCGGCCAGGCCGGCGGCCACGGCGAGCGCGGCCTGGCCGGCGACGGCGTGGGAGACGCTGCCGCCGCCGAACTGGTCCAGGTACCAGGTCGGGTCGCCGAGGCCCAGGGCCGGGCCGACGAGCGAGGGCGGGACCGAGTCGCCGACGCGGTGGGTGGCCAGGCCGTCGACGTCGGACGGGTCCAGGCCGGCGTCCGCCAGCGCTGCCATGATCGCGCGACAGGCGAGGGTGAGGGTGCTGACCTGGGAGTCCTTGGTGAAGGGGGTGTAGCCGACGCCGACGACGGCGGTGCGGTCCGTGAAGTTGAGCAAGCGCTTGGCCACAGCTCCGAAGCTAGGCTCGCCGTGCGCCGCGTGTCAACGGGATCAGAAAAGGCTCTGCCCATCCAAGCAAGCGCTTGGTAAGCTGGTCTCAGCATCCACGACGAGGAGGCCACGGATGAGCACACACGCAGCCCGGCTGATCAGGCCGGACGGGTGCGACGCCCACTCGTCGTACAAGCGCGGGATTCACAACGGAGCCGCCATGCCGAACGGCCACAACGGGCAGCACGACAGCCGGCGCTTCCGGAACGTGCTCGGCAGGTTCGCCACCGGCGTCGTGGCCATCACGGCGCTCGACCCCGAGAGCGGCGAGCCGTGCGGCCTGGCCGCCAATTCCTTCACCTCCGTCTCCCTCGACCCGCCGCTGGTCGCCTTCTGCGTGGCGCACACCAGTACGAGCTGGCCGAAGGTGCGCGGCGGCAAGGTGATCACCGTGAACGTCCTGGCCGAGCACCAGCAGCCGGTCTGCGCCCAGCTGGCCAACCGGGGCGGCGACAAGTTCGCCGGGCTGGAGTGGACCGGCTCCCCCTCCGGCAATCCGGTCATCGAGGGCGCGCTGGCCTGGATCGACTGCGTGGTCGAGGCCGAGCACCTCGCCGGTGACCACATGATCGTGGTGGCCCGGGTGCTGCAACTGGACACCCACGCCGAGGGCGGGCCGCTGGTGTTCTTCCGCGGGGGCTACGGGAGGTTCAGTGAGCCTTCGTGAGCAGGCGCGGGCCTGGCTGGAGGAGCAGCTGTCCACGACGTTCGCGCACGTGCGCGGCCTCGGCGGGCCCGGTCGCGAGCACGAGGGCCACGAGGAACGTCACGCGTGGGAGCGGCACCTGGGCAAGGCGGGCTGGACCTGCCTGAGCTGGCCCACCCGGTACGGCGGGCGCGCGGCCTCATTGGCCGACCAGATCGCCTTCTACGAGGAGTACGCCAGAGCCGGCGCCCCCGCCCGCGTGGGCCACATCGGCGAGGGCCTGATCGGGCCGACGATCCTGGAGTTCGGCACCGAGGAGCAGAAGGCCCGCTTCCTGCCGGGGATCCAGTCGGGCGAGGAACTGTGGTGCCAGGGGTACTCGGAGCCGGAGGCGGGCTCGGATCTCGCCAACGTCCAGACGAAAGCGGAAATGTCGGGTGATGAGTGGGTCGTCACCGGGCAGAAGGTGTGGACCTCCCTGGCGCACGTGGCCGACTGGTGCTTCGTGCTGTGCCGTACGGAGAAGGCGGAGAAGAAGCATCACGGGCTGTCGTACCTGCTCGTGCCCATGGACCAGCCGGGCGTCGAGGTCCGGCCGATCGTCCAGCTCACCGGCACCTCCGAGTTCAACGAGGTCTTCTTCGACGGCGCCCGCACGCACCGCGACCACGTCCTCGGCGCGCCCGGCGACGGCTGGCGGGTGGCGATGGCCACGCTCGGCTACGAACGCGGCGCCTCCACGCTCGGCCAGCAGATCGGCTTCCGCCGCGAGCTCGACCGGGTCATCGAGGCCGCCAAGCGCACCGGCGCGGCCGGCGACCCGGTGATCCGCGACCTGCTCGTGCGGTCGTGGCTGGAGCTGGAGGTCATGCGGCTCAACGCGCTGCGCGACCCGCAGCTGCCGATCACCAAGCTCTACTGGTCGGAGTGGCACCGGCGGCTGGGCGAGCTGGCCCAGGAGGTCCAGGGCCGGGCCGGGCTGGTCGCCGAGGGCGGGGAGCTGAACGACCTCCAGCGCCTCTACCTGTTCAGCCGCGCCGACACGATCTATGCCGGATCCAGCGAAATCCAGCGCAACCTCATCGCCGAGCGCACCCTGGGACTACCACGATGACGACTCCCCCTCCCTACCCCAGCGCGCACGGCCTGCTCGACGGCAAGGTCACGCTCGTGACCGCCGCGGCCGGGGCCGGGATCGGCTATGCCACCGCGCGCCGCTGCGCCGAGGAGGGCGCCACGATCGTCATCTCCGACCGGCACGAGCGCCGCCTGTCGGAGGCGGCCGAGGCGCTGACCGGGCTGACCGGGGTGAAGCCGCTGGCCGTACCGTGTGACGTGACCTCGCAGGCGCAGGTGATGGCGCTGTTCGACGCGGTGGTCGAGGCGCACGGGCGCCTCGACGTGGTGGTCAACAACGCCGGACTCGGCGGTACGGCGAGCCTCGCGGAGATGACCGACGAGGAGTGGCACGCGGTGATCGACGTGACGCTCAACGGCACCATGCGCTGCACCCGGGCCGCGCTCCAGCACATGATCCCGCAGGGCCGCGGCGTGATCGTCAACAACGCCTCCGTGATCGGCTGGCGGGCCCAGGCCGGCCAGGCCCACTACGCGGCGGCCAAGGCCGGGGTCATGGCGTTGACCAGGTGCGCGGCTCTCGAAGCCGCCACGGACGGCGTCCGGATCAACGCGGTCGCGCCCTCGCTGGCCATGCATCCGTTCCTGGCCAAGGTCACCAGCGACGAACTGCTCGCCGAGCTCACGGCCAAGGAGGCCTTCGGCCGTTCGGCCCAGCCGTGGGAGGTGGCCAACGTGATCGTCTTCCTGGCCAGCGACTACTCCACGTACATGACCGGCGAGGTCGTCTCGGTCTCCAGCCAGCACCCCTGACGCATATCCTGTCTCTCAGGATATAGTGGGGGCATGAATATCACGGAGCCCATGTTCCTGGCGCTGACCGCGCTGGTGGACGAGCCCCGGCACGGCTACGGCATCGTGCGGGAGGTCTCGGGCCTGTCCGGCGGCCGGGTCCAGCTGAAGATCGGCACGCTCTACGGCGCGCTCGACCGGCTGGCCGCCGAGGAACTGGTCGAGCTGGACCGTGAGGAGGTCCTGCAGGGACGGCTGCGCCGCTACTACCGGCTGACCGACAAGGGAGCCGAGGCTCTCCGGCAGGAGGCCGACCGGGTCACGCGCACCGCCGCCCTGGCCACCTCCAGGCTGCGCGCCAGGAACACCGCCATCGGGGGGACGGCGTGAGCCTGCTGGAGTTCCACTACCGCAACGTCCTGCGGATGCTGCCCGCCTCCTACCGCGCCGAGCGCGAGGAGGAGATGGTCGCGGCCTACCTGGAGTACGCGGGGGACGTCCCCGACGAGGTCAACCCCCGGCCGCGCTGGGGCGAGGTGTTCAGCGTCATGGGGCTGGCACTCAGGGTCCGCCTGGCGGGGGCTTCCGGGCCGCCGGTCTACTTCGCCTGGGGCGAGACCGTGCGCATGATCGCGTTGTTCGGGCTGGCCCTGCAGGCGATGTTGTCGGCTCCCTCGCTGCCGCTCCTGCCGGTGATGAGCGAGAACGAGCAGTTCTTCGGCGCGCCCGGCTCGGCCGACCGGCTGTTCGGCATCGGCGAGGTTCTGCTCCACAACCTGTGGCTGGTCGCCTACGTCGCCCTGGCGCGAGGGGCCGTGCGTACGGCCAGGACGGCGGCCGTGCTGGTCTTCGGCTGGTCGTTTCTGGTGCCCCTGGTGAGCGACTGGCGCGCGATGGAGACCGGCTACACCGTGCTGTCGGCGGTGCCGGTCCTGGCCCTGCTGCTCGGTTATCACCGCGACGTGCCGACGCCGCGCCGGTCCTGGTGGGTGGCGCTGCTGCCGCCCGCGGTCGCGGCGGCGGCCCTGTACGCGGTCAACCGCTATCTCACGGGCCGCCTGGCGGCCGGCGACACGACGACGCTGGACACCCTCTCGGCCTGGGCCGGCGTGCACGGCATCATCGTCATCGCCCTCACCGCCGCTGCGGTGGCGGCGCTGACGCTGGGGGCGGGCGGACCCGCACTGCTGGCGCTGGCCTTCTACGCGATGGTGTCGCTCCTGGCCAGGGTGCCCGACCTCTACCACTACCACGGCGGCGACGAGGAGATCTGGCAGGTGGCGGCGCTGCAGTGCTGGGTGCTGGGCGGGCTGACGCTCATCCTGGCGGTGGTGGGAGTGTGGAGGCTGCCGATTCATAGGAGACTCCAGGAAAGATCGGTCTAGGCGACCGGGCCGCGCGGACTTACCTTCCCATGTATGGGCACCACGGGCCGCGCGGCCCACATCCTCGACGTCCTGATCACCGAATTCGGCGATTCCATCAAGCGCGACCCGCACGCCTTTTCCCGAAAATTCAGGAAAATGGCGGCTTCGCCGTTCGCGTTCTACCGCGGCAGCGCCAGCGTGTTCTACGCGGACATGACCGCCGAGTACGCCGACGACGCCTACCTCGACGAGCTCACCAGCCGGGTCTGGATCCACGGCGACCTGCACGCCGAGAACTTCGGCACCTACATGAACGCCTCCGGCTCGCTCGTCTTCAACGTCAACGACTTCGACGAGGCCTACGTCGGCCCGTACACCTGGGACCTGAAGCGCTTCGCCGCCAGCGTGGCGCTCATCGGGTACGGCAAGGCGCTGTCGGACGAGGCGATCACCACGCTGGTGACCGAGTTCGGGACCGCGTACCTGGCCGAGCTGGGCGGCATCGCGCACGGCGGGGACGACGCGATCGGCTCCCTCACGCTCGACACCACCAGCGGTGTGCTGCACCGCGTACTCCAGACGGCCCGGCTGAGCACTCGCGTGGCCATGCTCGACGTGGAGACGGTGATCGACGACTATGACCGGCGCTTCGCCCTCATGGAGGGCCGTACGGCGGTCTCGCCGCACGACAGGGAGCGGGTGGTGGCGGCCTTCCAGGACTACCTGCACACGCTGCCCGGCGGCGCGAACCCGGTCGAGCACCACATCAAGGACGTCGCGCTGCGCAAGGGCGTGGGCATCGGCTCGGCCGGGCTGCCCTCCTACAACCTGCTGCTCGAAGGCCGCTCGCAGGCGCTGGAGAACGACGTCATCCTCTACATGAAGCAGGCCCAGGTGCCCGCCGTGGCCAGGCACATCACCGACGAGCGGGTCGCCTCCTACTTCCTGCACCAGGGACACCGCACCGCCGAGTCGCAGCGCGCGCTGCAAGCCTACGCCGACCCCTGGCTCGGCTACACCAGCCTCGACGGCGTCGGCCAGCTCGTCGCCGAGGTCTCGCCCTACTCCGCCGACCTCGACTGGGACGACGTGAACGAGCCGGAGGAACTGCGCTCGATCATGCGCGATCTTGGCCGGGCGGTGGCGCGCATGCATTCGGTGGCCGACGACGAGAGCAGCCACGACCTGGTGGACTTTTCAACAGAAGAGTCGATTGTGGCCGTAGTCGACAACGATTCTTCAGGATTTGTTGCGATGTTGGTGAATTTTGCACACCAATACGGGGCACAAGCCCGCAAGGACCATCAAACGTTCGTCGATCTCTTCAGGAACGGCCGAATCCCCGGACTATGATCCGCTTCTCCCTTCCCGATCCTGCCCACCGGCTGGCCGGTGTCCGCCTGTGGCAGGAGCTCGGGCTGCCCTCGGTCGACTTCATGTACGGCGCCGCCGGCTGGACCCTGGCCATCCCCCGCCCGCCCGTGCACCGGATGGAGTACCTCCTGGAGCTGCGCCACCGCGCCGGCGGCGTGGAGACCATCCTCGACCCGAGCAACCCCTTACGCGTACGCGGCGTCTTCGGGCCGAAGAGCGTGCTGGAGTTCCCCGAATACTCCCCGCCCGGCTGGCTCGCCTTCCCCGCCTCCTCCGGCGGCACCAGCGTGTGGGCGCCGGAGGGCGTCGGCGGCGACTTACCCCTGCTCGTGGTCCACGACGGGCCCGAGTACGACGACCTGGCCGGTCTCACCCGCTACCTGGCCGCCGGGGTCGCCGGTGGCTGGCTGCCGCCGCTGCGCGCGATCCTGCTGCACCCCGGCGACCGCAACGCCGACTACTCGGCCAACCCGGACTACGCCGACTTCCTGGCGGCGCAGCCGTACCGGAGCGCGACCGTGCGCATCGGGATGGGAACCAGCCTCGGCGCGCTGGCCATGCTGCACGCCCAGTGGCGGCATCCCGACCTCTTCGACGCGCTGTTCCTGCAGTCGGGCAGCTTCTTCCAGCCGCGCTTCGACGCCCACGAGCGCCGCTTCCCCTACTACGAGCGGGTCACCCGCTTCGTCGAAGAGGTGCACAAAGGTACGGCGGTGCGGACCGTACCCACGGCGATGACCTGCGGCGGCATCGAGGAGAACATCCACAACAACCGCGCGATGGCCGCCTCCCTGCGCACCCAGGGGTACGCGGTGACCCTGCGCGAAGTGCCCGACGTGCACAACTACACCGCCTGGCGCGACGCCTTCCATCCCCACCTGACGCGGCTGCTGCAGGACGTGTGCTCATGAGACGCGAGCTGATCGACGGCGTCCTGGCCTACGGTCACTGGGGGCGGCCGATGCTGGTCTTCCCCTCCGAGCAGGGACGGCCCTCGGACTTCGAGGACAACGGCATGCTCGGCGCGATCTCCGACCTGGTCGAGGCCGGGCGGGTCAAGGTGTACTGCGTGCCGAGCAACGACCGCGAGTCCTGGTCGAACCGGTCGATCCCGCTGGAGGAACGCGCCCGGCGGCACGCCGGCTACGAGCGGTGGATCGTGGAGAAGGTCGTCAACGCCATCGACGAGGACTGCGCGGGCGCCGACGACATCATCACGTTCGGCTGCAGCCTCGGCGCCTACCACGCCGCGAACTTCGCGCTGAAACGGGCGGATCTGTTCCCGCTGGCGATCGGGCTGTCGGGCAACTACGACCCCTCCGCGTGGCACGGCTGGGGCGAGCGCGGCGAGGCCGCGTACTTCAACAACCCGCTCGACTACGTGCCGCACCTGCACGGCGACCACCTCGACTGGCTGCGCGGGCGGCTCAGCGTGCTGCTGGTGTGCGGGCAGGGCCAGTGGGAGGACACCACCGGCTCGCTGGAGAGCACCAAGCGGCTGGCCGCCGCCCTGACCGGCGTCGGCATCAGGCACGAGCTCGACCTCTGGGGCCGCGACGTGCCGCACGACTGGCCGTCCTGGCGGGCGCAGCTCGCCCACCATCTGGGGAGGTTCGTGTGAAGCACCTGGTCGGACTGCTGCTGGGGACCGAGGAGGACTGGCCGGCCGCCTTCGAGGAGATCATGCGTAGGGCCATGCCCGCCTACGAGGTGGAGCGGGTCACCATCGAGCCGTTCGACCTGCGCGACGAGCCGCGCTACGACGTCGTCATCGACCGGCTCGCCTACTGGTACTACCACCCGCGCGAGTGGCTCAAGAAGATCGCGATGATGGACGACGTCTACCTGCTCAACAGCCCGTTCACGTTCCAGTCGATGGAGAAGCACACCGCCTACTGCGCGATGATGCGCCTCGGGCTGAAGGTGCCGGACACGGTGCTGGTGCCGTACAAGAATCCGCTCGACAACGCGCGGTACGCCTACACCTCGGCGCGCTACAACAAGGCCTTCGACCTCGACGCGATCGCCGAGCGGATCGGCTACCCGCTGTTCATGAAGCCCTACGACGGCGGCGCCTGGCGCGGGGTCTCGCTCGTGCGCGACGCCGACGAACTGCACCGCGCCTATGACGAGAGCGGCGAGATGCTCATGCATCTGCAGAAGGCCGTCGACGGGTACGACGCCTTCGCCCGCTCGCTGTCCATCGGCGCCGAGACCATGGTCATGCGCTTCCACCCGGAACAGCCGATGCACTCGCGGTACTCGGTGGACCACTCCTTCCTCTCGCCCGAGGTCGGCGAGGAGGTGGTGACCATCGGGCGGCTGGTGAACGCGTTCTTCCGCTGGGAGTTCAACTCCTGCGAGACCCTGGTCAAGGGCACCGACGTGCACCCGATCGACTACGCCAACGCCTGCCCCGACGTGGCGCTGACCAGCCTGCACTACTACTTCCCCTGGGCGATGAAGGCGCTGGTGAAGTGGACGGTGTTCTGCGCGGAGACCGGCCGCAAGCCGCGCATCGACCTCGACACCCGCGAGTACTTCGCCGTCGAGGGCACCTACGCCGAACGGCTGGCGGCCTACCGCGGGCTGGCCGACGCCTACTTCGAGACCGAGCGCTACCACGAGTTCTGCGCCGAGCGCCTGGCCCACCTGGACGAGGCGGTGCTCGACTGGGTGGCGGGGCCGTCGTTCGACCGGCTGCTGATGAACGCGGTGACCGCCACCTACCCGGCGCACGAGCACGACCGGTTCATCGCGCACTTCCGCGGGCTGCTGGCGTTGTGGGTGAAGGACAACTCGTGAGCTGGTGACCGACCGGTCGGTATGGCATGCTTCCGGAACATGACTCTGTTCTCGGTGGAAGGCAAGAAGGTCGTCGTCACGGGCGGCTCCCGCGGCATCGGCCGGATGATCGCGGCCGGGTTCGTGGCGGCGGGGGCGGAGGTGTACATCTCCGCCCGCAAGGCCCACGAGGTGGCCAAGACCGCCGCCGAGCTGGGCTGCACCGGGGTGCCGGCCGACCTGTCCACGCCCGAAGGGGTGGACGAGCTGGTCTCCGCCGTGGACGGCCCGCTCGACGTGCTGGTCAACAACGCCGGCGCCACGTGGGGCGCGCCGCTGGAGGAGTTCCCGCCCGAGGCCTTCGACAAGCTCTGGAACATCAACGTCAAGGGCGTCTTCTACGTGACGCAGCGCTTCCTGCCCCAGTTGCGCGCCGCCGCCAGCGCCGACGTGCCCGCCCGGGTGATCACGATCGGGTCCATCGACGGCATCCGCGTGCCCGGCCTGGAGAACTACGCGTACTCGGCCGCCAAGGCGGGCGTGCACATGCTCACCCGGCACCTGGCCCGCCAGCTCGCGCCCGCCCACATCACCGTGAACGCGATCGCGCCGGGGCCGTTCGAGTCCAAGATGATGGCCTTCGCCCTGGACGACCCGGCCACCCGCACGCTCATCGCCTCCCAGGTGCCGATGGGCCGCATCGGCCGTCCCGACGACATGGCGGGGGCCGCCATCTTCCTGGCCTCCCGCGCGGGCGCGTACCTGACCGGGACGGTCATCCCGGTGGACGGCGGCATCTCCTGCTGACGCCTTCGCCGGGTAGTCTCGGCGCGCGTGAACGTCTACGTGGGGAACGCCGGCCGGGACGCGGCGCTGGACAAGGGCTGGCTGCTCGGGCACTTCAAGGAGGCCGGGCTCCGGCACAGCGAGGATGTCGAGATCAAGTGGGGCGTCCACGCCGCCGGGGACAAGCGGCCCGCCTGGGTGCGCGGGGAGGTGCGCACGGCGTTGCTGGTGCTGATCAGCGGGCGCTTCCGGGTCGAGCTGCCCGGCCGCGACGTCCTGCTGGAGCGGCAGGGCGACTACGTGGTCTGGGGCCGCGGCGTGGACCACTCGTGGGTGGCCGAGGAGGATTCGGTGGTGCTGACCGTCCGCTGGCCCTCGGTGCCGGGGTACGCGTGACGCCCGGCACCGGTGCGTAGCGTCAGAGCAGTTCGCCCAGGGCGACGGCGAGATTCTTGGCGGCCCGCGGGGTGTGGCTCAGGTAGAGGTAGGGCTCGGTGAGCTCCAGCTCGATGATCGCCGGCCGGCCGTCAGGGAGCCGGACCAGGTCGACGCGGGCGTACAGAAGGGCCTGGGGGATGGCGGCAAGCACCTTCTCGGCCAGTTCGACCTGGTCCGGGGCAGGATCGCGCAGCTGCGCACGGGCGTTGTCGGCGTTGGTCATGCCCGGGGCGAGCATGGGCGTGCGCCGGACGGCGTGGCTGAGGCGGCGGTTGAAGTACAGCAGCGAGGTCTCGCCCTCGCTCTCCACCATGTCGAGGTAAGGCTGGACCATAGGCGTACGGCCCGCGGCCTCCAGAGCTGCGGCGTGGGACTGGGCGGCGGCGGCTTCGGTGGTTCTGATGGTGTCGCGGGCGCCCGCGGAGACGGCGGGCTTGACGACGAACTCCTCCCAGTCGGGCAGGTCGTGCGAGGACCAGTGGGTCGGCACGATGGGGACACCGAGATCCCGGAGATAGGTCTTGTCGGTGTTGCGCTCCAGGACGTCGGCCGGGTTGAGCAGCCGGGTCACCGCTTCGGCCCGGCGCGCCCAGGCCAGGAAGTCGGCCCTGCGGTCGGTGTAGTCCCACACCGAGCGCACGACCGCCGCGTCGAAGGCGCTCCAGTCGACGTCGGGGTCGTCCCACCGGACCGCGCGGCCCTCGATGCCGTGCTCCCGCCAGGCGGCGAGGGCCGGGTCACGCTCGTCGTCGTGGTTCTCGGGGTCCGCAAAAGTCACATAAGCGCACGTAATCATCCAGGAATGCTAATACGGCGCGAGCCGGGCCTTATACGGACCCGGCTCGCACGCTCACGTCCGGGCTAGTCGTCGATGGCGATGCCGGTGTGGCTGCCGTTCGCGCTGGTCACGGCGTTGCCCACGATGTTGTTGACGTTCGTGGCGCCGTGGCCGCCGACGTTGCTGGCGACGACGTTGTTCACGTTGTTGCCCGACTGCTGGGAATCGGAGTTCCGGCTCGCGTTGTAGTTCGCGTCCGCGTGAGCGGGGGCTGCCAGAAGCGTGGTGCCCGCGGCAGCGGCGACGACGAGACCGGTCATGCAGAGCTTCTTGAACATGCCTGTGTCCTTCCGAGGAGGATTACTGGGACCGTGCTCCGCCGGCTCGCCTGTGGCCGGACGGATGGGGAAGTTCGACGGTGAGCGTCTAGTAGAAGACGTAGATGACCGTGATGCTGCCGTTCGTCGTGGTCACGGCGTTGCCGCCGAGGTTGTTGACGTTGGTCGAGCGGCCGCCGCCCGCGTTGACGGCAGCGATCTCGTTGAAGTTGTTGCCGGACTGCGAGGAATCGCTGTTGCTGCTCCCGTTACCGTTCCAGCTGTCCGCGTGCGCAGGGGCCGCCAGCAAAGTGACGCCCGCCACCGCGGCCACAACGGCACCGGTGGCACACAACTTCTTGATCACTTCTGCTCCTTCATCGTCTTGTGACAGGCCGCACGCAGGGCCCAGGCATGCGACCGCCCCTTTGACTCACCTTGACCCGGAGGGGTCAAAGCCAATGTGATCGTATAACCGAGAGTGGTGTTTGGGTAGCTGTTAGTAATCAGAAGATTATTCTGGGGCTCCCGCTGACAGAGGATGTCAGCGGGGCGGTCCTAGCGTGCGCGCATGATCTACGAGCTGCGCCGCTACACACTGTGGCCCGGAGCGCGCGACACCCTCATCGAGTTGTTCGAGCGCGAGTTCATCGAGACACAGGAGGAGGCCGGGATCGAGGTGGTCGCGCTGTTCCGCGACCCGGGCGCGCCCGACACCTTCACCTGGATCCGCGCCTTCCCCGACATGGAGCGCCGGTTCCGGTCCCTCACGGACTTCTACACCGGAGCCGCGTGGAAGGCGCACGCGGAGGCCGCGCGGGCCACGATGGTCGACACCGACGACGTGCTGCTGCTTCGGCCCGTGCTGGTTCCGCCGTTCGCCGGGGTGAGCGGGGGCTCCGGCCAGGCTTCGCCGTACCGGCTGACGGTCTTTCCCGTCGCGGAGGGGTCCGTCGCGCGCTTCGCCGGGCTGGCGGAGGGGGCGGCGGCCTGCTTCGAGAGCGAGCACGCCGTGAACACCTACGCTCAGTTGCCGGTCAGGGAGGGGGAGAACGTCTTCGTCCGGTTCACCAGGGGCGAGGAAGCTCCTGCCGTGCCCGCCCTCGACGGCCATCTCACCGGGCCGCCGCGGCACTTCCTCCTGCATCCCACGGAACGCGGCCGCGTGCGCTGAAGGGGCCTCGGGCGGAGTGGATAGGTTGGGCTGATGGACGGGATCGTGGTGGTGGTCAGCGGGCCGCCGGGGGCGGGCAAGAGCACGGTGGGGCGGCTGCTGGCCGACGATCGCGAGCTCAGCGTCCATCTGCACACCGATGACTTCTGGGCCTACATCAGGAAGGGCGGCATCGCGCCGTACCTGCCCGGGGCGCGGCGGCAGAACGCGACGGTGATGAACGTCCTGGCCGGCTGCGCGTTCGGCTATGCGGCGGGCGGCTACTACGTGGTCGTGGACGGCGTGGTGGGGCCCTGGTTCGTGGAGGCGTTCACGCGGCGCGCGCAGGGGACGCCGCTGCACTATGTAGTCCTGCGGCCCTCCCGGGAGACGACGCTCACGCGGGCGACGGGCCGGGGCGCCGGCGCGCTGACCGACCCGGAGCCCGTGCTCAGCATGTACGCGCAGTTCACCGACCTGGGTGAGCTGGAGCCGCACGCCTTCGACTCCTCCGCGCTCACCCCGGCCGAGACCGCGGACGCCCTTGGCAAGGCCCTGGCGGAGGGCGGCTACCTGCTCACGTGAGCAGCGCCTCCGTCCCGGCGACCGTGGCACCCACCATCGTCTCCCGGCTCAGGCGCCATAGACCGGTTCCGGGGGCGGGGCCTGGGACAGGAGGGTGGCGACGGCGGGGCCGAGGTCGGCGGGGTTCCAGCGGGCGGTGGTGGTGACGGCGGGGCCGTGGTGCCAGCCGGTGGCCAGCGCGACCGTGCCGCCCTCGACCTCGAAGACCCTGCCGGTCACGGCGGCCGACTCCACCGAGCCCAGCCAGACGACCAAGGGGGCGATGTTGGCCGGGTCCATGGGGTCGAAACCGGTCTCCGGTCGCGCCATCGTCGTGGCGAAGACCTCCTCGGTCATGCGGGTGCGGGCGGCGGGGGCGATGGCGTTGACGGTGACGCCGTAGCGGCCGAGTTCGGCGGCGGCCACCTGGGTCAGGGCGGCGATGCCGGCTTTGGCGGCGGCGTAGTTGGACTGGCCGACGCTGCCCAGGAGACCCGCGCCGGAGGAGGTGTTGATGACGCGGGCGTCGACCCGGTCGCCGGACTTGTGGCGTTCGCGCCAGTGGGCGGCGGCGTGGCGTAAGGGCAGGAAATGGCCTTTCAGGTGGACGCGCAGGACGTCGTCCCATTCCTGCTCGGTCATGGACACCAGCATGCGGTCGCGTAGGATACCGGCGTTGTTCACCAGCACGTCGAGGCGGCCGTAGGCGCTGACGGCCGACTTGACGAGGCGGGCGGCGCCGTCCCAGGTCGCGATGTCGTCGGCGTTGGGCACGGCCTGGCCGCCCTCGTCGCGGATCCGGGCGACGACCTCGTGCGCCGGGCCCGAGGAACGGCCGGCGCCGTCGCGTTCCGCGCCCAGGTCGTTGACGACGACGCGGGCGCCCTGGCGGGCGTACTCCAGCGCGTGTTCCCGGCCGATGCCGCGACCGGCGCCGGTCACCACCACGACGCGACCCTCACAAATGCCCACACGACCTCCAATGATCCTTTTATCGCGCTATTTCAGCAGAAGTTAGCCAGCTCCAGGCAGGGGTCTCGCCGCCTCCGTGTACCTGGATCTGGGCGCCGGTCACGTAACCCGGCGCGGCCAGCCACAGGCAGGCCGCCGCCACGTCCTCGGGCCGGGCCATCCTCCCGGCCGGGATGGTGGCGCCGACCTGCCCGAACGCGCCGCCGTAGTGGCCGGCCGCGTTCTCCGTGGCGGCCAGGCCGACGACGACGGTGTTGACCCGGACCTCGGGCGCCCACTCGGCGGCCAGGCACGCGGCCAGATGGTGCAGGCCCGCCTTGGCCGCTCCGTAGGCCGAGGTGCCCGGGGACGGACGGACCCCGCTGGAGCTGCCGATCATGATCACCGAGCCGCCGGAGTCCTTCAGCAGCGGGTGGGCCCGCTGGCTCATCAGCAACGGGGCGACCAGGTTGAGCTCGATCACCCGGGCATGGAGCCTGGGCGAGGAGCCGGCCAGCGGCGCGTGGGGCGAGCCGCCCGCGTTGTTGACCAGCACGTCCAGCCGGGAGAAGCCGCCCAGCAACCGCTCGACGTCCTCGGGGTCGCGCACGTCCGCCCGCACGAACCGCACCGGGCCACCGGGCGCCGAGCCGGACGGTGAGCCGGGCGGGGGTGTGCGGGCGCAGACGGTCACGGTGGCGCCGGCGGCGGCGAAGGCGTGGGCGATGCCGGCGCCGATGCCCTTGGTGCCGCCGGTGATCAGTACATGGCGGCCGGTGTAGTCGTAAGTGGCGGTCACGGGTGCTACCGTACCAAGCAAGCGTTAGGTGCGACTATGGGAGCGCTATGGGGATCACGGTGCGCGGCGGGCCGGTCGCCGAGGTGGTGGTGGAGGTGCCGCCGGTCAACGCGCTGGCCGTGCGTGACTGGCACGACCTCGCCGACGCGCTGACCGCGACGGGCGCCGACGCGGCGACCCGCGCGGTCGTGCTCAGGGCAGAGGGCCGCGGCTTCAACGCGGGCGTCGACATCAAGGAGATGCAGCGGACCGACGGCCACGCGGCGCTGGTGGGCGCCAACCGGGGGTGCTTCGCCGCCTTCGCCGCCGTCTACGACTGCCAGGTGCCGGTGATCGCGGCGGTGCACGGGTTCTGCCTGGGCGGCGGCGTCGGCCTGGCCGGCAACGCCGACATCGTGGTGGCCAGCGACGACGCCTACTTCGGGCTGCCCGAAGTGGATCGCGGCGCGCTCGGCGCGGCCACCCACCTGGCCAGGCTGGTACCGCAGCATCTGATGCGCGCCATGGTCTACACCTGCAGGAACGTCACCGCCCAAGAGCTCCACGCCTTCGGCTCCGTCCTGGAGGTCACCACCCCGGACAAGCTCCGCGAAACCGCCCTGGAGGTCGCCGGCCGTATCGCCGAGAAGGACCCCCACGTCATCCGGCGCGCCAAGGAGTCGCTCAACGGCATCGACCCCGTGGACGTCAAGCGCAGCTACCGCTTCGAGCAGGGCTTCACCTTCGAGCTGAACCTGCTCGGCGCCGGCGACGAGCACAGGGAGAGGTTCCTGCGGTGACCAAGGTCATGACGATCGAGCGGGTCGTCGCCGAACTGGAGAGCGGGATGACGATCGGCGTCGGCGGCTGGGGCTCGCGCCGCAAGCCCATGGCGCTCATCGGCGGCATCCTGCGCTCACCCCTGAAAGACCTCACGATCATCTCGTACGGCGGCGCCGACGTCGGCCTCCTGTGCGCGGCCGGCAAGGTACGCAGGGTCGTCGCCCCGTTCGTCACCCTCGACTCGATCCCGCTGGAACCCCACTTCCGCCGGGCCAGGCAGGAGGGAACGGTCGCGTTCACCGAGTACGACGAGGGCATGTTCATGTTCGGCCTGCTGGCGGCTGCGCACCGGCTGCCGTTCCTGCCGACGCGGGCGGGTCTCGGGTCGGACGTGATGCGGGTGAACCCTGAGCTGCGGACGGTCCGCTCGCCGTACACGGAAGAAGAGCTCGTCGCGGTGCCCGCGCTGGAGATGGACGCGGCGCTGATCCACCTCAACCGGGCCGACACGCGCGGCAACGCGCAGTACCTGGGCCCGGACCCCTACTTCGACGACCTCTACGCGAAGGCGGCGAAGAAGACCTACGTCTCGTGCGAGCGCGTCGTGGACACCGCGGACCTGCTCAAGGCGGGACCGGTGCAGTCGTTGCTGGTCAGCCGGTCGATGGTGGCGGGGGTGGTGGAGGCGCCCGGCGGCGCCTGGTTCACCAGCTGCGAGCCCGACTACGGCAGGGACGAGGCGCGTCAGCGGCGCTACACGAAGACCGATTGGCGGGAGTTCCTCGATGGGCAGAGCTGATGTGTGCGTGGTGGCCTGTGCGGAGGCGTTCAGGGGGGACGGGGAGATTCTCGCGGCGGGGATCGGGGGCGCGGTCACCGTGCTGGCGGCGCGGCTGGCCAGGTCGGTGTTCGAGCCGGACCTGATCACTCATGACGGCGTCTGCCTGCTGACCGGTGACATCCCGGCTCTGGGCGCGGCGCCACGGGTGGTGGAGGGGTGGCTGCCGTTCCGCGACCACCTGTGGCTGGTCCTGAACGGCCGGCGGCACGTCATGCTCGGCGCCTCCCAGATCGACCGGCACGGCAACACGAACATCTCGGCCATCGGCGACTGGGCGCGGCCGAAGGCGCAGTTGCTGGGCGTGCGCGGCGCTCCGGGCAACACGCGCTGCGATCCGACCAGCTACTGGATCCCCCGGCACACCCCGCGGGTCTTCGTGGAGAAGGTGGACGTGGTCAGCGGGCTGGGCACGGACCGGGGCGCGTACGACCTGCGCCGCGTGGTGACGAACCTCGCCGTCCTGGACTTCGGCGGGCCGGACGGGACGATGCGGCTGGTGTCCACGCATCCCGGGGTGAGCGTGGCGGAGGTGGTCGCGGCCACCGGGTTCGCGCTGGACGTGGCCGATGAGGTGCCGCAGACCCGGCCGCCGACCGAGGAGGAGTCCGCGGTGCTGGCCGCCCTCGATCCCGACGGGCTGCGGGAGAAGGAACTCGCGTGAGGACGGCGCTGACCGACCTGGTCGGGTGCCGCCATCCGATCGTGCAGACCGGGATGGGGTACGTGGCCGGCGCCCGGCTGGCCGCGGCCACGTCGGCGGCCGGTGGGCTCGGGATCATCGCCGCCGCCACGATGTCGGTCGGGCAGATGACCGAGGCGATCAGGAGTGTCAAGGAGCGTACCGGGGCGCCGTTCGGGGTGAACATCCGCGCCGACGCCGACGACGCCGCGGAGCGGGCCGAGGTGATGATCAGAGAGGGCGTCCGGGTGGCCTCGTTCGCGCTGGCGCCCAAGCGGGAGCTGATCGCCCGGCTCAAGGACGCGGGCGTGGTCACGATGCCGTCCGTGGGCGCCCGGCGGCACGCGGAGAAGGTGGCGGCGTGGGGCGCGGACGCGATGATCGTCCAGGGTGGCGAGGGCGGCGGCCACACCGGACCGCTGGCGACCACGCTGCTGCTCCCCCAGGTGGTCGACGCGGTGGACGTCCCGGTGGTCGCCGCGGGCGGCTTCTTCGACGGGCGCGGCCTGGTCGCCGCCCTGGCGTACGGCGCGTGCGGCATCGCGATGGGAACCAGGTTCCTGCTGACCAAGGACTCCACCGTGCCCGACGCGGTCAAGCAGGTCTACCTGTCGGCCGCCGAAACCCTCGTCACCACGAACGTGGACGGGGTGCCGCACCGGGTGCTGCGCACGCCGTTCGTGGACTCGCTGCAGCGCACCCGGCTGCTCAGGGCCGTGCTCAACGGCGCCCGCTTCAAGAAGGTCTCCGGCCTGTCCTGGTCCGGGCTGCTGCGCGAGGGCCGGCGCATGAAGCACGGGCGCGAGCTCACCTGGGCCCAGGTGCTCCAGGCGGCCAACACCCCGATGCTGCTGAAGGCCGCCATGGTCGACGGCCGCGCCGACCTCGGCGTGATGGCCGCCGGCCAGGTGGTCGGCGTCATCGGCGACCTGCCCACGTGCGCGGAGCTGATCGAGCGGGTCATGGCCGAGGCCGAGACGACGCTGCGCGGGCTCACACCACGCTGAGGCCGCGGGCCAGCAGGATCGCGGCCGCCTGGGTCTGGTTGATGGTGGCGCCGGCGAACGCGCGCAGCTTGGCGTCGTCCGGCTCGCCGAGGTCGGCGCCGCGCAGGTCGGCGCCGGTGAACACGGCCCTGAGCACCTTCGTGCCGATCAGGCGGCAGTCGCTGAAGACGGCGTCGGTGAAGTCGCAGCCCGACAGGTCAGCCTCGTCGAAGCGCACGCCCTCCAGGAACTGGCCGCGCAGCGAGCAGCCGCCCAGGTTGGCCATCATCAGGTTGCACCTGCTGACCTTGAAGCCGGTGCCGCGCGAGGCGGTCAGCGAGGTGCCGATCATGCGGCAGCCGCTGAACGCGGCGTCGGTCATCAGCGCGCCGCCGAACCTGGCCGATGACAGGTCGACGTCCGTGAAGACCGCGTCGAGCAGGTCCGCGTCGGTGAACACCGCGCCCAGCCCGCCCCCGCCGGTGAACACGGCGCCGTCGAGGTCGGCCTTGCGGAAGTCGGCGCCGTCCAGGACGCAGGACTCGAAGCGGGCGCCGCCCAGCGAGGCGCCCCAGAAGTCGGCGCCGGTCAGGTCGCACTCGCGGAAGACGTGCGTCTCCTCCGCGGCGAGGCGTTCGGTCAGGGCTTGCCGGGAAAGGTCCTCGCCGTCGAAGTTCACGACGTCATAGGGTACCGGTGATCGCTTCGGCGGCGGCCTGTCCGCAGACGCGGGCGGAGCCGTACGTGGCGATGTGGACGGAACCCAGGTCGGTGCGGGCGGGCAGGCCCATCTCGACCACCACCGCGTCGGGACGGGCGCTGAGCAGGTGGCGCAGCGCCTCGCCCTGCCAGTCGTAGCGATGCGCGTCGCGCACCACGATCACCAGCGGGCGGTCCTCGGCGTCCTGCAGCAGGCTTTCCAGGGCGGCGCCGGTGGCCTCGCCGGCGGCCAGGCGGGTCACCGCGGTGCCGGGCAGCATCCTGGTCAACGGCTCGCCGACGCCCCACGGGGTGCCCTTGTCGATGGCCAGGTTCATCTCCGGCGACAGCTCGATGACCTGGGCGGGCCGCTTGATCGGCAGCGTGGGCGCGGCCGACCTGCGGGTGATGCGCAGGGCCCGGCGGGCGGCGTCCAGGCCGATGCGCTCGCCGGAGCCGTTGACGCGGCCGGAACCGGCGACCGGCCCGCCGGACAGGGTCCTGGCGCGGGCGGCGACGGTCCAGTCGGCCAGTTCCGTCACCCGGCGGGCGGCGTCGGCCAGGCGCTCCTCGGGCAGCA
This sequence comes from Nonomuraea sp. NPDC059007, assembly GCF_042740555.1. Lineage (NCBI taxonomy): Bacteria > Bacillati > Actinomycetota > Actinomycetes > Streptosporangiales > Streptosporangiaceae > Nonomuraea > Nonomuraea sp. NPDC059007. The sequence goes on along the minus strand of NZ_JBHYJD010000019.1, from coordinate 1,226 downwards.
GCCCGTCGGACACGGCCGCGGCGATGGCGTCGCGCACCGAGATCGCGGTGGCCTCGTCGGCGTGCTCGCCGCCGACGCAGATGGCGTCGGCTCCGGCCGCGATGGCGCGGGCCGAGGCGCCGCCGATGCCGTACGCGCCGGAGACCGCGGCCATCTCGATGCCGTCGGTCACGATCATGCCTTCGAAGCCCAGCTCGTTCCTGAGCAGCCCGGTCAGCACCTTCTGGCTCAGCGTGGCGGGGGCGTTGGGGTCGTGGGAGGGGACGAGCAGGTGGCCGGTCATGACCGCGCGCACCCCCTCGTCGATCGCCGCGGCGAAGGGGGCGAGCGCCTCCTCGATCTCGCCGCCCACGACGGGGACGCCGTGGTGGGAGTCGACGGAGGTGTCCCCGTGGCCGGGGAAGTGCTTGGCGCAGGCGGCCACGCCGGCCGACTGCAGGCCGCGGACGAAGGCTCTGGTGTGGCGGGAGACGAGATCGGAGTCGGCGCCGAAGGCGCGCAGGCCGATGACGGGGTTGTCGGGGTTGGAGTTGACGTCGGAGGAGGGGGCGAAGTCGACGGTCACGCCGGCGGCGGCCAGATCGCAGCCGAGGTCGCGGGCGAGCGCCTCGGTGAGCTCGGGGTCGTCCACCACGCCGACCGCGTAGTTGCCCGGCCGGCTGCTGCCGGTGGCGACCTCCAGCCGGGTCACCTCGCCCGACTCCTCGTCGGTGCCGACCAGGACGGCGGGGTTCTCGGCGCGCAGGGCGGCGGTCAGTTCGGCCACCTGGGGGACGCTCGCGATGTTCCGGGAGAAAAGCACGACGCCGGCCAGTCCGTCACCGAGCCTGCGCAGCAGCCAGTCGGGGGGCGTCGTGCCTTCGAAACCGGGCAGGAGGACGGCGTCAGCCAGGCGCAGGAGGTCACGGCTCAAGGGCATGACCCGAAATCTAATAGGAAAGTTTCCTATTTGCTAGAGGCATTTTCAGACGTCAACACGGATGATCCGAAGACCGTCCGTGATGAATTCGGCGACAGTACGGACTCCTGAGGCTTCCAGCCCCTTGTGGGACACACGAAATCCGGTCGCGCCGGCCGTACCGGAGAGGTATCCGCGGTGTCCGTCGAAGTGCCGGATGTGCGGGTTTGCGGCCAGAACGGCTTCCGCGTCGGTCTCGGGCGGCCGGCTGGAGACGGCCGAGCAGACGAACTCGGCGCCCACCGAGGGCGAGGAAGGATCAAGAAAG
>NZ_JBHYJD010000018.1:0-207577 GCF_042740555.1 Nonomuraea sp. NPDC059007 | reverse complement strand
CCTGAGGGCCCGCGCCGCGCCTGCGTTTCACGTGATGGTCTGGGGGTTTTTCGGGGAGTTCGTCAGTCGCGCACGGCTACCGAGGCGCCGCACCTCTCGCCCTCGCACGTGCCCGGCCAGCGCGTGGCCACCTTGCCGTTGCCGAGTTCGCCGCGCTTGACCTGGACGCGCACGCGGATCTCGCGGGTGGCTCCGGGTTCGAGCGTGCCCTTCCAGGTGAGGGCGGAGCGCGTACGGGAGTCGGGACGAGGGTTGATCGCCCGCACCTTCGCGTCGTCGAGCACGTCGTCCAGGCGCATCGACAGGTGGTAGGGAAGGGCCGTCTGGCCGCTGTTGTGGATGCGCGTGGTGAACGTCAGGCGCTCTCCCTTGCCGACGCGGTTGGGGGCCGTGTGGGAGACGCGTACCTGTCCGGGGGTCAGGAGGTCGATGCGGTGGTCCTCCACCTCACCGGTGGCCGCCCAGCCGGTGGGCACGCTCACCTCGGCGGCCGCCTCGGCCAGGCGCAGGCGCAGCCACGACGGGCCCGGCTTGGCGTCGTGCGGCGGCGCCCAGGTCAGGACCGCGCGCGCGGAGCCGGCCGGCAGCACGGCCGAGGCCCGCTCGGACGGCTGGAAGCGGCCGTCGCGGTCGAAGTCCACCCATCCGGAAAGCACGCCCGACGACGCGGTCCGCACGGGCACCGTGAGCTGGAGGCGGCTGTCCTGCCTGGCCTCCAGGCGTCCTGCCGAGGCGTCGTCCTGGTCCTCGTCGAGCCGGCGCGGCGTGAAGCTCACCGTGCCCGGCCGGTCGGACGTGGCAGAGGCGCCGATCGACTGGTCGGAGATGGAGTGGGAGGCGGCGCCGTACGAGGGAGGGGCGTCGGAGTCGTCCTGCTCGAAGGTGACGCGGAAGACTCCCCACATGAACGGGTCGCCGGCGGGCAGCGTCCGGCGGACGTTACGCGCGCGCACGTCGACGGTGAACGAGGAGACCATGCCGTTGACCTGCGCGGTGCCGCACATGTAGACGACGCCGCAGGTGGTCTCGCGCTGGCGGCCGCCGGCGTTCGGCACGATGGCCTGCTGGTCGACCTCGAAGCCGGGGAAGCCCGCGATCTTGCTGAACGTCGGCCGGGACGGGGTGCCGCCCGACAGGCGCAGCCCGGTCCAGTACTCCTCCCGGTTGCCCGCGGAATCCACCGTCGCGCCGCCGGTGCCCGCGACGTGCAGGCGCGGGTTGCGCACCGGGCTGGAGAACCTGAACGTCAGGGTGACGACGTCACTCCAGCCGTTCGGCCGGACCGCGAACCCCTCGTAGAGGTCGCTGATTCCGGCGGCGGCCTTGGCGTTGACCGGGTCCAGGTACTCGTCGGGCGGGGCGCCCGGGTCGGCGCGCAGGGTCTCGGCCTTGGCCACCCGCGTGCCGTACGCCATCTTCTTCTCGACCGTCATGATGATGCCCGACGGTGCGACGCCGCGGGCGCTCCCGGCCGTGTTCGCCATCGTCCAGGTGTTGCGCTTGCCCTTCGACGCAACCCCTGTCCCGTGGCTCGTCGAGGGTCTTTCCTGATCTACGGCAAGTGCCCCCGGGGAGCCCAGCGTGCTGATTAGCATCGCCGCCATGACGTTGACCACCGCGACACGCCGCAATCCACCCCATACGGAAACCACACTTATTACCCTTCCGTCCTCGACGCAGGTTCTGTACTTTCGCGCGCTCTTGCGGAGGCAGACCAAGGAGGCACTACTGCGGATCAGCAGAGAAAGTGAGCTCCGATATCAGCTGGCCTCGCTGAGGCGCGATCAGCGCCGCCAGTACGGCGGATCGCCCTGACGAATCCTGCCAGCGCGGAACACGTGGAGAACCGGCCGAAAGCATATCCAGATCAAAAACATCTTCAGTTCCCGGCGATGCGCCACACATATCCAGAAATGCCCACATATCGACGGCAGCGGGTGACGGCGGTGCTCTGCCCCCGTACATGAGCCTTTACACCGGGCTCGGGCGGGCACCGCGGGCCGCTTTTCAGACCGGCCAAGCTATCGAGCCGGTCGCGCCCATTCCACTACGCTTGGTTGCCGTGTCGGGGTATTACCAACCCTTGAAGGCCGTGGTCTATTGCCGTGGGGCCGCCATGAGAAATCCCAGGAATCGCCCCGCCATTCACCGGCCCCCTTCCCCGCCGCTGTCCTAACCCCGCTCTCTCCCCATAGCCGCGCGCCCCCGCCCAGGCACCCCCTCCATGCGGGCTCCGCCTCGTGATTGATCGCGTGGAGCCGGGCTCGCCGCGTGACCCTGCCGGGTACTCCGCCGCATGCCTTGCGAGTCCCCCGGCGTGTGCGGGCGGCCAGGTGGTGCGGGTGGCCGGGCGGCCCATCCGGCGGGGTTGGGTTCTGGGGGTTCAGGGGGTGGGGGCTGGGGGTTGTCTGGTGGCGTAGTCGTGGCGCCATTGTTCGGCGGCTTCGATCATGGCCTCGCCCACGTGGCCGAAGAACTGGCCGATGTCCTGGAGGCGGGTGCCGGCCGGGGTGGTGTCGCCCAGGACCTGGGCGCCGTCCCGGGCGAAGTCGGCCAGCAGGATGTTCTGGCGGGCGCTGGCCGTCCAGCCGCGGAACCAGGCGTCGGCGTCGATGACGTAGCGGTCGCGCCGCCGGCGGGGGTCGCGTTCGCGGCGGATGAGCTCCTGCTGCTCCAGTTCGCCCACGGCCTTGGAGATGGACGCGGGGCTCACCTGGAGACGCTGGACCAGTTCCGCGGCGGTCAGGCTGCCGCTGTCGGTGACGTACAGGCACGTGAGGACCCTGGCGGTCATCCGGGGCAGGCCCGTGGCGACCATGATGCCGGTGAACCGCTCCTCCAGGTCGTGCACGGCCTGGGGGTCACGGCCGGGGGTGGCCCTGTCCGCCACGCGCGCGGGAGGGGGCGGGGTGGGCTTGCTGCGGCGGGCGCGGCCCTGGGTGGCGCGCTGGGCCTGGGCCGCTCGGTAGCCGGACGGGCCGCCGTTGCGGGCCACCTCCCTGGTGACGGTGGAGATGGGGCGGTCCAGCAGGCCCGCGATCTCCGTGTACGTGTGTCCCTTCGCCAGGCCGTCGGCGATCGTCTGCCGGTCCTCCTGGGTCAGCCTGCCTCCGGGCATCGGTCCCGCCTTTCGTGTCCTGTCCGCCTGCCGTCCCCCATTCTTGCGTTCGACTTCACTCCATTGCAAGCCAGTCGCACCCGTTCTTGCATTTAGCTTCAGTCTCATTGCAAGATACTTCACCATCTAGCTGTATAGTCTCCGGATCTAACAGTTCTTGTGTTGACGAAACATCAAACGCAAGATAGCTTTCAGTTATTCGCAAAATGGTGAACGGAGCCCCTCATGACTTCCTTCCTCGCCCCCGTGCGCACCTGGCACCGTCCGTTGCTGGTGTGCGCGGCGCTCATGCTCGGCCTGATGCTGGTCGCCGGCGTGGGGCTCGTGGTGGACGACCGGACCCTGCTGAACGAGTCGGTGTGGATCAAGCCGCTCAAGTTCGGCTTCGCCTTCGCCCTGTACGCCCTCACGCTGGCCTGGCTGTCCACCAAGCTGACCAGGGGCAGGCGGCTCGGCCGGTGGGTGGGCACCGTGTTCGCGGTGACCTCGGTCGTGGAGGTCGGCGCGATCACGGTCCAGGCGGCACGCGGCACCTTCAGCCACTTCAACGCCGACCTGACCGATCCGGTCACCGCGGCGCTGGTGCCGATCCTCACCTACGGCGTCATGATCATTCTGATCGCGCAGCTGGTCCTCGGGGTCGTCGTGCTGATCCAGCGCACCGGCGGCGCGGCACTGAACCGGGCCATCCGCACCGGGCTGGCGCTGGCCACCTTCGGCATGGTCCTGCCCATCTACTGGCTCGTCGCCCAGGTCACCCCCCGTACGGTCACCGACGCCAACGGCAGGCAGGTGCCCATGTACCAGGGCCACGGCATCGGCGACCCCGACGGCAACGGCATGTTCCTCACCGGCTGGAGCGTGACCGGCGGCGACTTCCGGGTGCCCCACTTCTTCGCGCTGCACGGCATCCAGGTGCTCCTCCTGCTCGCCGCGGCGCTGGCCGCGCTGGCCGCCAAGCGGGCCTGGCTGCGCCCCGAGAAGGTCCGCGCCCGGCTCGTCGGCAGCGCCGCCCTCGGCTACACGGGGCTGGTCGCGGTGGTGACCTGGCAGGCGGTACGCGGCCAGTCCCTGATCCACCCGGACGCCTCCACCCTCCTCGCCCTGGCCGCGGTGCTGCTGATCGCCGCGCTGGCCGCCGCGGGGTCGGTCGTGGCCGGCCGGCGGGCGTTCAGCTGACCCGCTGCCCGTCTCTGGGCACGGCGAACGCCCCCACCAGAGCGACCACCGCCGCACCCGCCCCGAGCACGAAGGCCAGGCCGAAGCCCGCCTCGGCGGGTATGCCGGTGGCGGGGTCGAGGCGGGCGGCCAGGATCGACAGCCCGGCCTGACTGCCCAGCGTCTCCCCCAGGGTCCTGGCCAGAGTGCTGATGCCCGTGGACACCCCGGTCTCGCCCGGGGCGACCGCCCGGACGATCAGGCTGGTCATGGCGGTGAACGCGAGCCCGTACCCGACTCCCATGACGGCACTGGCGGCCATGAGCTGCCAGGGCTCGCGGTGCCACAGGGCCAGCGCGGCGACGGACAGCGCCATGACGAGAGCGCCGCCGATGATCACGGCACGGGGCGGCAGGACCCGCTCCAGTGCCCCGGCGGCCGGGCCGGCGACGAGGAAGGCCAGCGCGGTGGGCAGCAGGTACAGGCCGGCCTGGGCGGTGGTGCCGCCGAAGCCGTACCCCGTCTCGACGGGCAGCGTCACCAGTTGGGGAACCACGACGAAGACCACCACGCTGGAGAAGCCGACCGCCAGGGCGATCAGCGACGGCGCCAGCACCACCCGGCGGCGCAGCAGCGCCATGTCGACGAACGGCCGCGGGTGGCGGGACTCGTACCGGATCCATCCGGCGGCGCCGGCCACGGCGAACGCGAGCAGCGGTGTGACGCGCCAGGACAGCCAGCCGTCGTCGGCGGCGTAGGTGACCGACAGCAGCAGGGCCACGACCGAGGCGGCGAACAGCAGGACCCCGACGACGTCGAGCGCGCCGCCGAGGCGGAGGTCGGAGCCGGGGATGACCAGCCGCGCGGCCACCGTGGCGACGAGCATCGCCGCCCCGGCGCCGAGCAGCCAGCGGTGCGAGAAGGCGTCGGCCAGGCCGCCGCCGACCAGGTAGCCGATGAGCCCGCCCGCGGTGGCCACGCCGCCGATCGTGCCGATGGCGACACCGACGGAGCGCGCCGGCAGAACCTCGCGGGCCAAGCCGTACGCCAGCGGGTAGATCCCGGCTCCCACACCGAGCAGGAGCTGACCGGCGATCATCACCGGCAGGCCCGGGGCCAGGCCGGACACAAGGGCGCCGGCGGCCATGACGGCGAAGGTCCAGGTGACCACGCGCCGCTTGCCGTACATGTCGCCCAGCCGCCCGGCGACCGGGGTCGCGATCGAGGCGGCGAGGAGGAAGCCGGTGAACAGCCACGCGGCGGCGGACGGCGAGGCGCCGAGATCGGCCTGGAAGCGGACGAGGCCGGGCACGATGGCCGAGCCGAGCGTCGTGTAGATCAGTACCCCGGCCAGCAGAACGAGTAGCGTCGGCATACGAAGGCCTCCTGTATGAACGTTTATGCACTACGATGAAGAGGTCACCCAGGAATCTGAGGAGAGTCCGTGCCGCCTCGCTCGCGCGCCACCGTCGCGACGCCCGCCAAGAAGCCGCCCGCGGAGCGCATCCTGGCCGCCGCGGAGGAGCTGTTCTTCACCCAGGGCTTCAAGGGCACGAGCGTCAGGGACATCACGGCGGCCAGCGGCCTGACGCCCGCCGCGCTCTACAACCACTTCCCCTCCAAGGAAGAGGTCCTGTTCACGCTGGTCAGCCGGGCGACGGACGAGGGTGAGCGGATGCTCAACGACGCGGTCGCCGCCGCGGCGGCCGATCCGGAGAGCCAGCTGAGGGCGCTGGCGTACGCCTCGGCCCTCTTTCACGCCCGCCACCGCGCCTCGGCCATGATCGCCACGTTCGAGTACGTCCATCTGCCCGAGGCCCAGCGGGCGGTCATCGTCGAGCGCCGCCGCGGCCTGCGGACCCGGCTGGAGCGCACGCTGGAGCACGGCGTTCGCTCGGGGGTCTTCGAGCTGCCCGCCATGCGCGGTGACGCGACCAAGCTCACCGCCACGGCGATCGTCAACCTGGTCCTGCGGGCGACCGAGTTCTTCGGCCCGTTCCCGGCGGTCAAGGACGAGGAGCTGGCCGGGCTCCACGCCGACCTGGCCTGCCGGATGGTGCTGGCGCGCTAGGCGCGTACCCAGCCGCCGTCGACGAAGAGGGCCTGGCCCGTCACGTAACGGGCCTCGTCCGAGGCCAGCCAGCAGACCGCGTTCGCGATCTCCTCCGGCCGGCCCATCCTGGCGATCGGCTGGGTGGCCGTCTGTTTGGCGGCGATCTCCCGCAGGTTGCCGTGGTCGGCCATCTCGGTGTCGACGAAGCCGGGGCAGACGGCGTTCGCGCGGATGCCGCTGCGGCCGAGTTCGACGGCGAGCGCCCTGGTCAGCGAGAGCAGGCCACCCTTGGAGGCGTCGTAGGCGATCTGCCCGAAGAAGCCGATCACGGCCACGGAGCAGATGTTGACGATCGCGCCCGTGCCCGAGCGCGCGAGGTGGTCGAGCGCCGCCTGGCTGAGCACAAACGGGGCGCGCAGGTTGACCGCGAGCACCCGGTCCCAGTCCTCCAGCGTGTAGTCGCGGATCTTGGCGCGCGCGCCGGTGGCCGCGTTGTTGACCAGGATGTCGAGGCCGCCGAGGCGTTCGGCCGCCTGCGCGACGACGGCCCTGGCCGCGCCGGCGTCGGAGACGTCGGCCTCCTGGACGATCCCCTTCCCGCCGTCGCGCTCGATCCGCGCGAGCGTCGCCCGCGCGCCCTCGGCGTCGAGGTCGCACAGGGCGACCCGCGCGCCTTCCGCCGCCATCCGGGTGGCGATGGCGGCGCCGATGCCGCGCGCCGCTCCCGTGACCAATGCGGTACGGCCGGCCAGAGTCATGCCCCGCCTCCTTCCATGATCGGCTCCTCCTGGTGGCGCAATCGCCATTCGCTGCGCCCGCGGCGCCGGTAGTCGGTGGTGAACCAGCGCGGCACGTTGTGGGTGGCGCCGCCGTCCACGAGCTGCGCGGTCCCGGTGACGAAGGAGCTGTCGTCCCCGGCGAGGAACGCGACCGCGGCGGCCACGTCCTCGGGGCGCCCGACCCGGCCGAGCGGCGTCTGCGACTCGATGAGCCGGTCCATGCCCTGGTCCAGCAGGTTCTTGGTCATCGCGGTGGCCGTGACCCCCGGCATCACCGCGTTGACCCGCACACCGTGGGCGCCGAGCTCGCCGGCCATGACCTGGACCAGCATGTTGAGCGCGGCCTTGGTGGCGCAGTAGGCGGAGAACAGGGCGGCGGGGGCGACCGCGCCGTTGGAGGAGTTGACGATGATCGATCCGCCGCGGCCTCCCTCGGCCATGTGCCTGGCGGCGGTCTGGCACACCAGGAAGGTGCCGGTCAGGTTGACGGCGACGTGCCGGTTCCAGGTGTCCAGGGGCAGGTCGATGAAGGCGTCGACGCGGCCCCAGCCGGCGTTGGCGAAGCAGACGTCGAGTCTGCCGTGCGCTTCCACCGTCTCGGCGAAGACCCGCTCGACCTGCTCGGGGTCGGTCTGGTCCATCGTGGCCGCCCGCACGCCGAGTCCTTCGCCGCGCAGGCCCGCGGCCACGCGTTCCGCCGCCGCGCCGTCCCGGTCGGCGACGACGACCGCGGCTCCTTGCCCGGCGAGCTTGCGCGCGGTGGCGGCGCCGATCCCGCCGGCGCCGCCGGTGATCAGCGCGACCCGGTCGCGCAGTGGGGTGTGCATAAGCGTCTCCATGAATAATCGTTCATACTTGCTTGAGGCGGGTGCGGCGGACTTTGAGCCCGGCGGCCTCGCGGTCCCAGGTGTCGGGCGTGACGCCCTCGCGGCGCAGGCGCCGCTTCTCGATCTTGCTGGTGGGGGTCTTGGGCAGCTCGCCCAGCACGCGCACGTACCGGGGCACCATGAAGTGCGGAAGCCGTTCCAGGAGAAACTCCAGGAGGTCGCGCGGGTCGAGACGCGCGCCGTCGACGGGCGCCACGGCGGCGAGCACGTCGTCCTCCCCGTCACCGCTCGGCACCGCGACGGCCGCGGCCTCCCGGACCGCCGGATGGCGCAGGATCTCCGCCTCGACCTCGCTGGAGGAGATGTTCTCCCCGCGCCGCCTGATCGCGTCCTTGATCCGGTCGACGAAGAAGTAGTCGCCGTGTTCGTCCCTGCGGAAGGCGTCGCCGGTGTGGAACCAGCCGTTGCGCCAGGCCGCCGCCGTCGCCTCGGGGGCGCCGAGGTAGCCGCTGGTCATCGCCCAGGGCAGGTCGGTGCGGATGACGAGCTCGCCGATCTCCCCCTGGGGGACCTCCTGGTCGTGGTCGTCGACCACGCGTACCTGGACGCCCGGCCGGGGCCGGCCGCAGCTGCCCGGGGTGGCCGGGTTGAGCTCGGAGACGAGCGGCACGCTCACCTCGGTCATGTTGAACACCGTGAGGATGTCGCAGCCGAAGCGGCGGGCGAACTCCCCCGCGTTGTCCGTGAGCGGAACCAGGTAGACCAGCCGGAGCGTGGTGTCGCGCTCGCCCGGCCGGGGCGGTTGCTTGAGCAGGAACGTCGCCATGACGCCGAGGAGCGTGCAGCAGGTGGCGCCGGTGCGCTCGATGACGTCCCAGAACGCGCTCGTGTCGAAGGACTCGATCAGCACCACGGACGCGCCCACGATCAGCGCGCCCGCGATGTCCTGCAGCCCGCCGCCGTGGAAGATCGGCAGGCTGGTGAGGCAGCGGTCGTCGGCCGACAGGTGTTCCTCGACGGCGGTGACGGTGGCCCACAGGTGCACGTAGGAGGAGATCACGCCCTTGGAGGGGCCGGTGGTGCCCGAGGTGAAGATCACCGCGTATGGGTCCCACGGCTGGGCCGGGCACTCCTCGGGCTCGTCAAGCTCCTCGGGATGCAGTACGGCGACGCCGTGCGCACCAACCCCTGGCAGCGGCGCGCACGGGCCGCCGGCCACGACGACGTGCTCCACCCCGGGCAGGTCGAGGCCGGCCAGCCGGTCGGCCAGGTCCGCGTGCACGACGACGACCTTCGGCCGGACGAGCGTGAGCACGTGCGCCAGGATGTCGCCTCGGTAGGCGGTGTTGACGGGGACGAACACGGCGCCGAGCTGGTTGGCGCCGAACCACACGCGCAGGATCTCCGGCCCGTTGGGCAGCCACACGAGCACGTGGTCGCCCGCGGTCACCCCCAGGGAGCGCAGGCCGCTCGCGGCGGAGAGCGTCTCGTCCCAGGCGTCGCCGTACGTCCACGCCGTCCCGTCGGCGAAGGCGACGAAGGGCCGGTCGGGTTCCTGGCGTGCCCGATCCCGCAGAAGCAGCGGAAGCACGCACTGTTCGCGGGGTGGGAGCTTCGCTGTCATCGCTCTCCCTGAACGGTGGCAAATGTATGAACGTTTGTATAGCATGCTGCCATTCAGACAGACAATACCTGGCCAAATAACCCTCAGTTAGTCATGTACGATCGTTCATATTGAGGAGTCCCGGATGATCGAGAAGACCGCTGACGCCGTCGTGGTCGGCGGCGGCCTGTCCGGCCTCACCGCCGCCTACCGGCTGGCCTCCGGCGGCGTGGACACGGTCGTCCTGGAGGCGGGCGAGCGCGTCGGCGGCCGTGTGTGGAACATCCCCCTCGCCGGTGACAAGGCCACCGAGGCCGGCGCCATGTACGTGTGCGCGAGCCAGCGGGAGATCCTCACCCTCGCGGCCGAGCTGGGCGTCGAGCTCTTCCCCTCCTTCAAGGACGGCATCGGCGTCGCCCACCTCGGGGGCCGCCGCTTCGAGTACGCGAACGGCCTGCCCGACCTGCCCCAGGACGCGGTCCGCGAGTACGCCGGCGCGCTCAAGGCCATGGAGCGCATCGATCACGACGACCCGCGCCTCGATGCCATCGACCTCGCCGCCTGGCGGGACGAGCGGATCCACGACCCGCTGGCCAGGCAGTTGTTCGACTGCTCGGTCTCCGCGTGGTTCGCCGCGCCGCCGGACGAGATCTCCTTCGCCTACGCGCTGCACGCCACCGCCACCTGCGGGGGGATCCGGCCGATGCTGCGCGACCAGGACTCCGTGCTGAGGTTCGCCGCCGGGTCGCAGGCGCTGCCTGACGCGCTGGCGGCGTACCTGGGCGAGCGGGTGTGTCTCGGCGAGCCGGTCCGCGAGGTCGAGCGGGACGGGAGCGGCGTCGTGGTCGGCACGCCCGGCCTGCGCGTGCGGGCCCGCCGGGTGATCATGGCGATCGGGCCGGCCGCGACCGGGCCCGTCTCCTTCCGTCCCGGGCTGCCGCCCGCGCGTACGGCGCTGGCCGAAGGCTGGGTGCGGGGGCCGCTGATCAAGACCAACGTGGTCTACGACGAGCCGTTCTGGCGGAAGCACGGGCTCTCGGGCTCCGGGTTCACCGATCTGGGCGCGGCGCCCGGCTTCCTGGACGCCTCGCCGCCGGACGGCTCACCCGGGGTGCTCGCGCTCACCGCCTTCACCTTCTCCGAGCGGCATTTCCGCGGCAACCCGCCGGCCTTCTCCACCGACCATCAGGTACGGCGCGCCGCCACCCTGGAAGCCCTGGCCGCCTGCCTGGGTCCCGAGGCGGCCCGGCCGGTGGCGTACCTGGAGACCGACTGGCGGCGGCAGCCGTACGTCTTCGGCTGTCAGGGCGGGTTGCGGCCCGGCGCGCTCACCGCGGCGGGACCCGCGCCGCACGCGCCCGCCGGCGGCCTGCACTGGGCCGGGACGGAGAGCGCCGACCGGTGGACGGGCTGGATGAACGGCGCGGTCCAGGCGGGCGAGCGCTGCGCCCGCGAGGTCCTCGACCGGCTCTGAGGAGAGATCATGACCGAGATCCAGCCGTTCGGCGACGACCCGTCGGGCTACCGCGAGGTGCCCTTCGCCAGGAACCTCGCGGTGTCCTTCCCCATCGACACCGCGGGTTTCCTGCGCTTTTCCGAGGACGGGCAGTTGCTCGACTGGACGCTCACCTACGACGAGACGTTGTATGTCATCGAGGGCGAGCTGACCGTGACCGAGGGCGGGCGGGCCGTGCGGGTCGCCGCGGGGTCCGCGTGCTTCATCGGCGCGGGCGCGACGGTCGGCTATCAGGCGACCGCGGGCACCCGCGCCTTCTTCGTGATCCGTCCGCGAGTCATCCGTCCGCGGCCGTGAGACGCTCGCGCCTGACCCGGATGCCGGCCGCCTCGCGATCCCAGGTGTCCGCGGTGACCCCGGCGGCGCGCAACACGTGCTTGCGCACCTTGTTCGTCGGCGTCTTGGGCAGCTCGGCCACCACGCGGACATAGCGCGGCACCATGTAGTGCGGCATGTGCTCCACGCAGAAGGCCACGAACCCGGCGGGATCGACCGTCTGGCCGGGGACCGGCGCCACGACCACGAGCACCTCGTCCTCGCCGTGCTCGCTCGGCACCGCGACGGCGGCCACCTCCCTGACTCCGGGGTACGCGGCGGCGCCGGTCTCCAGCTCGAAGGAGGAGATGTTCTCGCCCCGGCGGCGGATGGCGTCCTTGACCCGGTCGACGAAGAAGTACTCGCCGTCCGGCTCACGGCGGAAGGCGTCGCCGGTGTGGAACCAGCCGTTGCGCCAGGCCGCCGCGCTCGCATCGGGCATCGCGTGGTAGCCGTGGTTCATGGCCCAGGGCGCGGCCGTCCTGACGATCATCTCGCCGGTCTCGCCGTCGGGCACCTCCCGGTCGTGGGCGTCCACCAGCCGCACCTCCACGCCGGCGCGCACCCGGCCGCAGGCCCCCGCCCTGTCCGGGTTGCGCTCCGACAGCAGCGGCGTGCTGACCTCGGTCATGTTGAACAGCGTGTAGACGTCGACGCCGAAACGCCGGGCGAAGGCTTGGGCGTTCTCCCCGAGCGGCACCATGCAGACGGTACGCAGCGGGTGGTCCCGGTCGTCCGGTCCCGGCTCGCGTGCGGCCAGGAACGAGGTCATGGCGCCCAGCAGCGTGCAGGCGGTGGTGCCGGTACGCCGGACCAGCTCCCAGAACGAGGGGGTGTCGAAGCCGTCCACCACCGCCACCGAGGCGCCGACGTACAGAGCCAGGGCGACGCCGATCGTGCCGCCGCCGTGGAAGAGCGGCAACTGGACCAGGTACCGGTCCCCCGCGCCGATGACGCCGGCCGAGGCGGCCACCGCCGTCGTCCACAGGTGCGCGTACGAGCACAGCACGCCCTTGCTCGCCCCGGTCGTGCCGGAGGTGTAGAGCACGCCGTAGGTGTCCCAGGGCCGCGGCGTGTACGTCGAGACCCGGCGCGGGGCGGCGGGGAGGTCACCGACCGGCACCGTGTCGAGGCCGGTGACCTCGGGCGCGGCGTGACCGGGGACCAGCACGGTACGCAGCGCCGCCGTCTCCACCGAGGCCAGCCTGGGCGCCAGGGTGGGATGGACGACCGCGAGCCGGGCGCCGGAGTTGGCCAGCACGTGCTCCAGGAACCTGCCGCGCAGGGCGGTGTTGACCGGCACGTACACGGCGCCGAGCTCGTTGAGCCCGAACCAGGTGCGCAGGGCGTCCGGCCCGTTGGGCAGCCAGGAGACGACGAGGTCGCCGGGCCGTACGCCGTGCTCGTGCAGGACCTCGGCCATGGCCAGGGTCTCGTGGAGCACCCGCGCGCCCGTCCACTCCTCGCCGTCCTGGAAGACGGCGAAGACCTCGCCGGGACGCTCCTCGGCGCGGCGGCGCAGCACCAAAGGCACCACGCACTCCGCGGCCTCCGGGGTGGTGGTGAAGGCGGTGCTCATGCCGCCGCCCCCAGCACGCGGGTGGCGTTGGTGTAAAGCCAGCGGCGCACGGTGCCCTCGTCGAGCGGCAGCGCGCGTACCTCGTCGGCCAGTTCGCCCGCGGACATCTCGTGCACCCAGCCGACGCTGCCGAACAGGACCTTGTTCCTGATCGTGGCCCGGCCGTGGGCCAGCAGCGGCTCCCAGCCGGAGCCCGGGGCCGCCATGTGCAGCGGCCGGTGGGTGGAGAACTCCAGGTAGACGTTGGGATGGCGCTGGCAGAGCGCGACCATCTCCATCATCCAGGGCCAGCCGCCGTGACCGGCGACGATCACCAGGTCCGGATGGGCCCGCGCGATCGCGTCCAGTTGCCGCCACGCGCAGTGGTCCACGGGCACCCGGGGCGAGAGGTTGTGCCCGGCGTGGATCCAGACCGGCACGCCCAGGCGCTCGGCCTCGGCGTAGACCGCCCGGCTGGCGGCCGAGAGCGGGTCGGCGACGTCGGTGAAGTGCGTCACCGACACCCCGCCCATGCCGAGGTCGCCGACGCACCGGCGCATCTCCTTGAGCGCCGCCTGCTCGTCGCGCAGGCTCAGCCCCGCCCAGGCGCGCAGCCGGTCCGGGTGGCGGCGGGCGAAGGCGGCCGCCCGGTCGTTGAGCAGCCCGCCCGAACGCAGCGGCGTCATGCCGCCGTGGATCACCTGCAGCGCCACCCCACCGGCGGCCAGGTCCTCCACGTACCGGTCGATGTCCACGTCCAGCCGGCCCGTGGACAGCAGCAGCCGCACCACCTCGTCCGGTCCGCGCCCCAGCGCCTTCTGGTACGCCGCGTGCTCGACCCCCGCCAGCCCGCAGAACCGCCGCCCGAACAGCCGCAGGTAGTTCGGGCAGTCGGCGGCGAACCAGCTCAGGTACGACTCCCACGACTCGGCGTCGAGCACGACCCCGGCCATGTCGATGACCGCGTTGTCACTCACTGGGCAGGCCCCTCAAGGATGGTGATGAGGCAGACGCATTCGCCGGGATCGCCGCCGATGTTCTGGGTGAGCGCGAGCCTGCGCCCGTTGTCGATCTGCCGTTCCCCGGCTTCGCCACGCAGCTGCAGCCAGCTCTCGAAGATCATCCTGATGCCGGAGGCGCCGAGCGGGTGCCCGAACGCCTTCAGCCCGCCGTCCGGGTTGACCGGCAGCGCGCCGTCGCGGTCGAAGACCCCGCCCACCATGTCCTTCCAGGCGGTGCCGCGGGCGGAGAAGCCCAGGTCCTCCATCAGGACGATCTCGGTGATGGTGAAGCAGTCGTGCACCTCGGCGAAGGACAGCTCCGCCCGCGGGTCACGGATGCCCGCCTGCGCGTACGCGCTGCGCGCGGCGGCCACCGCCTCGGGGAAGGAGGAGAAGTCGTGGCCGGGGTCCATGGCGCCGGTACCCTGGCCGGCCGCCAGGGCCAGCGCCTTCACCAGGACGGGCTTGTCGGTGTAGCGGCGCGCGTCCTCGGTTCTGGTGATCACGACGGCGGCGGCGCCGTCGGCCAGCCCGCCGCAGTCGAGCAGGCTCAGCTTCCCGGCCAGCAGCGGCTGCCGGTCGATCACCTCCTTGGGGATCTCCCGCTGGAAGTAGGCGCGGGGGTTGAGCGCGCCGTTGCGGTGGTTCTTCCACGCGACGTGGGTCATGGCCGCGCGCAGGTCGGCGTCGGCCACGCCGTGGCGCTGCGCGTAGCCGGTGGCCAGGTAGCCGAAGGTGCCGGGGGGCGTGTGCGGCACCGCCGTACCGTCGTCGAAGAACTCGAAGAACGGGATGCCGGCCTGTCCCGAGTCCATGACCTTCTCCACGCCGATCGCCATGACCACGTCGTACGCGCCGGCGGCCACGGCGTAGCAGGCGTTGCGGAAGGCGTCGGCGCCGGTGGCGCAGAAGTTCTCGACCCGGGTGACGGGCTTGTTGTCCAGCTTGAGCGGCTTGGACAGCGCGGTGCCCGCGTGCCCGGAGCCGAACGTGCCCAGCCAGAACGCGTCCACGTCGGCCAGGTCGATGCCCGCCGACGCGGCGGCCTCGTTGGCGGCGGCGATGAGCAGGTCGTCGGCCCCGGCGTCGCGGCGCTCGCCGAAACGTGTGCATCCGGCACCCACCACGGCCACTCTGCCGGTGATTCCTCTGTCGGCCATCAGTACTGCTCCCCTCGTTCCGGGCGGGCCTTCCAGTAGTAGTTGTGCACGCCGTCGCGGCTGTGTGTCCTGCGTACGGCCATGCGCACCCGCAGCCCGGTCCGCGCGCTGTCCGGCACCGTGTCGGTGAACTCGCACTGCAGCCGGCCGCCGCCGTCGAAGTCGACGGTTCCGTAGACCAGCGGCGGGTTCGGCGACCAGGCCAGCCGGTCCACGGTGGCGATCGAGACGGTGGCGGGCATGCCGGCCACCGGGTCGGGCCGCATCTGGTCGAGCGCGCGGCAGGAGCCGCACACGCGCTGGGGCGGCAGGTGGCGGGTGTCGCAGGCGAGGCAGCGCGAGCCGACGAGGCCGAGCTTCCACGCGCCGATCCGCCGGGCGGCGGGGGCGGCGAGCTGGGGCGGCAGCGGGCGGCGCATGGGCTCGCGCGGCAGGAATCCGCGCCAGGTGGCGTAGGTGGCGTAGCTCAGGTCGTCGCTGGAGTGCTCGATCTGGGCGGCCGTCGGCCAGGCGCTGCGCCGCCGGGCGAGCAGGTCGGTGGTGCGGAACAGGAGCGCGTCGGCGCCTTCCGTCAGGACCACGAGCGCGATCACCTCGCCCGGTCCGGCCCGGTCCAGGATCGCGGCCAGGCGCAGCGCGAGGTGGGCGGTGCCGGTCTCACCGACCGAGTCGAGCAGGTCGTCGGCCGCCGCCCGCTCCTCGACGCCGGCGGCGGCGCGGACCGCGGCGGCGATCCGCCTGCTCGCACCGGTGACGACGAGGTGGTCGACGTCGGCCGCGGTCAAGCCGGCGGACTTCAGCGCCTCCTCCAGCACCAGCCGCCCGGCGGGCACGTGGACCTCCTCGACGAAGCGGTCCTCCCAGTGGCGGGAGTGCCGCTCGCCGGGCTCGCGCCAGCGGCTCAGGAACTCCTCGGTCCTGGCCGCGTCGCCGATCCACTCCGCCACGACCTCGCCATCTGTACCCACGACGAGCGCCGCGGCGCCGTCGCCGCCGTCGCGTTCGTCGGCGCCGCCGGGCAGGCCGGCGCGGATGTCGGACAGGACGACGAGCGTGGGCGGGCCCGCGTGCAGTCCGGCCCGCAGGGCGCCGACGCCGGAGCGCACCGCGCCGCACATGTCGACCGCGGGCACGGCGGAATCGAGCGACAGCACCGCGTGTACGGCGGCGGCGTTGGACCTGTCCAGATACACCGGGTCCGCGGTGGCGAAGTAGAGACCCCGCACCGCCTCCGGCCCCGGCAGGCCGTGCAACGCCACCCTGGCCGCCTCCGCGCCCATGGTGGTGGTGTCCTCGTCGTAGGAGGCGACCGTCCTGGAGCCGGTCGCCGGCCTGGTGCCGAGCGCCTCCCCGATGCGCGAGCGGCGGATCCGGTGCGCAGGGAGGTAGCCCCCGTACGCCATGATTCCAGCCAAGATTGAACTCCTTGCTCTATGAACGTTCATTCATATTAAGCATTTGGAGCCGGGTTGGCCAGGGGCAGGCCCAGAAGAGCCGCCGCGTTGTCGTGCAGCCAGGCCCGCTCGTGCCGCTCCTCCAGGCCCAGCCCGCGCACGGCGGCGATCGAGCGCTCCTGGGTGGAGGCGTGGGTCCAGGCCGCGCTGCCGAACACCACCCGGCGGCGCAGCGCCCCCCGCAGATGGAACAGCAGCGGCTCCCACCCGGAGCCGGGGACCGCCATCGCCCGCGGGTCGTGCCCCGAGGTGTCGAGATAGACGTTGGGCTGGCGCATCATCACCGCCACCAGCTCTCCCACGTACGGCCAGCCGCCGTGCCCGGCCACGACCGGCATCTCCGGGTAGCGCCCGGCGACCAGGTCCAGCTCGGCCGGGGTGGTCATCGGGCTGGTGCGCGACAGGTTCAGCCCGCAGTGCAGCCACAGCGGCAGCCCCAGGCCGGCGACGTGCCGGTAGACCAGGTGACTCGCGGGGTCGTCGGCGGGCACGCCCGCGGCGAAGGGCAGCATGACCACCCCGCGCATGCCGAGCGCCACGCACCGGTCGATCTCGGCGACCGCCGCGGCGGGGTCACGCGCGTCGACGCCGCACCAGCCGCTCAGCAGGTCCGGATGCCGGGCGGCGCGCTCGGCCACCCGGTCGTTCACGCTCTCGCCGCCGGGCAGGCGGTAGGGGGAGCCGTGCAGAACCTGGTGGCGGACGCCGGCGGCGCGCAGCCGTTCCACGTGGGCGCCGGGGTCGACGGCCAGCCCGTCCGCCAGCGCGGCGAGGGCCGGCCCGGGGTCGCGGGCGAGCTGTTCGCGGGTGCGCGCGGGGTCGAGGCCGGCCACCACGCTCATGGCGCCCGCCAGGAACTCCAGGAAGTGCGGCGCGTCCGCCGACAGCCCGCGCAGCAGCGCCAGCCATGAGCCGGAGTCGTGGACGCCGTCACAGATGTCGATGACCGGCTGCTCTGTATGAACACTCATTTATATGATGGTGGCAGAAAGGGGCCGACATGGACAGACGGATCTCGGGACGGCTCGTGCACGCCTGCCTCGCCGGCGCCCGCCGCCGCGGCCTCGACGTCGGCCGGGCGCTCGCCCGCTCGGACATCGAGCCGGAGGCCCGCACGGTCACCACGCGGCAGTACGCCCGCCTGGTCCGGCACCTCTGGACCGCCCTCGACGACGAGTTGCTCGGGTTCGGCCCGGCCCCGAGCCGGCTCGGCACCTTCGCGACCATGGCGGCGCTCGCCGTGCACGGCCACGACCTGCGCACCGCGCTGCTGCGCGGGGCCGCCTTCTACGACCTGTTCGCCATCGGGGTGACGATCAGGCTGGTGGAGAGCGGGCCGGAGGCGCGGCTGGAGTTCACGCTGACCGGGTTCCCCCAGCCCGCCGATCACCTGGTCGAGCTCGTGCTGGGGGCGTGGCATCGGTTCGCGAGCTGGCTGGTAGGGGGCGGGCTGGAGCTGCGGCGGGCGGAGTTTCCGCATGGGCGGCCGCCGTACGTGCTGGAGTACGACGCCTTCTACGGGTGCGGGTGCCTGTTCGGGCGGGCGCGGCCCGCGATCGGGTTCGACCGGGCGGCGCTCGACCGGCCGGTGCTGCGCGACGAGGCGGCGCTGACGCCGTTCCTGCGGCGCTACCCGGCCGAGCTGGTCGAGCGCGGGGACTACTCGGGCGACGTCGCCGGGCAGGTCAGGAGGGTGCTCGCCGAGGGCGGTCCTGACCTGGCCTCGACCGCCGCCCGGCTGGCCGTCAGCCCCGCCGGCCTACGGCACCGCCTGCGCGCCGAAGGCACCTCCTACCAGCGCGTACGCGACCGGTTCAGGCGGGACGCCGCGGTGTCCGCGCTGGCCCGCGGCGACCTGTCCATCGAGGAGCTGAGCAGGCGGCTCGGGTTCTCGGAGCCGAGCGCGTTCCACCGCGCGTTCAAACGCTGGACCGGCACCACCCCGCGCGCCTACCGGCCATAAGACCGCTGGGACACCAGGGTCAGGGATCGCGGACGGCAGGGTCATTGGCCGGATCCGCCGCCGTTCCTAGCGTCGGGACCGTGGAAGCCCTCATCTTCGACGCCGTGCGCACGCCGCGCGGCCTCAGCAAACGCGGCGCGCTGCGCGGCATCCGCCCCGTCGACCTCGCCGCGCAGGTCCTGCGCGCCCTGGCCGACCGCAACCACCTGGACGGCCCGCAGGTCGACGACGTCATCCTCGGCTGTGTCAGCCCCGTCGGCGAGCAGGGCAGCGACATCGCCCGCATCGCCGCCCTCGTGGCCGGGCTCGACCTCGACACCCCCGGCGTACAGATCGACCGGTTCTGCGGATCGGGCCTGGAGGCGGTGAACCTGGCGGCCATGAAGGTCCGGTCGGGGTTCGAGGACCTGGTGGTGGCGGGCGGCGTGGAGTCGATGTCCCGCGTGCCCATGGGCTCGACCGGCGGCGCCTGGATGGACGATCCCGAGACGGCGCTGCGTACCGGGTACGTGCCGCAGGGCGTGGCCATCGACCTGCTGGCGACGCTGGAGGGCTACACCCGCGAGGAGGTGGACGCCTACGCGCTGTTGTCACAGCGCCGTGCCACGCGGGCCAGGGACAAGGGGTACTTCGACCGCTCGCTCGTCGCGGTGACCGGTGCCGACGGCCTCGCCGTACTGGATCATGACGATGCGATCAGGCCCCGGACCACGATGGAGGGGCTGGCCGGGTTGTCGCCGAGCTTCGCCCAGGCGGGCGAGACGTTCGACGCGGTCGCCATCGGCCGCTACCCCCAGGTCGAGCGGGTCGAGCACATCCACACCGCGGGAAACTCCTCCCAGATCGTGGACGGCGCCGCCGCCATGCTGATCGGCGGCGCGGCCGCGGGCGAACGGCTGGGCCTCACGCCACGCGCCAGGATCGTCGCGACCGCCGTGGTCGGCACCGAGCCGACGCTGATGTTCACCGGCCCGGTCCCCGCCACCCAAAAGGCGCTGGCCAGGGCCGGTCTCACGCTCGACGACATCGACCTCTTCGAGGTCAACGAGGCGTTCGCGGCCGTGGTGCTCAAGTACGCCCGCGACCTGGACCTCTCCCCCGACCGGATCAACGTCAACGGCGGCGCGATCGCGCTCGGGCACCCGCTCGGCGCCACCGGCTGCATCATCCTCGGCACCCTGCTGGACGAGCTGGAGCGCCGGAACCTGAGGCGCGGCCTGGCCACCCTGTGCGTGGGCGCCGGCATGGGCATCGCCACGATCATCGAGAGGGACGTGTGATGGCGATCGGCTACCACCGCGACGACGACGGCATCGTCACGCTCACGCTCGACCGGCACGACCGCCCGGTCAACACGCTCGACGCCGCCTTCGGCACCGCCCTGGCCGCCGCGCTCGACCGCCTGGAGTCGGAGCGCGAGCACGTCACCGGCGTCATCGTCGCCTCGGCGAAGTCCACCTTCGCCGTCGGCGCCGACCTCGACCAGGTCCACGCCCTCACCCCCGCGGACGCGGCCGGGTTCGCCGGGCAGCTCGACCGGACCAAGGACGCCTTCCGCAGGCTGGAGCGCCTCGGCCGGCCCGTGGTGGCCGCGATCGGCGGCACCGCGCTCGGCGGCGGGCTGGAACTGGCCCTCGCCTGCCACCACCGCCTCTGCGCCGACGACCCGGCGATCCGCCTCGGCCTGCCCGAGGTCACGTTCGGGCTGCTGCCCGGCGGTGGCGGGGTGGTGCGGGCCGTCCGGCTGCTGGGCCCCGCCGCCGCCCTGCCCCTGCTCATGGAGGGAGAACGGCTGCCGCCCCACCGGGCGCTCGACGCCGGGCTCGTGGACCGGCTCGTCCCGGCCCGCGAACTGATCGGGGAGGCCCGCTCGTGGATCGCCGCCCACCCCGAAGCCACGCAGCCGTGGGACGACCCCGCGCACGCGGCCCCCGCCGCTCCCCCGCGCTTCTTCGAGACCGCCGCCGCCCGCCTGTACGCCAGGACCCACGGCACCCTGCCCGCCCAGGAGCGGATCCTGGCCTGCGTGGCGGAGGCCGTCCGGGTGGACGTCGACACCGCCCTGCGTACCGAGACCCGGCACCTGGTCGCGCTCGCCACCGGCCAGGTGGCCAAGAACCTGATCGGCTGCCACTGGTACGCCCGCAACGAGGTCACCAGGCGGGCCCGGTCCACCGGCGGGGTCCGGCGGCTCGGCGTGATCGGCGCCGGGATGATGGGCGCCGGGATCGCGGCGGTCGCCGCCGCCGCGGGCATCGAGGTGGTGCTCACCGACGTGAGCGCGGAGGCGACCGAGCGCGGGCACGACGAGGTCGTACGCCGGCTGCGGCGGCAGGTCGCCCAGGGCAGGATGAGCGCCGCCGCCTGCGGCACGGCCGTCGACCACCTCGCCGGGCCCGGCACCGAGATCGCCGGGTGCGACCTCGTGGTCGAGGCCGTCTTCGAGGACCGCGCGCTCAAACGCCGCGTGCTGGCCGGAGCCGAGGACGGCACCGCGGTGCTCGCCTCGAACACCTCCACGCTGCCGATCACCGGGCTGGCCGAGGGCCTGCGGGCCCCCGGTGACCTGGTGGGCCTGCACTTCATCTCGCCGGTGGAGCGCGTACCCCTGCTGGAGGTCGTGCGCGGCGAGCGGACCGGGGACGCCGCGCTCGCGCTGGCCTTCGCCTTCGCCCGGCAGATCGGCAAGACGCCGATCCTCGTCAACGACGGTCCCGGTTTCTACACTTCGCGGGTGTTCGTCTCCTACACCGCCGAGGGCGCGGCCATGCTCGCGGAGGGCGTTCCGGCGGCGCTCGTGGAGAACGCCGCCCGCCGGGCGGGCATGGCCGTGGGCCCGCTGGCCGTCAGCGACGAGGTCGCCCTGGCCACCATGCTCAGGGTGCGCCGCCAGAACGAGGCGGACGCGGCGGCCGACGGCCGCGAGCTGGGCCACGCGACCGCCTACGGCGTCTTCACCTGGATGGTCGAGGAGATGAACCGGCCTGGCCGGGCCGGGGGCGGCGGCTTCTACGACTACCCCGATCGGGCGCGCAAGCGCCTGTGGCCGGGGCTGGCCGAGCGCTTCGGCGGCGACCGGCCGATCCCCGAGCGGGATGTGCGCGAGCGGCTGCTGTTCGCGCAGGCGCTGGAGAGCGTGCGCGCCCTGGAGGACGGAATCCTGACCTCCACCGCCGACGCGAACGTCGGCAGCGTGCTCGGCCTCGCCTTCGCGCCGTGGTCGGGCGGCACACTCCAGTTCGTCAACCAGTACGGCCCGCGCGCCTTCACCGAACGCGCCGACCGGCTGGCCGACGCCTATGGCGAGCACCTGCGCCCGCCGTCCCTGCTACGGGGTCGGACCGAGCCCTTCTGACAGGACGGGCAGCTCCAGCCGCGACGGATACAGCACGCTGTGGTGCACGGTCTGGTGGGCGACCACCCCGGCGGCGTCGGAGCCGACCGGCTCGCCGGTGTTCATGTTGCGGTCGTAGGCGGGGAAGTCGCTGCTGGTGATCTCCAGGCGGACGCGGTGCCCGGCCGGGAATCGCCACGCGGTGTGGCCGAGGCCGATGGTGTACTCCTCGACCGTTCCCGGCTCCAGGAGTTGCTCGATGTCCGGTCCGTGCCGGTGGCGGGCGCGTTGCACGCCACCGGCCGCGGCCAGCGCGCGGCCGTCGGGGAAGACGTCGACGAGCTTGGCGGTGAAGTCGGTGTCGCGGGCCGACGACGCCGCGAACAGCCGTACCGACACCTGGCCCGCCACGTCGAGCGGTTCGTCCAGGACGGGCGAGGTGTAGCACAGCACGTCGGGGCGCTCCTCCAGCCGGGAGCGGTCGAGCGGGCCCGGCACCAGCCGGCCCAGGTTGACGACCCGGCCGCCGCGGGTGGGGACGGGGTCGTCCGGGTCGTAGGCGTAGTGGTCGGGGTGCTCGTCCGCCGGAGGCTGGGCGCCCAGGCGGCCGTCGTCCGCCAGGTACAGCGTCCTGAGCTCGCCCGGCGGCGGCCACCGGTCCGCGTCGCGCCACTCGTCGGCGCCCATGAGGAAGTACCGCACGGCGGGCGCCGCGGACGGGGCGCCCCGCACGTGTTCGTCGAAGAAGGCCAGGTGCTGGGCGGACAGGCCGAGCACCGTGGCGTCGCCGCGGGCGGAGAAGCTGACCTCGCCCTGGCAGTAGCCGAGCCGGCCGTCGTGCGACCAGGGGCCCACGATGAGCCGGTGCCGGTCGCCGTGGATCGCGCGCAGGCGCAGGAAGCTCTCGATGGTGGAGTCGCAGTGGTTGTCGAACCAGCCGGTGACGCTCAGGGCGGGCACCTCGACGGCCTCGTAGGCGAACGACTCGGCGATGCCCGGCGTGCCGTACGCCAGCATCTTCCCCACGTCGAGCGGGAAGCCCGGCACCGCGGCGAACTGCGGCAGGTCCTTCAGCGGCAGCGTGCGCAGGGCGGCGGCCGGGTCGGTGGCGAACTCCCACAGCTCGTAGGCGGCGCCGGGGTCGGCGGGACGCCCGGCGGCCCGCTCGCGCTCCAGCCAGTCCATGGCCATGAACGCCAGCCACGCCATGACCTCGTTGACCCGCATGACGCCGCCGGCGGCGCGGTCGAGTTCGGCACTGCTGGTCATCCCGGGCGCGATCGCGCGCAGGTGCGGCGGGCGTTCGGCGGCGCCGAGCAGTTGCACGATCCCGAGGTAGGAGGCCCCGGCCATGACGACGTTGCCGTCGCACCACGGCTGCGCCGCGGCCCATTCGACGCTGTCGTGGGTGTCGCGGGCCTCCTGCTCGGCCATGAAGATCGTCCACTCGCCGTCGGAGCCCGCCCGGCCGCGCGTGTCCTGCACGACGCAGGCGTAGTCGCCCTGCACGCACTCCAGCGGGCGCAGGAAGTCGTTGTTGGTCCCCGTCCGTCCGTACGGCGTGCGGATCAGCACGGCGGGGCGGCGGCGCCCGTCGTCCGGCATCCAGACGTCGCCGCGCAGCACGACGCCGTCGCGCATGGGCATCTCCGCATCGCGCACGATGGTGATCGGGGCCTTCACAGCACGGCCTTGTAGACGGCCTCGACCAGCGACTTGACCCGGAAGTCGCCGCCTTCCAGCAGCTCGGAGCCGCGGTTGGGCACGTAGCCGAACCCCAGCCCGCGCTCGGGATCGGCGAAGGCGAACGAGCCGGTGGCGCCGCTGCCGCCGAACAGGCCCTTGAGGTGCTCGGGCGCGGGCCAGAAGGGCCCGCCGGGAACGAGGAAGCCGAGCCCCCAGGCGGTGCGGACCTTGAGCAGCTCGTCGATGCCGTCCGACTCCGGGGTACGGATCTTGTCGAGCAGCCAGGGCGAGAAGAGCCGGACGCCGTCGACCTCGCCGATCATGGCGGCGAAGTAGCGGGCCAGGGAGTGGGCGGAGGCGACGCCGTCCATGGAGGGGCTCTCCACCTGGTAGGTGCGGGGGTTGTTGGAGTCGTCCCACTCCTGGGTGACGCTGCCGTAGAAGGCACGGAAGCTCAGGGTGTCCGGGTCGCCGAGCGCCTGGACGAAGTCCGCCATCTCCGGCACCTGCATGCCGAGCTGGACGGACTGCTCGTCCGGCAGGACCATCTTGGCCAGCCGGGGCAGCGCGGCGTCGGGCACGCGGACGTAGCAGTCGAGGCCGAGCGGGCCGGTGATCTCCGCTTCGAGGAACGCGCTCAGCGTCATCCCGGACACGCGGCGGACGATCTCCCCTGCGAGGTGGCCGATGGTGACGCCGTGGTAGCCGTGCCGGGTGCCGGGCGGCCATTCCGGGGCGGCCGCGGCGAGGGTCTCGGTGATCGGGGTCCAGTCGCGCAGGTCCTCCCAGGTGACCGGGCGCATGTGCATGCTGGGCAGGCCGGCGCGGTGGGCGAGCAGGGTGCGGACGGTGATGCCGCTCTTGCCGTTCTGGGCGAACTCGGGCCAGTAGCGGGTCACCGGCGCCTCCAGGTCCACCTCCCCACGTTCGACCAGCCGCAGCAGCGCGCCCGACGCGAACGTCTTGCAGGTGGAGGCGATGGCGGCCAGCGTGTCCCGTTCCCAGGGGCGGTGGGTGGCGGGGTCGGCCTCGCCGCCCCACAGGTCGACGACGGGGCGGCCGTGCCGGTAGACGGCGAGCCCGGCGCCGACCTCGCCGCTGTCGGTGAAGTTGCGCTCGAACGCCTCGCGGACGGCCTCGAAACCGGGGGCGGCGGTGCCTTGGACATGGGTCATGGCGGATTCCTTCCACGTCTCTACCGACCGGTCGGTCGATACAACGACAATATCGACCGACCGGTCGGGCGGCAACTGTCGGGGTCGCCGGGCGGCCTGCCTACCCAGCGCGTTCGAGCAGGGCCCGCACCTCGTCCGCCTCGGGCACGCCGAGCTCGCCGTACAGGTCAAGGGCCAGCCGCCCGTGCTCGCGGGCCTGGCCGGAGTGCCCCAGCGTGAGGTGGGCGCGGGCCAGGCCGTCGTGCGCGCGGGCCTGCTCAGGCCGGTTGCGGGAGGCGTCGGCCAGCGCGAGCGCCGCCGCGTGCTCCTCGACCGCCCGTGCGGGATCGTCGGCCGCCTCGGCCAGCCCGTTGAGCGCGGTCGCCTCGTCGGTGATGTTGCCCAGCTTGCGGTAGAGCGCGGCGGCCTCCTGGTGCCGGGTGCGCGCCTGGTCGAGCAGGCCCTGGTGGCGCGCGACGACGCCGAGGTGGTTGAGCACCAGCGCCTCGCCGCCCGGGTTGCCGATCTTGCGGTGCAGCGCCAGCGCCACGTCGAGGTGCCTGCGGGCCTCCTCCTGGCGCCCGGCCCGGTCGAGGACGAGGGCGAGGTAGCCGAGGACGTGGGCCTCTCCCCACGTGTCCGCGCCGATGCGGGTCAGGTCAAGCGCCCGCTTGAGGTACTGCTCCGCCTGCTCGTCCTGGCGCCTGCGCTGGGCGACGTTGCCCAGGGTCAGCAGGGCCCGCGCCTCCTCGTGCGGCTGCTCGCACGCCTCCAGCGCCTGGTTCGCGTGCGCCTCCGCCTGCTCGTAGCGGCCGAGGCGCCAGTACGTCCAGGACAGGTCGGTCAGCGCCTGCGCCTCGAAGCCGTGGCTGCCGAGCTTGCGACTGCGCCGCAGGACCAGGTCGTGCAGGGTCAGGGCGTCGTCGTGGTGCGCCTGCCGGTCGAGGTACGGCCGCAGCGCCAGGCCCATGAACCCGAGGCAGACCTCCGGGCCGTGCAACGCGGTCACGATGATGTTGGAGCGCTCGGCGTCGAGCCAGGTGAGCGCCTCATCGGCGTCGCGGATGGGCGGAATCGGGGACTGCGGCTGCGGGATGCCCTCGCGCTGCACGATGCTGTCGGGGAAGAGCCGGTCCATCGCCGCCCGCGAGCGGTGCAGGTAGTAGACGAGCAATTGCAGGATCGCGCCGTCGTCGGCGCCGAGCGAGCGGGCGTGCTCGCGCAGCAGGTCGTGGAAGGTGTACCTGCCGGGTTCGAGCTGCAGGAGCATGTGGGCGTCCAGCAGGCTTTCGAGCAGTTCCTCCGCCTCGTCCTCGGGAATCCCGGCCAGGGCGGCGGCGCCGTTCGGGTCGATGTCGCGGCCGGGGACCAGCCCGAGCAGGCGGAACATCCGCTGCTCGTCCTCGTGGAGCTGCTCGTAGGAGATGCTGAACGCGGCCGACACCCCGTCCAGCAGCCGTCGCTGGTCGCGCAGTTTGCCGGCCAGGTAGGCGACCGTCCAGCGCTGGCGGTGCTGCAGGCGGGCCGCCGAGATCCGGATGGCGAGCGGCAGGTATCCGCACAGCTCCAGCACCTCGCGGACCGCGTCGGGTTCGTCCCGCGCGCGGTCGCCGACGATCCGGCCGAACAGCTCGACGGCGTCGCGCTCGCCCAGGACCTCGACGGACAGGGCGCGGGCGCCGTCCAGGCCGACCAGTCGCCGCCTGCTGGTGACCAGGACGAGGGTGTCTGAGCCGCCGGGCAGCAGGGGGCGTACCTGGTCGGCGTCGAGGGCGTTGTCCAGGACGACGAGCACCCGGCGGCCGGCCAGCTCGGCCCGCCACAGGGCGCTGCGCTCGGCCGGGGTCGCCGGGATCTGGTCGACGGGCACGCCAAGCTGGCGCAGCAGGGCCTCCAGCGCGGCGGCGGAGTCGACCGGCGTACTGCCGGCCGTGTGGGCCTGCAGATCGAGGAAGAGCTGGCCGTCCGGGTAGCGGCCGGTCAGCTGGTGCGCCACGTGTACGGCGAGCGCGGTCTTGCCGATCCCGGCCATGCCGTCGATCGTGACGAGCGCCGCCTCCTGCTCGTCGGCGAGCCGTTCCAGCTCAGCGGTACGTCCGGAGAAATCCGGAATGTCGTAAGGCAGGAAGGTCCGCCGCGGCGGCGCGGCCGGTGCCGGCGGCTGGACGGGTTCGGCGGCCTCGGCCAGGCGCAGCGAAGGATCGTCGTTCAGCACCGCCCGCTCCAGCTCGGCGAACGCGTGCCCGGGGTCCAGCCCCTGCTCGTCGGCCAGCGCCGTACGGTAGGCGCGCGCCGCGGCCAGGGCGTCGGCCTGCCGGCCCGAGCGGTGCAGGGCCAGGACCAGGTGGCCGTTCAGCTTCTCCCTGATCGGGTTGGCGGTGACCTGGGCGGCCAGGTCGTCGAGCAGTTCCGCGTGGCGACCGGCGGCCAGTTCGGTCTCGGCCAGGCGTTCGTAGGCGGTCAATCGCCGGTCGTTCCAGAGGTCGCGGGCTCCGGCGACATAGTGCGCGTGCACGTCCTCCAGGGCTTCGCCGTTCCACAGCTTCAGCGCCCCGCGCAGGTCGCCGAGCGTCACCAGTTCGGTGAACTCCTGCGCGTCCACCTGGCCCTGCGCCGGGTTCACGACGTAGCCGCCGGCGCGGGTCTCCAGCAGGTCGCCGTCGCCCGCGCCGCGCAGCGCCTTGCGGATCGCGGTGATCGAGGCGTGGACCTGTGAGCGGGCGGTGTCGGGCTGGTCGTAGCCCCACATCGCCTCGATCAGCCGGTCGATGCTGATGACCCGTCCGGCATTCAGCAGAAGGTAGGCCAGCACCGCGCGATGACGCGGGGCGATGCCCGCGAGCGGACCCCCGTCGACGATCACCTGGACCGGCCCGAGAAGCGTAAACCGCACCATTGTCACCCCATCGTCGACGCATAGCGAATGTATCAACTCGGGCGACCAATCTGTTCTCACAGCAACAACGACGAAAGAGGACAAAATGGAAGCCCGGATGAAGAACCCCGCGACGATCATTCCCGCCGCGATGAAGCCGATCATGGAGCTGATGAAGGCCGCGCAGTCGCAGGGCCTGCCCCAGGAACTGCTGGAGATGATCCACCTGCGCGTCAGCCAGGTCAACGGGTGCAGCTTCTGCGTCGACGCCGGCCTCAAGAACCTGCGCAAGCTCGGCGAGAGCGACGACCGCATCGGCCTGGTCGCCGCCTGGCGCGAGGCCCCGTACTACACCGACTCCGAGCGCGCCGCGCTGGCGCTGGCCGAGGCCGCCACCCGGCTGGCCGACCGCCCCGATTCCGTCTCCGACGAGATCTGGAACGACGCCGCCGACCACTTCGACGAGCAGCAGCTCGCCGCGATCCTGCTCATGATCGCCACGACGAACCTCTTCAACCGCCTCAACGCCCCGATCCGCCAGGTCGCCGGCACCTGGTAAAACCCCGTTCGGAGCTCACCATGGACGTCGCCGCGGTCATCGGCACCGGCCACGCCTGCGGGCGCCTGGCGCTCAAGGTCCTCTGACTCACGCCATGGCCGAGAGGTACCCGCTCGACTTGCGGATCCACCAGGAGTACAGGACGCTCATCGGCCCGCCGGGCATCTTCCTGCCCGGCCGGTTGGCGATCTCGTCACCGGCCAGCCTGGCGGGCAGGCGCAGTTGCCTGGACCGGGTCCGCTCGTAGCCCCGCAGGTCACCGAGCGAGCGGGTCAGCAGCCAGGCGTCTTCGATCGCCTGGTTCGTGCCCTGGGCGAGGCTGGGGGGCATCGTGTGGGCCGAGTCGCCCAGAAGCGTGGTGGGCCCGCGCCCCCAGACCGCCGGCACCTTGTGCCGCCAGTGCGGGAACGCCTCCATCTCGGTCACCGACGACAGCACCTCGGGGACCAGGCCCTTCCACTCGCCGAAGACCTCCTTGAGCCGGCCGATCGGGTCGACCTCGTCCAGCCAGAGCGGACGGCCGGGCCCTGTGCGCAGCTCGAACCAGTTCAGCACCCTGCCGGGTCCCGCCGGGGTCAGGCCCATCATGCCCTCCTTGCCGGTGATGACCAGGGAGCGCCCGGTGTCGACCAGTTCCAGGGGTACGTCGGCGAAGGTCTGCCAGGTGACCCATTCGGTACGCCGGGCCGGATCCTCCTTCCCCAGCGCGCGCCGTACCGCGGAGTTGCGGCCGTCGGCGCCGATCAGGACGTCGCCGCGGACCGTGCTCCCGTCGGCCAGCGTGACCTCGGCCCGGTCGGGGTCGACCCCCACGACCTCGCTTCCGTAGCGGACCGGCACCCCTTCGACCAGGCGTTCGACCAGGTCCCGGCGGGCGATGTGCACGCTGGGAGCGCCGTAATCGCGTTCGGGACGCAAGAGGTCGATCTTCATCAGCGGTACGCCCTCCGGCGACCATCCCTCCAGCACCGTCAGCCGGCTGCCCAGGTCGGTCGGGTCCGCCCCGAGCTCGCGCAGGATACGGATCGAACCCGGCCACAACGTGACGGAGCCGCCCTTCGTCCGCAGCTCCGGCGCCCGCTCAAGGATCTCCACGTCGTGTCCGGCGGCCGCGAGCGAGCGCGCCGCGACCAATCCACCCGGTCCCGCGCCTATGATGATGATTCTGATACGCATAGTATCTGATACTAGGAGTCTCACTTATGGCGCGCAAGCCCGATCCGGAAGTCGACGTCCGCATCAAGCAGGCGGCGACCACTCTGATCTTCACGAAGGGCCTGGACTTCACCATGGACGAGGTGGCCGAGGCCGCCTCCGTGGGCAGGGCGAGCGTGTTCCGCCGCTACGCCACCAAACGGGACCTTCTGCTGGCCGCGCTCGGCTCGGCCATGGACGCCAAGGTGGCGATGCCCGACACCGGATCGTTCGCCGGTGACCTGCGCGTGGTCGTCACCGAGACGATGGAGGCCTGGAAGGCCATGGGCCACACCGCCAGGCAGATGTACGGCGAGGCCGGCCGCGACCCCGCCGTGGCCGAGATCCTGCGCGAGGCGATGCGGTCGAGGATGGCCCGCTCATGGGAGATCTACGACAACGCCCTCGCCCGCGGCGAGGTTCGCGAGGACGCCGACCTGTGGCTGCTGAGCGACATGTTCGTCGGCGTGGTCGTCTACCGGGGCCTGCTGGAGAAGGAGCTGCCCACCGTGGAGGCCGTCGTCGAGGCCCTGCTGCACGGCTTCGCCCCCCGCTGACCCGCTCAGCAGACTCCGGGCAGCGAGCAGACCTTTGCGGCCATCTTCCTGGCGTCCTTGGTCAGCCCGCCCGGGTTGTAGGAGCCGTCGGAGGTCGTGTAGATCATCAGGGCGCTGCCCCTGCGCGCGACGACGCCGGTGATCGTCTCGTTCACGCTGCCGTCCTGCCAGGTCTGGTAGCCCATTCCGATCGACTCGTCGCCCGCCTTGGCCGGGCTCGTCCGCCACCGGATCCTGAGAGCGGGGGAGGCCGGGTCCCCCTTGCGCGCGCACCGCTTGACCTCGGCGCGCAGCTGGGCGAACGCGGCGTGGGCGGCGCGCGAGCTCTTGTACAGGACGAGTTGTTCTGACGCGCCGCTCGGGGCGCTGGTCCAGAGCGTGATCGTGCGGGCCGCCAGGCGGCCGCGGTCGGCGGCGCGCCGGTGGACGCACGGGTTCAGCTCCAGCGGCCTGGTGAGCTTGTCGCTGATCTTGTAGCCCTGCTCGTAGGCCTCTTCCGGAGTCTGGGTCTTGCGCGCGGCGGGCTCGCTGAGCAGGAAGTTCCTCGGGATCTCGGTCGCCGGTGAAAGGGCCAGCACCAAGGAGAGCGTCACAGTGATCATGCGGGGTTGGACTCCGCCGTGAAGCCTTTGGTTCGCCTCACCGCTTGGCGCACAGGGTGTTCTCGACCAGCCGGTCCATGGCCTTCAGCCGTCCGGAGGGGGTGATCACCTCGCTGAGCACCCTTGTCTCCATCCCATACCGTGGGAGGAATGCGCGGAAAGATCGAAGCAGCACTGGAAAAGACGTACGGCACGGCCCAGCCGTGGGAAGAGCTGGCCGGAGGCGCCATCCGCGGGTACGCGGTCGACCTCCCGCGCCCCCACTGGCACCTGATCACCATCGGGACGGGCCGGCACGGCTACGAGCTCAGCCTCCGCGTGGCCCGCGGCCCGGCGGACGCCGCCCCGCCCGACTGGTGCGTCAGCATCCTGCTCGACCTGCGCGAACAGCCTCTGGCCCCCGGCCACCTCACGCGCATGAACCCGAGAGGATCACTGACGGCGCTGGCCCTGACCGTGGACCCCGAGTTCGACGTCCTGGACACGCTCACGTTCCTGCAGGTCGCCGCGCTCACCGAGGCCGAGTACGAGCGGGCGCGGACAGGTCACGTCATCCCGACCCTGTGGCGGATCGGCCAGGACGTGCCCCTGCACATCATCGACCCCGCTCAGCGATGACTCAGCACGTTGATCACCCGGCCGTTGGGGTCACGCACGAAGAACCGCCGCACGCCCCAGTCCTCGTCCCGCAGGTCGTGCACGATCTCGGCGCCACTCGCCCGCACGGCCGCGTACGCCGCGTCGACGTCGTCCACCTCGACGCTCACCTCCGGCGTGACCGGGGCGGTCTTGTCACTGGTCATGAAGCTGATCTGCGCCGCCGGGGCGGACGGCGAGGCCAGCGTCACGATCCACCCGTGGTCCATGACCTCCTCGAACCCCAACAGCCCGTAGAACTCCCGGCTCTCCCGCACGGCCTCCGACTGGATGACGGGCATGACGCGGCGAACGGACATCGAAACTCCAAATCTGTAGGGAAGGTCTTCCCCGAAGGGCGGTGCCCCGGCCGGAGGACCCCCAACCGCTCCCCGGCGATCAACTGACGCGCGGCCCCAGGTGTATGCCGCCGCTGGCGTCCACCACCTGGCCGGTCACCCAGCGCGCCGCGTCGGAGGCGAGGAATCCCACCACGTCGGCCACGTCCTCGGCCCTGCCCACCCGGTCCAGCGCCGTGTGGCTCGCGAAGTAGGCCGACGCCTCCGGGGTGAAGAGCGAGGCGTTGGCGCTGGTCCGGGTGGCGCCCGGGGCGACGACGTTCACCGTGATGCCGCGGCTGCCGAGCGCCTGGGCCAGGGAGAGGCTCATGGTCTCCAGCGCGCCCTTGGTCATGGCGAAGGAGGTCTGCGTGGGATAGGCCATGCGGGTGGCGACGGTCGAGATGCCGATGATCCGCCCGCCGTTCCGCATGAGGGGCAGGAGCCGCTGGATGAGGAAGTACGGGGCTTTGACGTTGACCGCGAACAACCGGTCGAACTGCTCGGGGGTGTCCGTCTCGATCGGCCCGGCGGGCGGCGCGGCGGCGTTGTTGACCAGGATGTCCAGCTCGCGCTCCGCCAGCGCGTCGGCCAGTTCGCCCACCCCGGCCATGGTGGCGAGGTCGGCCCGCACCGCGAAGGCACGCTCGCCGATCCCGTCGACGGTCTCGGCCACCTCGGCCTCACTGGTGCTGTAGTGCACGGCGACGCGGGCGCCGTCGGCGGCGAGCCGTTCGGCGATGGCCCGGCCGATGCCGCGCGAGGCTCCGGTCACCAGCGCGGTCTTGCCGATCAGTCGTGTCATCGGATCCTCCGGAAATGTTAGTGACTACCACTTTGGTACTGTCTACCACATGACAAGCCTGCGCGACCGGCGCCGTATCGAGACGAGACAGGCGATCCAGGCGCACGCCATCCGCCTCTTCCTCGACCAGGGCTACGACGCGACGACCGTGACCGGTGTGGCCGAGGCGGCGGGCGTCTCCGCGATGACCGTGTACCGGCACTTCGCCACCAAAGAGGACCTGGTGCTGTACGACGACTACGACCAGGTGACCGCCGCGACCGTCGCCGCCCGGCCGGAGACCGAGTCGCTCCACGAGCGGATCGGCCTGGCCCTCGTCGAGATGGCCGCCACTGCGATCGCGGCCGAGAAGGCCATGCTGCTGGCCCGGCTGAGCCTGATGATCTCCGTCCCGGCGCTGCGCGCCCACCACCTGGACAGTCAGTACGCCACCCAGTCCGCGATCGTCACCGCGCTCTGCGGCCCGTCTCCGGACCCCGCCGAGGAGTTCCGCGTACGCGCCACCGCCGGGGCCTGCCTGGGCGCCACCCACGTGGCCCTGGTGCGCTGGGCCGAGAGCGACGGCCACGCCGACCTGCCCGGACTGATGCGCCAGGCCCTGGGTTTCGCCTTCGAAAGGTGAGGTAAAGTGCGAGTACCGAGGACAAATCGAGCGTCGGCACTCAGGTCGGCGTCGCCCCCGGCGATTCGCCACCGGCCCGTTTGCGCGGGCCCGGACAGGTCAGGCGACGAACATGACGCCGACACCACAACCGCTCCACCCCGTCCTGCGGCTCAGCCTCGACCCCGCGCCCGGCCGAAGAGCCGTCGTGGACGGAGCCTGGTGGCCGCGCTCCCGCGACGCCGCCGTGGAGTTGCCCGGCCTCATCACCGCCGTCGACCAACGGCTGGGGCGCACGACGTTGCTGGTCGGCCTGTACCCGGGCGCGTGGAGGCAGATCCCGGACCGGATCCCGGCACCCGGGCGGCACGTCCGCGTCGGCCGCTTCCGCGACGCGGACCCACACGTGGTCGTGCTGTTCTTCGCCGCCGTCGAACCGGTGGCCCTGCTGCTCATCCCGCCGGACACCGCCGCCGGGCCCGCCGAGAGCGCCCTGATGCGCGCCGCCCGGCACACCGCCGACCTGACCGCCGACGATCTCCTCGCCCTCACGTGCCTGCCGACCGCGGTGTGATCCCGCATCGGCTTCTCCGAAAGGAGACCCTTCATGGCCGTCATGTCCGGTATCGCCGTTCCGCCGGCACCGACCCGTTCTGCGACGCCTCCGGCCTGGCCGTCCTGGTCGGGATCCAGCACCGCGCCAGGCCGCTGGGCATCACGGTGGCGCTGACCGCGCCCCGTCCGTTCATGTCCCGGCTCCTGCGCATGACCGGCCTGGACCGTAGCCTGCCGGTCATGACCTGACCCGGGTACGGCTCAGCAGGGCGTGAAGAAGACCCGCAGCGTGCCGTTCAGGGTTCCCCACTGACCCGCGGGCTGGTTGCAGCCGAACCAGCGCTGCCCGATGACCTGTTCCCCGCTGTAGTAGGTGAAGACGATGAGGTTGTCGCCCCCCGGCGGAGGAGGAGGAATGGCGTGCGCCGGGGTCGAGCCGAGCGCGAGCACGCCGGCGGCCAATACCGCCGCTAAAACCCCTCGCCTGATCTTCATGAAGTTCCTCCCGGGCTTTCCCTGTGGATGATCCGACATCAAGGTAACCCGGCCGGTGGCATTTTCAGCGGGTCCATTCGGTGCGGAATTCAGTTTCCGGCGGCGGCGGGCTCGTCCGGACGCGCTTCATTCCGGTTCCTTCAGCGGGAAGTTCGACCGTCAGATGGATGACGGTGCCTTCATCGCCGGTGGTGATGTCGACGCTGCTGACCAGATGATGGATCAGCCACAGTCCGCGGCCGCCCAGCGCGTCGGGACTGATCCGGGAGACGTTCAGCCCGTCGAGCGGAATGCCGGGGCCGCGGTCGGAAATCGTGCAGTGCACGTGACCGTCGCTGCGCCACAACTGGATCTCGCCGTGATTGCCGGCGTGCTTCACCACGTTGGCGACGCTCTCGTGTACGGCCAGCACGAACTCGAGCAACCGGGCGCCGTTGAGGCCGAGGGATTCGGCGTGCTCGGCCGTCGCGTGCCGGATCATGTGCAAGGAGGAGCCGGCGAAACGATCCGCCAGCAGGAATGGCTTGCCGTGCTCGGGGAGCGGCGATTTCGCTGCGGTCATCACAGACCCTCACCGTTTCACCAAGTGATGAGACAGTTCGCCCGCCGGGGTCTGGGGCGGTTCACATTCTCTCCGCCATAGTGGCGGTCTTACAGTCGCTCGCAGGTGAATTATCCGGCCTGACTGACCGACGGTCAAGGTCGCGATTACCGGATGGGTCCGCTTGCCGCCAAGAGGTGTAATCTACTTGGAGACTCGAAGTAAGATCTCTTCTTTTCTGATCTTCCGTGTCGTCTGGACCTCGCGCACGTCGGATGCCGGTCGGGGCGACCGGCTCCGCGTTGCCGCCTGGGATAGTGGAAGATCATTCATGGACGCACTGACGCTGACGACCCGAGAGCGGGACGGCACGGCCACGGTCAGCGTGGCCGGCGAAATCGACATCGCCACCATCGGGCAGTTGCGCCGGTACGTGCTGGAGATCGTGGCCCGGGGCGTGCGCCGGGTGGTGCTGGACATGACGAAGGTGTCGTTCATCGACGCGGCCGGACTGGGCGCGATGGTGGGGCTGGCGACCGTGGCCGCGCAGGGAGGCGTGTCGCTGGGGCTGGGCGAGGTCTCCGCGGCGGTGACACGGCTCGTGGAGCTGACCGGCCTTGGCGACCGCTTCGCCGTACGGGCTGGGTGACCGTCCTGGACGCGGCGGGCGCACTGCCCGACCAGCGCGGGGCGCTGTCCGACGTGTCTTTCGTCGTACGGCGGGCGGCCGCGCACCGGCCCGGCCGCCCGAAGCGGAGCCGCCGGTCGTCCGGGGCGCTCATGCGGGTTCCTTCGGCGATGACTACGACGTCATCGCCTTCGTGGGGCCCTGGCGGAACGGGGGGCTTCACCCGCTGACGACGTCCACGACCCAGGTGACGCCGAACCGGTCCGTCAGCATCCCGTAGAGGGGCGCCCACTGCGCGGGGCCGAGCGGCTGCTGGACGGTCGCGCCGTCGGAGAGCTTCTCCCAGTACGCGGCGACCTCCTCGGCGGTGTCACCGCGGAGCGAGACGAAGA
Source organism: Nonomuraea sp. NPDC059007 (assembly GCF_042740555.1). Classification (NCBI taxonomy): domain Bacteria; kingdom Bacillati; phylum Actinomycetota; class Actinomycetes; order Streptosporangiales; family Streptosporangiaceae; genus Nonomuraea; species Nonomuraea sp. NPDC059007. The sequence goes on along the minus strand of NZ_JBHYJD010000018.1, from coordinate 172,120 downwards.
ACGCGTTCTCCCCCTGGTTCCAGGGCAGGCGCGACGGGACGTCGTATGCCATGACGCGAAAGCCGCTGTCGGCGGCCACCTGGCCCCACATCACCTGGTCGGCCTCGGCGGGGTTCTGGACGTTTCCCGCGTCCTTGTACGTGATCGCCACCATCTGGCCGCCGAAGACGGACTGGTAGAAGGTGAGCGCCGCCTGGGCGTCGCCGCGGAAGTTCAGGTGGGTCACAGAATTGACGGACATGATCGGCTCCTTGCTTGTCGGTTCCTTGGTGCGACCCACTCTCGCAAGGGAAGCGGCCAGGATGTGGCCGCTTCTTGGGCCGGTTCTCGGGCCGCTTCTCAGGCCGATCCGAAAGGTGCGCCGGGGGCGAAGGCCGCGCGGGTGAAGTTCTCGCCGATTCTGCGGTGCCCTGCCGGGTCGGGGTGGACCTCGTCGGGCAGCGGGAGTTCGGCGTAGTCCTTCTCGCCGTAGAGGTCGCGGCCGTCGAGGTAGTGCAGGTTCGGGTCGTCGGCCGCCCGCCGTTCGATGATCTGGGCGAGTACGTCGCGGATGACGTTGAGCGTCAGCCGCCCGGCGGCGCGGTCGGCCGGATCGCCCGTGGCCCTGAAGCGCAACGTCCCCGTGGAGAAGTCGGGCGCCAGCGGGCCGGGGGTGTCTTCCTGGACCGGGCACAGGATCGCGGACACGACCAGCAGCGGCGTGGCCGGATGCCCCTCGCGGATGGTGTCGAGGAAGCCGTGGACCGCCGGGATGAAGGCGCGCAGGCGCATGGCGTCGGTGTTGACGAGGTTGATGCCGATCTTGACGCTGACCAGGTCCGCCGGGGTGTCCCGCATCGTGCGGGCGGTGAACGGGTCCAGCAGCGCGCTGCCGCCGAACCCCAGGTTGACCAGGTCCACCCCACCCTGGGCGGCGGCCAGGGCGGGCCAGATGCCGGTCGGGTGGGCGGCGTTCGAGCCGTGGCTGATGGAACTGCCGTGGTGCAGCCACACCCTGCGACCGCTGGCGGGCGCCGGCTCGACCGGGGCGTCGGTGCGCAGGGCGATCAGCTCGGTGGGCTCCGTGTGCGGAAGCCAGATTTCGACGCTCTTGTCGCCCGCGGGCAGTTCGGGGAACCGGGCGGTGCCGGGTGGGCCCTGGTGTAGCTCGGCGGTGCCGGTGGCCATGTCGATCATGCGGACGTTGCCGCCGGTCACCGTGGCCTGGGCGGTGAGGTGGCCGTCGACGAGCAGGTCGTAGACGCCGTCGGCCGGGGCCGGCAAGCCGCGGTAGGCCCGCTTGGTGGGGAGTGTGTCCAGTTCGACGGTGGTGGCGCGGGTGCGGAAGGCCAGCCGTACGCCGGATGGCTGGGCTTCGGCGACGGCGAGCTGGTCGTCGGGGATCTGCCGGCGTGCCCAGGCGGGCAGGCGGTGCGGCAGCAGTCCGTGCGCGGTGCGTTCGACGTCGATCGCGCCGCGCAGGAGGTCCGCGGTGATGGGTGTGCTGATCATGACTCCACCTGTGGATCAGGTTGCGAGGGTCCAAGCTAGGACTATTATGCATCTACCTAGTCATCCTAGGCAACCGGATGTGAGCAGGGGCAGTGAGGTGCAATTCCGGTTGCCTTTACTTGTCAATACTCGGCGGAGCCAGAAACGGGCGACAAGAAAGGCCGTAACGGATTACGGGCACGCCGCACCAAGCGGAAAGTGCCTGTTCAGCGAGCTTTGGGCGCTTTTGGACCGATACAGCATCTGTTGTCGATGAATTTCCAAGTATTTCCGCACATATTGACGCCCTTTTAGATCTCACGTCAGATGCAGGAAGCTCCGTCTTCCTCCCTTCCTGATCGATCACCGCGGAGCGACGCCAGAGATCTCTGGGGAGATCTCGCACACCCCCCGGCGGCCGACGTACCCCCAGCCGCGGCCGCTCACCCAGAAGGAGCACCGCGTGAAACGCAAACTCGCGTTAGCGCTCGTCGCGAGCACCACCAGCCTGCTCGTGGCGATGTCGGCCTCGATCGCCTCGGGCCAGACCGCCCTGGCGGCAGAGACCGCCGCACCTCCGGACCCGGCCACCGCGGCCGTCCAGGCGGCCGACCGCCTGGTGGAGTCCGAGCCCGGCGTTCTGCGCGCCTCACCCAAGGACGCCTTCGTGCGCCAGGGCGTGACCGCCGGTCAGAACGGACTCAACTACGTCTCCTACGCCCGTACCCACGCCGGTCTGCCGGTGCGCGGCGGTGACTTCGTCGTCGTGACCGACTCCACGGGCGGCGTGCTGAGCACGTCCATCGCGCAGACCCAGCCGCTGGAGGTCGCCACCAAGCCGGCCATCGGCGCCGACCGGGCGGCCGACGTCGCGCGCGCCCTGGTTCCCGAGGTCGCCTCGGTCTCCGCGCCGCAGCTCAGCGTCTTCGCCGAGGGTGCGGGACGCCTGGCGTACGAGGTGCGGGTCGACGGCACCGACAAGGGACGCGAGACGAAGCTGCACGTGTTCGTCGACGCCGTGAACGGCCAGGTCATCGAGAAGTCCGACCTGGTCATGGACGGCACCGGCAACAGCTACTACAACGGCAACCCGGTCACCATCGGCACCTCCGGCTCGGGCTCCAGCTTCTCGATGACGGACCCGGTCCGTACGGGCATCAGGTGCGGCGGCCAGGACGGCGCGGCGTACACCGGGACCGACGACAACTGGGGCAACGGCTCCGGCACGAACCTGGAGACCGCCTGCGTGGACGTGCTGTTCGGGGCGGGCAAGGAATGGGACATGCTCAGCCAGTGGCTGGGCCGTAACGGCATCAACGGCACCGGCGGCGGCTTCCCCGCACGCGTCGGGCTCAACGCCGTCAACGCCTTCTGGAACGGCAGCTACACGAGCTTCGGCCGCTCCCAGGACAGCCAGCGCCAGGTCACCCCGATGGACGTCGTCGCGCACGAGTACGGCCACGCCATCTTCCAGAACACCCCCGGCGGCTCGACCGGCAGCAACGAGAAGGGCGGCCTCAACGAGTCGACCGGTGACATCTTCGGCGCGCTGACCGAGGCGTTCGCCAACCTGCCCGCCAACCTCGACCCGCCCGACTACAGCGTGGGCGAAGAGGTCAACCTGACCGGCAGCGGCCCGATCCGCTACATGCACCAGCCGTCGCTGATCTCCGGCCACCCCAACTGCTACTCCTCCTCGGTGCCGAACCTGCCGGTGCACACGGCCGCCGGCGTCCAGAACCACTGGTTCTACCTGCTGGCCGAGGGCACCAACCCGACCAACGGCCAGCCGCAGAGCCCGACCTGCAACTCCACCACCCTGACCGGGATAGGCCCGCGCAAGGCCGGCCAGATCTTCATGGCCACGCTGCTGCGCAAGACCGCGACGTGGACCCACTCGCTGGCCCGCAAGGCCTCGCTGGAAGCCGCGATCCAGTCGTTCCCCGGCTCCTGCGCCGAGTTCGACGCCACCAAGGCCGCGTGGCTGGCCGTGAGCGTACCGGCCGCGGCGGGTGAGCCGGCCTCGTGCCAGGGCGGCGGCCCCGGCTTCTCGATGGAGCTGAATCCGACGTCGGCCACCGTACAACCTGGTCAGACGACCACTACGACCGTGAGCACGACGACCACCACGCCACCCGCGCAGACGGTCACCTTCTCGGTCTCCGGACTGCCCGCCGGCGTGACGGCGACGTTCAGCCCGTCGAGCGTGACCTCGGGCGGCTCATCGACGATGACGATCAACGTGGCGACGGGCACCCCGAGCGCCACCCACAACCTCATCGTCACCGGTGACGGCACCTCGATGGACCGCACCGCCCCGTTCACCCTGAACGTGGGCACGGTCAGCAACGTGGTCTTCAACGACACGTTCGAGACCTCGCTCGGCTGGACCACGAACGCCTCCGGCACCGACACCGCCACGTCCGGCGCCTGGGAGCGGGGTGACCCGGCGGCCACGAGCTCCGGCGTCACACTGCAGCTCGGCACCACCGTCAGCGGCGTCAACGACCTGGTGACCGGCCGCCTGGCCGGCAGCGGGGCGGGTACGCACGACGTCGACGGCGGGGCCACGAGCATCCGCTCGCCGGAGATCGCGCTGCCGTCCGGGACGCTCACGATGACGCTGTCGTGGTACCTGGCGCATCTCAGCAACGCGAGCAGCGCCGACTACTTCCGCGTCCGCGTGGTGTCCGGCTCGACGAACACCGTCGTGCTGCAGCAGCTCGGCTCGGCCGCCAACCGGGCCGGCGCCTGGCAGTCCGCGACGATCAACCTGTCCTCGTTCGCGGGGCAGACCGTCCGGCTGCTGGTCGAGACGGCCGACGCGGGTACGGCCAGCCTGATCGAGGCGGGCGTGGACGACGTGAAGATCACACGTTCCTGACCGCCATCCCGTAAGGGGGTCCCGGCGCCCAGCGGGCGCCGGGACCTCTAGCCTCGTGCGGGAAGGGCCGTGGCGATGAAGTCGAGGACGCGCTGGAGCCCGTCCCTGAACTGGTCGTCACGGCTCAGGTGCGGGTGCCGCGCCTCCATCACGATCTTGGTGAAGATCGGGTACTCCCCGCTCTTCACCAGCCCTTCGATGTACGGGTAGTTCCGCGTCATCCACTCCGACTCGCTGAGCCCGCTGCGGCGGACCTCCTTGGCCGAGCTGATCTCCTCGCGGACCGTGCCCTCGATGTAGCTGTTCAGCATGGCCATGAGGCCGAGGTTCTCGTCGATGGAGACGAAGGGGTCGAGCACTCCCATCATCCGTTCGATCAGGAGCAACTGGTTGGGGCCGAAGCTGGGAAGTGACCGCTGCACGGCGCCGATCCAGGGGTGCCTCAGCCACATGGCCCGCAGCCCGTCGGCGTAGCGGGTCAGGTCGGCCCGCCAGTCGCCCGAAGGCATGCCCGTGACGTCGACCTCGCCCTGCATCCGGTCGGCCATGAGCTCGACCAGGTTGTCGCGGCTCGGGACGTACCGGTAGAGCGACATCGCGCCGGCGCCGATCTCGGCGGCGATCCGCCGCATGGTGGCGGCCTCCAGCCCCTCGGTGTCGGCGACCCGGATGGCCGCGTCGGTGATCTGCGCGCGGCTGTAGCCCGGCTTCGGCCCGCGGGCCGGGCGCTCGGGCAGCATCCAGATGTTCACGTACTCGGCGTCGGTCACCGCTCCACCCTTCCCTACTTGCGTACATGGTACCCAGTAATTTACTCTGGCCGCCATAACCGCGTACAACGTACCCAGTGGAGGGGTCATGGCTGATCCGATCGTGGTCGCCGAAGGGCTGCACAAGTCCTTCGGCGACACCCATGCGCTGCGGGGGCTGGACCTGAGCGTCCCGAAAGGAACGGTCTGCGGCGTGCTCGGCCCCAACGGCGCCGGGAAGACAACCGCGGTACGCATCCTGGCGACCCTGTCCGACCCCGACGCCGGCCACGCCCGCATCGCCGGATACGACGTCGTCCGCGAGGCCGGCAGGGTACGCGCCAAGATCGGGCTCGCGGGCCAGTACGCCGCCGTGGACGAGAAGCTCACCGGCCGCGGCAACCTGCGCATGTTCGGCCGCCTCTCCCACCTGTCCCGGGCCGAGGCGCACCGGCGGGCCGACGAGCTGCTCGACCGCTTCGGCCTGATGGACGCCGCCGACCGGCAGGTCACCGGCTACTCCGGCGGCATGCGCCGCCGCCTCGACCTGATCACCAGCCTTATCCTGCGTCCCGAGGTGCTCTTCCTGGACGAGCCGACCACCGGCCTCGACCCGCGCAGCCGCGGCGAGATCTGGGAGAGCATCCGCGAGCTGGTGGCGGACGGCACGACGGTGCTGCTCACCACCCAGTACCTGGACGAGGCCGACCAGCTTGCCGACGACATCGCCGTCGTCGACCACGGAAAGGTGATCGCCACCGGCACGCCCGACGAGCTGAAGGCCACGATCGGCGACCGCCTCGACGTCACCCTCGAAGACCCCGCCGCGACGCCTGAGGCGGCGACCGTCCTGAACACGCTGGCCGGCACCGAGCCCACCACGGCCGACGGCCGGCTCACCGTCGCCCTGCCCGCCACCGGCCCGCGCCTCGCCGACATCGTGCGCGGGCTCGACCACGCCGGAGTCGCCGCCGCCGACGTGAGCCTGCGCCGCCCCACCCTCGACGAGGTGTTCCTGCGCCTCACCGACCGCAAGGAGACCGTCCGATGACCGCCCTCACCTCGCCGCTCGGCCGCCTGCGCTGGACGTTCACCGACGGCATGACCCTGATCGGCCGCGAACTGGGACGGCTGCGCAACAACCCCGGCGAACTCGTCGTGGCGCTGATCTTCCCGGCCGTCATGGTGGTGCTGTTCGGGTACGTCTTCGGCAGCGCGATCCAGGTGCCGAACGGCGGTGACTACCGCGAATACCTCATGCCCGGCCTGTTCGCGATGGTGACCTTCTCCGCGGTGATGGGGGTCATGACGCGCATGGCCGGCGACGCCTCCCGCGGCGTGATGGACCGCTTCCGCTCCATGCCGATGGCGCGCCTGGCGGTGCCGTTCGGGCAGACCGGCGCCGACCTGCTGATCGGCCTGCTGATGCTGGCCATCATGGTGGGCGCCGGCCTGCTGGTGGGCTGGCAGCCGCACAACGGCCTGATCCCCACGGCCCAGGCGTTCCTGCTGATGATCGTGCTGCGGTACGCGCTGAGCTGGGCGGGCGTCTACGTGGGCCTGGCGGTGAAGAACGAGCGGATCGCCGACGCGATGGTGCCGCTGTTCCTGCCGTTCACGATGTTGTCCAACGCGTTCGTCCCGACCGGCGGCATGCCCGCCTGGCTGCGCTTCCTGGCCGACTGGAACCCGGTCAGCGCCCTCACCGCCGCCTCCAGGCAACTGTTCGGCAACCCGGGCGCCCCGTCCGGCGACGTGGCCTGGCCGCTGGCGCATCCAGTGGCCACGGTCCTGCTCTGGTCGGCGGCGCTGCTGGTGGTGTTCGTCCCGCTGTCGCTGCGCGCGTACTCACGCTGGGGGCGGTGACGCGTGATGATCAAAGAACGCGTGATGGTCGAAGAAGCGGACCGCGATACGGCGGTGCGCCGCGTGCAGGAGGCGTACGCCCAAGGGCACCTCACCCACCAGGAGATGAACGAACGCCTGCACCGGGCGCTCACCGCCGAGACCCCCGGCGAGCTCGCGGCCGTGCTGCCGGAGGGCGAGGAGCCGGCGGGCACGATCACCGCCGCCGGCGGGCTCATCCTGCGGCGCGGCGCCTGGCGGGTGCCCAGAACGCTCAAGGTGGAGTCCGCGCTGGCGCGGGTGCGCCTGGACCTGTCGCGCGCGGTCATCGACCATCCCGTGATCGACATCGAGCTGCGGCTCGGCACCGGCGCGGCCGTGATCACGGTCCCCCGCGACGCGACCGTGGACCTCGACGGCCTGACCGCCGGTTGGAAGGACCCCCGCTACAAGGCCGGGCGGCACGGCACGGCCGGACCGACGATCCGTATCTCGGGCGCCATGGGACTCGGACGCCTGACGATCCGCCACGCCCGCCGCTGAACCCATCGGCCAAGGGTGCGGGCAGGTTCTTGGCCGATCGGACAAGGTTCGGCGCCATCTCTTCACGCACTGTTGACCCCATGGACAATTCGTGGGGCTCGGTGCGCATCCACCGCGACCCGTACGGCACGCCGCTACTCGACGCCACCAGCGAGCCCGCCGCCTACTTCGGCCTCGGCTACGCCCAGGCCCAGGACGACCTGCCGGGCGTGCTGCGCCAGTACCGGCTGGTCCGCGGCGAGCTCGGTGAGCCGGAGCGCGATGCCAACCAGCGCCGCTGGCAGGTGCTCGAAGAGGCCAGGCGCGGGTTCGACAGCCTCCCGGCCGGCCTGCGCGAGTGCTATGTGGCGTTCGTCGCCGGGATCGCGGCGTGGATGGACGAGCACCCGGCCGAGGTGCCCGCGTGGGCGCCGCCGCTGGAGCCCGCGCTGCCGATCGGCGTCAACCGCACGGTGATGTTGTACTGGATCATCGTCGACGCCGTCACGGCGCTGCGCGCGGCGGGCATCACCCCGGCTGCCCCGGCCTCCGAGCTGGACCTCGCCCTGGTCCCGCCCGGCTCCAACGCCTGGGTGCTCAGGCCGTGGCGGACAGCCGGCGGGGAGACGATCCTGGTCAGCGACCCGCACCTGCCCTTCGGCGGCGCCTTCGAGATGTACGAGGCCGTCGTCAAGGGCGGCGACCTGCACTACACCGGGTTCGGCTTCCTGGGCGCGATGCTGCCGCCGCTCGCCCACAACGGCGACGTGGCCTGGGGCCTGACGACCGGCGGGCCGCGCGTGTCCGACGCCTACCGCATCGAGGTGGACGGCGACGTCTACCGCTACGACGGCGAGACCAGGAAGGTCCTGGAGTACGAGGGTCATGCCCACGTGCTGCACAACGGCGTGATCGCCCCGGTCGTGGCCAGGGACGACGCCGCCGTCTACGTGGTGTGCACGCCGTACATGGGACGGGCCGGGCAGACGGAGCGGCAGTTCATGGCGATGCTGCGGGCCCGTGACACCGGCGAGCTGCGCGCGGCGCTGGACGCCTGCGACTTCCCGCCGCAGAACCTGCTGGCGGCCGACTCCGCGGGCGACTGCTTCTACCTGCGCACCGGCCGGGTGCCCGTGCGCGGCTTCGAGGAGAGGGGCGTGCTGGACGGCAACACCTCGGCGACCGCCTGGCAGGGCATCCGCCCGGCCGCCGAGCTGGTGCAGCTGGCCAACCCCGTGTCCGGATATCTCCAGAACTGCAATACCGCGCCCGACACGGTGGCACCCGACCCGGCGCTGTCTCCGCAGCACTGGCACCGCGACGCCTTCAACGACGAGGCGGGCCGCGACACCAGCAGAGGACGGCGCAGCGTCGAGCTGCTGAGCAGGGCCTACGCCACCGACGTCGAGGAGGTGACCGCGTGGGCGATGGAGGACCGCTGGATGGACACTCCGCTGTGGCAGGCCAAGCTCGCCGATGCCGCGGCGGCCGACCCCGCGCGCGTCGCCGGGTGGCCCGGCGGGCATCGCCTGCTGCTGCGCAGGCTGCTCGGCTTCGACGGGCACGCCGGTCCCGGCTCGGTGGACGCGATGGTCTGGCTGGCCTGGCGCTCGGCGGGTGAAGATCCGCTCGACGCGCTGGAGAAGGTGGCGCCGGCCGTACCGGATGAAACGTATGGTGCGGCGCACGAGCTCGCGCCCGGGGTGCCCGGTCGCGGGGGTGCGCTGCTGGAGCTTGAGGTGCCGCTGCGCGCCACCTACTTCGCCGGCGGGCGGGCCTATGCGGGCGGTCCCTGTCTGCGGATCGTGGCTTTCGGCCCGTACGGCATGCGGTCGTGGAGCGTGTCGATGCCCGGCCAGGCCGAGTTGTACGGCCGCGGCGAGGTCAAGCCGATCGTGTTCGACCCCTCATGAGGCTCTATCCCGTCCTGGCCGTCGGCATGCTGGCGATCACCGACGCCTTCGTCAACCAGGCGCTCAGCGTGCTCGCGCCGGACATGACCAGCTCGCTCGGCGTCTCGGCCGGCGCGCTCGCCACGTTGCTGGCGATCCAGCTGCTGGCCGTCGGAACCGCGCCGTTCCTGATGGCCGCGCTGGTCGGCGGCCGGCCGCGGCGCGCGGTGATCTCCATCGTCACCGGCTTCGTCTGGAGCCTGTCGACGATCGCGATGGCGTACGCGAACAGCGTCTGGATGGTCGGCGTGCTGCTCGTGCTGAGCGGCCTGGCCAACGGCAGCCAGCTCGCGCTGCACTCCCCCCTCCTGGCCGACCTGTACGAACCAGCCGTCCGTGGCCGGGTGCTCGCCCTGTACGGCGCCGCCACCCCCGCCGGGGCGATCCTGAGCCCGCTCACGGTCTCGGCGCTGGCCGGATGGCTGGACCTGGACTGGCGGACCGTGTTCGTGGTGCTCGGCCTGGTGTCGATGCTGGGCTGCCTGTTCGCGCTGCGGCTGCGCGACCCGGGCATCGGCCGGTTCGAGGCCCCGGCGGGCGGCGGCGGGCTGCTGCGGTCCAGGACGTTGCGGCGGGTCTTCGCGTGCTTCGTCGCGTTCGGCATGCTGCTGGTGCCCGCGGCGACGTTCCTGTCGGTCCATCTCAAGGAACGCTGGGGGCTGGAGACCGAGGCGCGCGGGATCTTCACCGCGGTCTGCTCGGCCGCGACGATCGTGGTGCTGGTGACGCTCGGGCGGCGCCTCGACGGGATCTTCAGGTCGGACCCGCGCCGCGTCCCTTACGTGATCGCCGTGCTCCTGGCCTGCTGCGGCGGGGCGTTCGCGCTGGGAATCAACGCCCCGAACGTGGTGTTGTGCCTGATCGCGTTCTTCGTCGGGCTGATGCTGACGCCGCTGATCCTGCCGATGATCACGTTGATCATGGTCTCGGTGACCGCGCCCGCGCAGCGCGGCTACACCGCCAGCTTCTTCGGCATCAGCCTCGCGGTGGGCGGGCTGGCCGGCGCCTGGCTGATCGGGTCCGGCGGCGCCCTGGGGATGGCGATTCCGGCGCTGGTGGCGGGCCTGATCATCGCCTCGGCCGCGCGCACGATCCAGCATGATCTTGTTCCGGTGAAGGAGAATCTCAGTGTCTGACGTCTTCGGCGACTCCAGGTACGCGACGCTGCCGGACGGGCGGCGGCTGCACCACGTGACCCAGGGCTCCGGCGGGCCGGTCGTGGTGTTCGAGTCCGGGCTCGGGGCGACCCGTACCGAGTGGGGGCTGGTGCTGCCCGCCCTGGCCAAGCACACGACGGTGGTGGCCTACGACCGGGCCGGGCTCGGGCGCAGCGACCGCGATCCGGCCCGGCGCGACCTGGAGCGCATGGTGGCCGACCTCGGGCACCTGCTGGATCACCTGGGGGCGGGGCCGTACATTCTGGCCGGTCACAGCCTGGGCGGGCCGATCATCCGCGGCTACGCGGCCGCGCACCCCGAGCGGGTGGCCGCGCTCGTGCTGATCGACCAGGCGGCCGAGGACCTGGACATCTACTACGCGCGGCGCACCAGGGCCGCCGCCCTCGCCCTGCAGTCGGCGCTGATCGTGCTGTCCCGGCTCGGCGTCAAGACCATCACCTCGGAGGTACGCCGCATCCTGCGCCTGTTCCCGGCGGACATGCGGGCAGAGGCGGTGGCCGAGATGACGCGCACGTCGGAGTTGCGGGCCACCCGGGCGGAGTACGAGGCGCTCGCGGAAGGGCTCGCCCGCCTGCGCGACTCCACTCGCCCGCTCCCGCCGGTGCCCGTGACGGCCATCAGCGGCGCGCTGGCCCCGAGCGCGATCGAACGGCGCGTGCGGCCGGACCTGATCGCCAGCCATCAGCGGCTCGTCGCGGCCCTCCCTTACGGCAGGCACGTCGTGGCGGGGAAGTCCGGGCACATGGTCCCGCAGGACGAGCCCGAGCTGGTGATCGAGGAGATCGTCCGCCTCCTGCCGTGAGGTCAGGCGGCCGGGCCGATGGTGACCCGGAGGTGTTTCATCAACGGCTGGTCGCTCTGCGTGCTGTGGTCGGTGATGGAGCACAGGACGTTCATCTCGGGCATGTATCCGGCGCAGCAGCCTTTGGGCAGGTTGTGCCGGACGGCGAGGTAGCCGTGCAGGGAGCGGGTGGTGCCGTCCCTGGCGGTGCTGGTGATGTCGACGGGATCGAACTGGCCGATGCCGCGCTCGCGCATGTCGTCGGCGTTCATGAAGACGAGGGTGCGCAGGTTCTTGATGCCGCGGTAGCGGTCGTTGTCGGAGTAGATCGTCGTGTTCCACTGGTCGTGGGAGCGCATGGTGCCCAGGATCAGCGTGCCGGGCGCGGGGACGACGTCGGGCAGCCGGGCGGTGGAGAACTCGGCCTGGCCCGAAGGCGTGAGGAAGATCAGCTCGCGGGCCGGCTGCTTGATGCGGAAACCCATGGGCAGGCGGACCCGGCGGTTGAAGTCCTCGAATCCGTCCAGGACCTGGGCCATGGTGTCGCGGATGCGGTCGTAGTCCTCGACGTACCAGTCCCAGGGGGTGTCGCTGTGCGGGAGGGCGGCGCGGGCCAGGCCCGCGATGATGGCCGGTTCCGACAGCAGGTGGTGCGAGGCGGGGCGTTTCATCCCCACCGACAGATGCACCATGCTCATCGAGTCCTCGACCGAGGTCTGCTGCACGCCGCTGCGCTGCACGTCCTTCTCGGTGCGGCCCAGGCACGGCAGGATGAGCGCCCGGCGGCCGTGGACGAGGTGGCTGCGGTTCAGCTTGGTGCTCACGTGGACGGTCAGCTCGCACGAGCGCAGCCCGGCGTGGGTGTAGGGGGTGTCGGGCGCGGCCATGGCGAAGTTGCCGCCCATGCCGACGAACACCTTCACCTCGCCGCGGTGCATCGCCTCGATGGTGGTCACCACGTCCAGGCCGTCGGCGCGCGGCGGGTCGATGCCGCACACCCGCGCCAGCCGGTCCAGGAACTCCTTGGGCGGCCGGTGGTCGATGCCGCACGTCCGGTTGCCCTGGACGTTGCTGTGCCCGCGCACCGGCGACGGCCCCGCGCCCTCCCGGCCCAGATTGCCGCGGAGCAGGAGCACGTTGACGATCTCCCTGATGGTGTCGACGCCGTGCTCGTGCTGGGTGACGCCCAGGCACCAGCTGATGATGCTGCGGTCGGCGCCGCGATACACGCGCGCGGCCCTCAGGATGTCGTCGCGGGTGAGGCCGCTCTGCCGTTCGATCTCCTCCCATGGCGTGGCCGCGCACAGGGCCTCGTACTCCGCGAACCCCGTCGTGTGCCGGTCGATGAACTCCTGGTCCACGGCCCCGGGATCGCTCTGCGCCCGCTCCAGCGTCGCCTTGGCGATGCCGCGCATGAGCGCCATGTCGCCGCCGCTGCGTACCTGGAGGTTCAGGGTGCTGGTGCGGGTCGCGCGGAACAACGCCATCTGCGTGAACTCGTGCGGGATGATGGTCCGGGTGGCGCCCGCCTCGATCATCGGGTTGATGTGCACGATCTTGGCGCCGCGGCGGTAGGCCTCCGCGAGGCTGGTGAGCATCCTGGGGGCGTTGGAGGCCGCGTTGACCCCCATGATGAACAGCGCGTCCGCGCTGTCCCAGTCCTTGAGGTCGGCGGTGCCCTTGCCGGTGCCGAGCGAGGCGTGCAGGGCCCGGCCGCTGGCCTCGTGACACATGTTGGAGCAGTCGGGCAGGTTGTTCGTGCCCAGTTCGCGGGCCATGAGCTGGTAGAGGAAGGTGGCCTCGTTGCCCAGCCGTCCCGAGGTGTAGTACGCGGCCTGGTTCGGGTCGTCCAGCTCGTGTACCGTCCGGCCGAACAGCTCGAACGCCTCCTCCCAGCCGATGGGGACGTAGCGGTCGGACGCGGCGTCGTAGGACATCGGCTCGGTCAGCCGCCCCTGGTCCTCCAGCGCGAAGTCGCTCCACCGCGACAGCTCGCTCACCGTGTGGGCGGCGAAGAACTCCCGGCCGACCCGCTTGCCGGTCATCTCCCACGTGACGTGCTTGATCCCGTTCTCGCAGATGTCCAGATGCAGGCCCTGCGTGTCCGGCCACGCGCATCCCGGGCAGTCGAAGCCGCCGTTCTCGTGGTTCATGCGCAGCACGGAACGGGGGCCGTCGACGAACTCGCGCTCGCGCACCACGAACTCGGTCACGGCCTTGGCCGCTCCCCAGCCCGCGGCCGGGTGGTGGTAGGGACGGGACTGCGGCGGCCCCTCTGGCACCGGCCCCACGCTGGGCTCTTCGCTCATTCCACCAGTTAAGCCCAGCGCCCGGTTACTACCCGAAAGTCTGGTTAACTCCATACTTCGTGGACGCGTTTCCCTGGCAGAAATTAGCGGAAACTATGCTTTTCCATCCGGGTGGGCAGTTCTTGGGCTAGGAGGTCGGGCGGGGAATAGGCGTGCAGGACTTCACGGTGCTGCCCGCCTTGGCCAGCCAGGTGCCCAGCCGCCAGGGAGCGGGACCGGCAGGCATCTCCGAGTACTCCAGGACGACCGTCTCACCTGGCCGGATGTGTTCGGGGGAGATCTTGATCTCGTGCAGCGAGAGCACCCGGGTGGCCTGGAACGAGCGCCACTCCTTCTCCTTGCCACGCGTCAAGACCTCGTTCCCGTTGTACGCCGCGTCCACGCTGTCGAACCGGGGCGTCTCCGCGCACCACGTGTCCGTGGGCAGGAACGTCACGTCGGCATTGACACCGGCCGCGCGGAGGTCGGCCTCAAGCGCTTCGGGGTCGCGCAGTTCGTTGACGGCCACCGTGATCGTGCCGTCCGGGTTCGTGGTCACCGCGTAGGCCGGGGTGCCGGTCGCGACGATCAGCGGGGTGGCCACGACCGCTGCCGCGGCCCCCGCCGCGACCAGCAGCCTGGGGGCGGTGAAGCGGCGTCTGGGACGCATGCCGTTCAGCAGCCGCCTCCTGGCTCCGGCGAGATCCTCTTCGGTACCGGGCTGGACCGTCGCCCACATGCTCTTGAGCTCGTTCATGGTCATTCTCCTTGTCCTGGCTGCAACGCTTGGCGGATCTGGGCGCGGGCCCGGTTGAGCCGGGAACCGACGGTGCCCAGCGGGATGGCGAGCGCGTCGGCGATCTCCTGGTAGCTCAGCTCGGCCCAGGCGACCAGCAGCAGCACGTCGCGGTCGACCTGTTTGAGCTTCAGCAGCGCCCGCGCCAGCGGCAGGTTGACGGCCAGCGTGTTGACGCCGTCCTCGACCTGCGTGTTCGCGGTCTGCGCCGGGTGCACGCCGGTGCGGAGGTAGGCGCGGTAGAGGCTGGTCTCGGTACGCCGCCGCTTGCCGATCACGTTGGAGGCGATGCCGTACAGCCAGGGGCGGGCGTCGGGGCGGCCCCGGTCATATGCGCCCCGACGCTGGAAGGCGGCCAGAAAGGTGTCGGCCACGACATCCTCCGCCTCGGCGGGCCCCAGCCGCCTGGTCACATAGCGATGCAGTAACGGTGCGTACCTGTCGAACAGAGCGGCGAAGACCTCCGGCTCGGCCAGCGACCTCTCGATCAGGGACGCGTCATCAACGTGGACGTCTTCGCGGGCGAGTGTCATGCATGTCGGCCTTTCCTGGTGTGGACGGTCACCTGTACTTACCGCGCCAGGCAGAAAAGCTTCATCCCCGGAAGACGCACCCGCACAGGGTCACGAAGTGGCCCTAACGGCGCCCCACCCTCACTGGTTGTCCCCGAACGCTCTTGATCTTTATCAAGACGACAGCGGGTCACGAAGTGGCCCTAACGGCGCCCCACTCTCACTGGTTGTCCCAAAAAAGAACTGTCTCTTAAGCTCTTGAAGCCGCACAAAACACGAGCAGATACGCTGGGCCGCGGAGGACGGTGTGATGTCACATCCTTGGCGGGGCTGGTGCTTACTCCGGCCGGGCCTTCTGCTGTTCGGCGGAACCGTCGGCAGGAACGACCTGCACGCGCACCACGCGGTCCAACTCATCGTCTCCGCGCAGCCCTTCACCATGGGCGACGCCCACGGCGGAGAGCTGACCACGCAGATCGCGATCGTCCCGCCCGACGTCCGGCACACGGTGCGCAAGGGGGCGCACGAAGCCCTGCTCGTCCTCATGGATCCCCGCAGCTCCCCCGGCCGTTCCCTGCTGGCGCGCTTCGACGCGGGGCTGACGGCGTCGGGCTGGGCGCCGACCCTGAAAGATCCGCCGGCCCCGGCCGAGGGCATGCGGCCGCTCATGTTCGCCGAGCCGGCGGCCGGTCATGCTCGCTCGGCCGAGGCGGCGGCCGCGCTGCGGACGGTGGAGGGGTGGACCGGCCACAGTGCGGCCGAGGGCGCCCGCCTCCACCCGGCGGTGGAGGCGGCGATCGCGGTGATCCCCACGCTGCTGCGGCGCGGACCGGTGCGGCTGCGTACGGTGGCGGACGCGGTCCACATGTCGCCGAGCCGGTTGGCGCACCTGTTCGGCGCGCACGTGGGGATCCCGCTGCGACCGTACGTGCGGTGGCTGCGCATGCAACAGGCCATCGGCCTGGTGGCCGGCGGACAGACGCTGACGGCGGCCGCGCACAGCGCCGGCTTCACCGACGGCTCGCACTTCACCCGCGTCTTCCGCGACACCTTCGGCACCACGCCCTCAGAGCTGGCCGCCGCGATCGACTGGCTGCCTTGAAGCTGGTGAACGGTCCCCGTAGACGCTCACCAGCTCGTCAGCGCAGCTCGCGCTTGAGGATCTTGCCGGTGGCCGAGATCGGCAGGGTCTCGCGGAACTCGATGATCCGCGGGTACTTGTAGGCCGCCATGTTCTCCTTGGCCCAGCCGATGAGCTCGTCCCCGCTCGCGGTCGCGCCGGGCGCCAGGATGACGTACGCCTTGACCTCCTCGCCGTGCGAGTCGTGGGGCACGCCGACCACCGCCACCAGCGAGACCGCCGGGTGCGTCATCAGCACCTCCTCCACCTCGCGCGGGTAGACGTTGAACCCGCCCCGGATGATCATGTCCTTGGTGCGGTCGATGATGGAGTAGTAGCCCTCCTCGTCGCGGGTGGCGATGTCGCCGGTGCGGAACCAGCCGTCCCGCATGACCTCCGCGGTCTCCTCGGGCCTGCCGTAGTAGCCCTTCATGATGTTGTGCCCGCGGACGGCGACCTCGCCGGGGCCCTCGCCCTCGATGGGGTTCCACTCGTCGTCCACCAGCCGCATCTCCACACCCCAGATGGGGAAGCCGATGGTGCCGGGCTTGGTGGGGCGGCTGAGCTGGTTGAAGCTGGCCGCCGGGGAGGTCTCCGACAGGCCGTAGCCCTCCAGGATGGGGATGCCGAAGGTGGACTCGAAGTCCTTGAGCACCTCGATCGGCAGGGAGGCGGCCCCGGACACCGCCACCCTCAGCGTCTTGGGCACCTCGTCCCCATCGCTGTGGATCTTCGAGAGCATCGCCCAGTACATGGTCGGCACCCCGGCGAACATGGTCACCTTCTCCCGGCACATGAGCTCCAGCACCGCACCGGGGTCGAAGCGCGGCAGCAGCACCAGGGTGCCGCGCCTGCGCAGGCAGACGTTCATGACCGAGACCTGGCCGAAGGAGTGGAAGAGAGGCAGCACGGCCAGCGAGACGTCGCCGTCGGGGTCGGCGGGGAACATCCCGTCGCTGACCATGGTGTTGATCAGCAGGTTGGCGTGGGTGAGCACGGCGCCCTTGGCCTGGCCGGTGGTGCCGGAGGTGTAGAGGATGGCCGCGGTGTCACCGGGCTCGGTCTGGACCGTCTCGAACTCCGCGGACATGCCGTCCAGCGCCGCCCAGAACGACTCGCCGTGCTCCGACTCGGTGGCCAGGGGCGTCGTGGGCAGCACGATGAACTGCTCGCACCCGTCGGTGGCGTCGAAGGCCTCCCGCCCGCGCGCGCCCATGGGCAGTTCGGGCGTGCCGTCGAAGCAGAACAGTGCCTTGGCGTCGCTGTCGGTCAGGTGGTAGGCGATCTCCCGCGGCCGCAGCAGCAGGTTGAGCGGCACCACGGTCGCCCCGGCCTTGAGGATGCCGAAGTAGACGAAGGGGAAGTAGGGCACGTTCGGGCAGAGCAGCGCGACCTTGTCACCCTTGCCGATCCCCCGAGCGACCAGGAGGTTGGCCACCTGGTTCGCGACAGAGTCCACCATCGAGTACGGCAGGCGCAGGTCCCCGAAGACCAGGGCGGTGCGGTCCGGAACGTGGCGGGCACTGTCTTCCAGAATGATCGACAGATTGAGCATCGCGACCCTTTCCTCGATGCCAAGACACGGAACTTCGTACGGTCCAGAATGCCGCCAGGGCGTGGGAAGCACTTGTACGAACGTGCCGACCTCACCTCTACTTGACATACAAGAGCAAGTACTTGCTATCTTTCGTCAAGTGAGTACGCGCGAGCATGTGGAACTGGCCGGTGAGCTGATCGGGCTGATCGAACGGCGCATCACCGACCCCTTGGAGATCCTGTTCGGCTCCGCCGGCCAGGTGGACCCGATCAGAGCACGGCTGAAGATCGAGGCCGAGGTCTGGGCCGCCCAGCTGATGGGCCCGGACGACGGCCTGGCCGTCCGTACGGCGGCGCGGCTGATCGCCGCCGTCTTCCCCTCCGACGGCCCGTTCGACCCGGCCGACGCGTGGTGGGCCACCGCCTTCGGCAGGGTCGTGGCCAGGCGCGTGGGCCATCCGGGCAAGGAGGCGGTGCCGTTCGCGACCGCCGGAGCCATGCTCGGCATCACCCGGCAGGGAGTCCACGACCTCGTCAAACGCGCCAAGCTCGACCGCCACCCCGACGGCGGGGTCACCACGAAGTCGATCCGCGAACGCCTCGGCCAACCCCAGGAGCGCCATGCCGCACGACGTCACCATCAATGACCACGCCATCCCCCTCGCCTTTCGCGACCACGGCGGGAACGGCCGGCCCGTTCTCCTGCTGCACGGCCTCGGCGGCACCCTCGAAGCCGTGGTGAAGCACCTCGGCCTCGGCAACCCGGCCGTCGTCGGCCACTCGCTGGGCGGGATGCTCGCCGTCCTGTGGGCCAGGCGCCATCCCGAGTGCCCGGGGATCGTCAACCTCGACGGGCTGCGGTCGGCGGAGAACGATCCCGGCAACCACCCCGGCATGGACCCGGCGGCGCCCCGGAGTTCCGCGACACCATCCCTCTGCTGTGCGAGGTGACCTGCCCCGCCCTGGTCGTCATCCCGGCCCAGGACCCGCCCGGGACGGACGGCGGGGAGCTGATGGCGGCGTTCCGCCGTGGCGTGCGCCGCGACCTCGGCGGCCTGCCGGGACACATCCAGGTCAAGGAGCTGAAGGCCGGTCACGGCATGGTGACCGAGCGGCCCGCGGCCGTCGCCGCCCTGGTCACCGAGTGGCTGCGGCCGTAGGTCAGGTGGCGGAGCGGCCGCCCGCGGTGGTGGAGCACTGCCCGATTGCGGGGGTTACGCGAAGTTTCTCCTAAGCTGCCCGGGTGGCGAAACGGGCATGGATTCTGGTCATCGCGGCACTGGCGAGCTTCGCGAGCATCTACGTGGCGGCGGGCTCCTGGCCGGCCGTGGTGGTCTGTGTGGCGCAGCTGGCGTTCGTGCGGTGGCGGCACGGGTGGATCCTGGCCGTGGTCGTGCTGGGCTCGTACGCGGCGGTGCTGGGGTTCGGCACCTCGGTCGGCATCCTCGGCTTCGCCGGCGGCGCGCTGCTGCTGACCAGGCTGCGCCCGCTCACGGTGCTGGTCGTGGGCAGCGCGGCGGTATTGGGCAACGCCGACGGGGCGATCAGCGCGATGCTGATCTCCCTGGTCATCTACGGGCTCACGACGCTGATCAGGCAGGTCGAGGAGATCACCGCGACCCGGCTGGCGCTGGCGATGTCCGCGGCGGCCGAGGAACGGCTGCGCATCGCCGCCGAGCTGAACCAGGGCCTGGGCCGGGCGCTGGCGGCGATCGCGGACGGCGCCCGCGCGGGCGATCCGCAGGCGGAGACGGCACGGGCCTCGCTGGCCGAGGCGCGGGCGGCGGCGGCCGGGTACCGGGCGATGTCCCTGGCGCCGGAGATCACCACGGCCAGGGCGATGCTGTCCTCGGCCGGGATCGCCGTGGAGGTGCGCGTCGGTCACGAGGAGCCGCTGGGTCCGGCGGGCGCGCTGCTGGCGGCGGTGCTGCGTGAGGCGGTCACCGACGTACTGCGTCAGGCCACGGCGAGCCTCTGCGTGATCGAGACCGGCCGGGTCTTCCTGCGCGTGACCAGCGACGGCGCCCGCACCGCCGACGACGCGTTCCTGGACGACCTGCCCGCCCGCGTCGAGAAGGCGGGCGGCAGGCTGGTCACCCGGCTGACCGACGAGGGACGGTTGAGCGTGGAGGCGACCCTGCCCGACCTGGGCGGGCCGCGGGCCGGCAACGACTCGTACCGGATGTCGATGGTGCTGGTCGCCGCCGTCGTGCTCGGCTTCGTGGCGAAGGGGCTGATGCAGACCCCCGCCCACCTGCTCGCCCCGGCCGCCGCGCTCCTGGCCGCGATCGTGGTGCTGCAGCTGACCTCGGTGAAGGGGCGCCACATGGGACGGCTGGCGGTGCTGACCGCGCTGGCCTACCTTCCGATGCCGTTGCTGGGCCGGAGCTGGCTGGGCGTCCTGGGGTTCCTGGCCGGGCCGGTGCTGCTCTCGTTCTCCTGGCGGGTGGCGGTGCCGCTGGCCGGGCTCGTCGCGGCCAGCGCGGCGGTGGCGAGTCACCTGATGGGCCTGCCGGTCCCGGCGCTGGTCAACTACACGCTGAGCACGCTGGTGACCGCCATGGTCCTGTACGGCCTGATCAAGCTCGCCCAGATACTCAAGGAGTCGCGCGACTCCCGCGACGCCCTGGCCCGCGCGGCCGTCGTCGAGGAACGGCTGCGCGCCGCCCGCGACCTGCACGACCTGCTCGGCCACAGCCTGGCCGCCATCCTCATCAAGTGCGAGCTGGCCCGCCGCCTCGGCAACCCGGAGAGCGAGCTGCGCGACATCGCCGAGATGGCCGAGCGCGCCCAGGCCGACCTGCGCTCGGTCTCCGGCGACCACCGCGACCTGCTGCTGCCCGCCGAGGCCGGCAACGCCCGCGCGGTGCTGACCGCCGCCGGAATCGAGGCCACCGTCGAGCTGTCCCACCCGCCGCTGCCTGCCGCCGCCGAGACCGTGCTGAGCACCGTCCTCAGAGAGGCGGTCACGAACGTGCTCCGGCACAGCACCGCCCGCCACTGCACCGTCACCACCACCGCCGACGCCCACCAGGTACGGCTGCGCGTCCGCAACGACGGCGTCAAGGACGGCCCGATCCGCAAGGGCTCGGCCGGGATCGGCAACCTCACCACCCGCCTGGCCGCCCTCGGCGGCACACTGTCCACCACGCGGGAGGACGGCTGGTTCACCCTGGAGGCGGCGCTGCCGTCAGATCCAGCCGGACTCGCCCGCGATGCGGACGGCGTCGGTGCGGTTGCGGGCGTTGAGCTTGGCCACGATCGCCGTCAGGTAGTTGCGGACGGTGCCCGCGGTCAGGTGTAGCCGTTGCGCCACCTCGGTGGCCTCGGCCCCACCGGCGACCAGGCGCAGCACGTCGACCTCGCGCTGGGTGAGCGGGTTGTCGGCCAGGTCCCAGGCGGTCACGGCCAGCGAGGGGTCCAGGACGCGCCCGCCGCCCGCCACGGTGCGGATGGCGGCGGTCAGCTCTTCCGGGGGCGCCGTCTTCAGCAGGAACCCGTCGACCTGGGAGGCCAGGGCGCGGCGCAGGTGGCCGGGCTTGCCGTACCCGGTGAGCATGAGGGTGCGGCAGGAGGGGAGCTTGTCGCGGATCGTGGCGGCGGCGTCCAGGCCGTCGATGGCGCCGGGCATGTCGATGTCGAGCACGGCCACGTCGGGCCGGTGAACGAGCGCGGCGGCGACGGCGGCCTCCCCCGACTCGACCGCTTCGACGATCTCCAGATCGGCCTCGAGCCCGAGCAACGCGACCAGGGCGCCCCTGATGACGTGCTGGTCCTCGGCCAGAAGTACGCGAATCACGGGATCATGTCTACCAGTGTCCGCTTTATGACGAGGTCATGGTGACCCGGTGAGCACGTCTCTGTCCTGCGGCAACGCCCGCCAGCAGGCTTGGACTCATGACAGACGTGGTGCGGTTGGACGCGGTGAGCAAGGTGTACGGGAAAGGCCAGAACGCGGTGGCGGCCCTGCGCGAGGTGTCGGCAGGCATCCCGCGCGGCAGCTTCACCGCGGTGATGGGCCCCTCGGGGTCCGGTAAGAGCACGTTCCTCCACTGCGCGGCGGGCCTGGACGTTCCGTCCTCGGGTTCGGTACGGCTCGGCGGCACGGAACTGGCCGGCATGAGCGAGACCGCCCTGACCGAGTTGCGCCGGGGCCGGGTGGGCTTCGTCTTCCAGGCGTTCAACCTGGTCTCCTCGCTGACCGTGCTGGAGAACATCACGTTGCCGCTGCGCCTGTCCGGTGAGAAGGCCGACGCCGCGTGGCTGGCCGAGATCGTGCGCCGGGTGGGGCTGGAAGGGCGTACCGGTCACCTGCCGGCCCAGTTGTCCGGCGGCCAGCAGCAGCGGGTGGCCATCGCCCGCGCCCTGGTGGTACGGCCCGAGGTGGTCTTCGGCGACGAGCCGACCGGCGCCCTGGACACGATGACCGCCCGTGACGTGCTGGTCCTGCTGCGCGAGGTGGTCTCGGCCCTGGGCCAGACCGTGGTGATGGTCACCCACGACCCGGTCGCCGCCTCCTACGCCGACACCGTCCTGTTCCTGGCCGACGGCCGGATCGCCGACTCGATGACCGCGCCCACCGCCGAGAAGGTGGCCGAGCGCATGACCAGGCTGGGAGCGTGGAAGCGATGATCTCGCTGGCGTGGAAGACCCTCCGGCACCGCAAGGCCGGGTTCGCGGGCGCGTTCGTCGCCCTGTTCTGCGCCGCCGCCCTGGTGACGGCGTGCGGCATGCTGCTGGAGACGGGCCTGCGCGGCGCGCTGGCCCCGGAGCGGTACGCGGGTGCGCCGGTCATCGTGGCCGGTGACCAGTTCGAACGCCGCGTGGTCGAAAAGGGCGATGGCGAGACCAAGGTCAAGGCCAAGGCGCTGGCGGAGCTGCGCTGGATCCCCGAGGAGCTGGCCGCCGACCTCGCCGCCGCGCCCGGCGTGGAGAAGGTCGTAACCGAGGTCACCTTCCCCGCCGGGGACGCGCTGGGCCATGGCTGGGAGTCGGCGGCGCTGACGCCGTTCACGCTGAAGAGCGGTCGCGCGCCGGAGAAGGCGGGCGAGGTCGTCGTGGACGCGAGCTTCCGCGGCGAGAACTTCACCACCGCGGGCAGGACCTACCGCGTCGTCGGCGTGACCCACCAGGCGCTGCCCAGCGGGCGAACCGTCTTCTTCAGCACCGCCGAGGCCCGCCGGCTGGCCGGACGCCCCGGCCTGGTCAGCGCGATCGGCGTGTTCCCGCAGGTCCCGGTCGTGGTCAAGGGCGCGATCGCCTACACCGGCGACGAGCGCGGCGCGGTGGAGTTCCGCGACGGCGACAACGCCCGCATCAAGCTGATCAGCATGGGCGGCGCGATGGGCGGTACCTCGCTGCTGGTGGCGATCCTGGTCGTGGTCGGCACGTTCGCGCTCTCCATCCAGCAGCGCCAACGCGAACTGGCTTTGCTGCGGGCCGTCGCGGCCACTCCCCGGCAGATCCGCCGGATGCTCGGCGGCGAGGCGCTCGCCGTCAGCGCCCTGGCCGGGGTGCTCGGGGCGGGGGCCGGAATCCTGCTCGGGTTCTGGCTGCGCGGGCGGTTCGTGGCCTTGGGCGCGATGCCGGACAACCTGCACCTGGTCCTCAGCCCGTTCCCGATGGCCGCGGCCTTGCTGGCCACCGTCGCGGCGGCGTGGGCGGCGGCGCGCGTCTCGGCCCGCCGTACCGCCAAGATCCGACCGGTCGAGGCGCTGGGCGAGGCGGCGATGGAGAAGCCGGGACTGCCGGTCGGACGTCTGATCGCCGGGCTGGCCGTGCTGGCGGGCAGCGTCGTGCTGACGATCCTGCTGACCACCCTGGACACCGAGGCCGCGGCCAGCCCCGTCACCATGCTCACCGCGCTCGCCTGGACGCTGGCCGTCTCCCTGCTCTCCCCGCTCATCGCCCGCGCCGTCACCGCGCTGCCCCTGCGCGGCCCCGGCGCGGGCGGCTACCTGGCCGCGCGCAACCTGCGGGCCGGCACCAAGCGCATGTCCTCGGTGATCACGCCGCTCACCCTGATGACCGCCATGACCTGCACCATCCTGTTCGTGCAGACCACCCTGGGCGCCGCCGCCCAGGAACAGGCCGTCGCGGGGGTCAAGGCCGAGACCGTGCTCGGCCCCGGCGCCTCCGCCACCGCCGCCCGCGAGGTGCCCGGCGTGCGCGCCGTCACCGAGGTGCTGCGCACCTCCGTCAGAGTCGACCTTGAGCGGTACGGCGCGCAGGCCGTCACCCCGCGAGGGCTCGACCAGACCATGGACCTCGGCGTGGTCGCCGGCTCGATGGCCGCCTTCGGTGAGAGGTCGGTGGCGCTCAGCACCAAGGCGGCCGGCTGGTTCGGCGTCGCGGTCGGCGACCGGCTCGCGCTCACGCTCGGCGACGGCACCCCGGCCGAGCTGACCGTCGCCGCCGTTTACACGCGCGGCATGGGCTTCGGCGAGCTGACGCTGCCGCACGCGCTGGTCGCCAAGCACGTGGACGACCCGCGCGGCACCCTGCTGGTCGCGGGCGGCGACCGGGCCGCGCTGGCCGGGGCGGGCCCGCTCCTGTCCCCCGCCGGGAACTCCTCCTCCGGCGGCGCGGCCGTCAACTACGTGGCCATGGGCCTGATCATCGCCTTCTGCGCCATCGCGGTGGTGAACACGCTGGCCATGTCCACCTCGGCCCGCTCCCGTGAGATGGCGCTCCTGCGCCTGGTCGGGACCACGCGGCGGCAGGTGCTCGGCATGCTGCGCCAGGAGACGGCCGGAGCCGTGCTGGTCTCGGTGGTGCTGGGCACGCTGATCTCGGCGATCACGCTGGCCGCCGCCGGCCTGGGCATGACCGGCTCGCCGATGCCGTCGGTGCCGCCGCTCGGCTACCTGGGCGTGATCGCCGCGGTGGCGGCGCTGGCCCTGGCCGCCACGGCGATCCCGGCCCGGCTGGCGCTCAGGGAGCACCCGGCCGAGGCGATCGGCGGGCGCGAATAGTTCGTCACCCGGCGGGGGCCTGCGCGAGGGACAGGCTGTTGCCGTCGGGGTCGAGGACGTCCACGTGGCGGACCCCGTTGCCGTAGGTCTCCACGGGATCGTGCTCGATCCCGTGGGCGGCCAGCCGGGCCAGGATGTCGTCCAGGTCGGTCACCCCAAACGTGATCATGGTGCCGCCCACTCGCGCCGCGCGTACCTGCCGGTCGTCGAGGACGACCCAGGCGTTCTCACCGACCTGCCACAGGAGCTCCTCGCCGATGATCTCGTCCGCCGGCCGCCCGAAGAACGCCTCGAACCACTTGCGCGACGCTTCCAGGTCGCTCACGCACACGACGCTGTACAGGTCCATCCGACCCGCTCCTTCCGATCGTCTCGACAGTGAGACCCCGCCGGCGGGCGAGACTCATCGCGCCGCGCCCGGCCCGGGGAGCAGGTCGACGTCGCCGGCGTGCATCGGCTCGCCGCAGTGGGCGCAGCGCAGGTCGGCCTGGCTGATCTCGCCGCAGGCGTGGTGCCGGTAGAGCACCGGCGGCCCGGCCTCGCCCGCCAGCCACCGGTCTCCCCACCCGGCCATCACCATGAGCACGTCGACCAGCTCGGTCCCCTTGGCCGTCAGGTGGTACTCGTGGCGTGGCCGCTGGTCGTAGGGGCGGCGTTCGAGGACGCCGTGGGCGACCAGGTGGTTGAGCCGCTCGGTCAGCACCTTGCGCGAGATGCCGAGATCAGCCTGGAGCTGCTCGAACCGGGTGAAGCCCGCCCACACGTCACGCAGGATCAGCGGCGACCACGGCTCTCCGATCACGTCGAGCGTACGCGCGATGGAGCAGGCCATATCCCCGAAGTTGGTGCGTTGCATGACATCAGTCTACCGATTTGAGTTCCCTAAAGGAACTTAAACTGTTAGGGTCTCTTCAAGGAACTCAAGAAGGAGTCGTCACGATGAGCGAGCTCAACCCCGGCGTCCGCCGCGCCTTCGACAGCACCTCCGTCGCCCACCTGGCCACCGTCCTGCCGGACGGCTCGCCCCACACCGTCCCGCTCTGGGTCGCCACCTACGGCGACCGGATCGTCTTCCTCACGGGCCCGAGCTCGCGCAAGGCCCGCAACCTCCACCGCGACCCGCGGGTGGCGCTGTCCATGGCGCCCCTCGACAACCCGTTCGAGCCCGTCATCGTCCGCGGCCGGGTCGTCGAATGGCTCGACGGCGACGCGGCCTGGGAGATCATCGACCAGATCTCGATGAAGTACCTCGGTCAGCCCTACCCCCGGGACGAGGAACGCGTCGTCGGCGTCATCGAGCCCGAGCGGCAGACCGTGGGCGTCGGCTGACGCCTTGATCGCTTGGTGGTGGCTGGATAGGTTGGGGCGCTTTACTGGTTCGCCCCCCAAGGATGGCCATGCGTCGCTACCGCTTCGGCACGATCGCGGCCCTGATCGCGCTCGGCTATCTCGCCGTGATCGCGGCGCTGTGCGCCCTTATGCCGGCCACCCCGCACAACGGTCTCCTGTGGAAAGTCGTCACCCGCGACATGTTCACCGATCGTCTCTTCGCCCCCGGCATCCCGTGGGGACTGACGCTCGCCCTGGTCCTCGTCGGGGCGCTCCAGGCGTGGGCCCTGTGGCAGGTGCTGCGCGGACGGGCCCGCGGCGAGCTGACGGACCGGGGCAGGAAGGTCGGCCTGCTGCGGCTGGCCCTTTACCTCAGCGTCGGCACCGGCCTGCTCGACACTGCCAGCGTCCCGCTGATCATCACGCGGGAGATCTACTGGGTCTGGTCGGTGACGGGGATCTTCTCCAGCCTGGTGCACATAGCCGTCGCGTGGCTGTTCTTCCTGGTGCTCCGTGACACCGCCCCCCGCGGGCTGCGACTGTTCTCGCTGGTCGCCGGGGCCCTCGTCGGTGTGCTCGGCATCGGGCAGCACATCACGGAGGTCCTCGGCCTGGACGTGGTCGCGCAGTACTTCACCCTCGACGGTTTGTCCGGCTACATCTGGCTCGCCTGGGCGGTGTCGATCCTGATCGCCCAGAGCAGGGACCCCCGCTGGAGCACGGCGACCGTCCGGATCGGGATCGCCGCTCAAGTGGTGTCGGTTCTCCAGCCCACCGGATCCATGTCCGTCGTCTCCCTCGGATCCGAATTCCCCTTCACGATGGTGTCCTATTCGCTCCTCTCCGCCGTCGGCGTCCTCGGGCTGGTGTGGGAGGCCAGGACCGCCCACGAGCTGGCCGGCCCCCTGCCGGAGGCAGCCGTTCCGGCACCGGAGCGGTCGGCGGCCAGGCGGTGGCCACTGCCCGCCGTGGCGATCGTGCTTCCGCTGATCCCCGCCGCCGTCAACCTCGCGCAGGGCAGGTACTTCTGGATCGGCCCCCGAGGCACGATCGAGCAGTTCGTCCGGGAGGAGAGCTGGCATGCCCAGACCTGGTTCGGCCTCGACGTCTTCGTCGGTGCCGGCGGCCCCGCTCTGCTGATCCTGGCCGCGGTGCTGCGCCGTACCCGCCGTGCCGTACAGGTGGTGTCGGTGACGCTGGCCGTCGCCGCGGCCGTGGGTCTCGTCAGCGCGCTCACCGCCCGGACGGGGTCGGCGGAGTTCCGCTACGAAGGCCGGCAGATCTACCCGGAGTGGATCTTCGCCCAGGCACTGGACGGAGAGATCTTCTTCGGCATCTCACCGTTGTTCTACAGCGCCGCCCTGCTCGGCTCCGCGCTGCTCCTGCGGTTGCTCTACCCGATCGCGCCCGCCCCGCGCGCCCGCCACCACGTCCTGCTCGCCGGGCTCGCCGCGGTCGTCGCGCTCGGCTTCGTGCCCGCCGCCGACCAGGCGCGCGGCCCGGTCACCACGGCCAAGGTCTGCAACCCGTACCCGGGCACGAGGCTGCCGGACGAGCCGGAACTCACCCCCGACCAGCGCTTCGTGTGCTCCCTCCGGCAGGGAAACGTGATCAAGGTCGGCGCCACCGCGTCCGACGCCGGGGTCCTCGCCTACGCCCGCCGGTTGTGCGACATCTACACCCGCAACGATCCCGAAGAGGTCGCCCGCCTCAAGGCCACGGACGGGCTGCAGCGCGATGACCTCGCCCACCCGCTCGCGGAGATCTGCCCCAGCGCGAACACCGTGGTCAAGGCGGTGGCGGCCGAGCAGGACCGGGAGTTCCAGGAATGGCAGGCCGCGGCGCGGCGCATGTGCGACGCCACCCCGCGCCATCGACCGCTCATCAAAGCCGCCCACGTGACCCGCGTGAAGGAACCCCAGCTGACCGACTACGGGGTCGTCGAGACCTACGAGCCGACAGGGACCGACCAGGACCCGGCCGAGGACGGCCTGCTGGACAAGGCTCAGGACGACGGCCTGGTGGCCTCCCTCCCCGGCCGCCTGATGGTGCTGACCCACTCCGACTTCGACATCTGCGTGACCGTGGAGACCTACACCCGCCGTCCGCCGGTGGAGACCAAGGGCTGGGACCACGTCGCCGAGGTCGGCTACGAGAGCCCCACCGGCGACATCGTGCTCAGGGACGATCTGAGCGGCACCGAGTTCCCCGACCTGTCACTCAACGGCCGCGCCGGCCACTACCGGATCCGCGTGCACTACGACTGGTTCAAGGACAAGGACGGCCAGGAGGGCCAGCGCCTGCTGATCATGGCGTACCCGGGGAAGGGGAAGAAGCCGGTCACCTACCGCGAGCCGCCCAAGCGGTGAACGTGCTCCATGGGGAACGCTTGCCTCGCGCACGGGTTCCGCAAAAGACCCATACGGGGAGGAGTCGATCGCAGAATTCGTCGGCAGAGGAGGGCTGATGACCACGGTCATGAAGGCCGAGTCGGTGGGACCGGTGGATGTCGCCGTCATCACGTTCGGCGGGGAGCAATTCGATCCGGGGGTGGTGTCCGCGATCCGGGAGATCCAGGACAAGGGCACCGTCCGGGTCGTCGACCTCAGCTTCGTCCGCAAGGCGGCCGACGGAACCGTGTCGTCGGCCGAGGTCGCCGACACGGATGTCGCGGAAGACTACGCGGGGCTCGCCGACGAGGAGCTCGACCTCCTCAACGACGAGGACCTGCGCCTGCTGGGCGACGCCCTCGACCCCGGTACGGCCGCGCTGGTCGTCGTCTGGGAGAACACGTGGGCGGCCCAGCTCGGCGCCGCCCTCCGGGCCTCCAGCAGCGAGGTTTCGACGCTGGAGCGCATTCCCCGCCAGGTCGTCCTGGACGCCCTCGCGGCTCTGGAGGATGAGCGATGATGCTCCGACGTCGAGTGGGCAGGCCCGGTCTCATCGGCGCCATGGCGCGTACCGCGGTGATCACCGGTACGGCGACCGCGGTGAGCGGCGGCATCCAGCGCAGGCAGGCCAGGCGCATGGAGGAGCAGGAGGCGGCCTCCGCGGCCCAGGCACAGGCCCAGGCACAGGCACAGGCCCAGGCCCAGGCTCCCGCCACGGACCCGGCCGAGCGGATGCGGCTCCTGCGGGAGCTGGGCCAGATGAAGGCCGACGGGCTGCTCACCGAGGCGGAGTTCGCCGCGGAGAAGGCGCGGATCCTGGCCTCATGAGCCTGTCCAAGAGGGGCGGCCGCCACCGACAATGACATCGGGCCGGCGCTCACAGCCGCCGGGGAAAGGACCGGATGATGCCGCAGAGACCGAGGGTCGTGGTCGTGGGGGCCGGGTTCGCGGGGCTGGGCGCCACGAAGGCGCTGGCCAAGACGGGGGCGCTGGTGACGCTGGTCGAGCGCAACCCGTACGCGACCTTCCAGCCCCTTCTCTACCAGGTCGCCACGGCCGGGCTGGGCGCCTCTGACGTGACCTATCCGATCCGCACCTTCGCCGCCAAATGGCCAAATGTCCGGACCCGTCAGGCCGCCCTGACCAAGGTGCTGCCGGACGAGCGGCGGGTGGAGTTCGAGGACGGCAGCGGCCTGGACTACGACTATCTCGTGCTGGCCACGGGCGTGACCACCAACTGGCTCGGCATCGACGGGGCACAGGACAACGCGCTGCCCATCTACTCGCTGCGCGACGCGGCCGCGCTGCGCGACCGGCTCGGGCGCCTCCTGGAGGACACGGCGCTCGGCCGCCGCAAGAGCACGCACGTCGTGGTGGTGGGAGCGGGCGCGACCGGGGTGGAGATGGCGGGCACGCTGGCCGAGTTGCGCCGCCGTACCCTGCCGCTGACCCATCCCGAGATCAAGCCGGGCCAGACCAGCGTGACGCTGGTGGAGCGGTTCGACCACGTGCTGGCGCCGTACAAGTCACGGCTGCGGAACGCGGCCGCGGCGGCGCTGCGCAAGCGGGGGGTGAAGCTGCGGCTGGGGTGCACGGTGGCGGCCGTCGAGCCGGACGCGGTGGTGCTGAACGACGGCACGCGGCTGCCGAGCGACCTGACCGTGTGGGCGCTCGGCGTGACCGCGCCCACCCAGGTCGCCGACTGGGGCCTGCCGCAGAGCGAGGGCGGCCGGGTCGCGCTCACCGAGGCGCTGAACGTGCCGGAGCACCCGGAGATCTTCGTGGCCGGCGACCTTTCCGGACCGCCCGCCCCGCAGCCGCAGCTCGCCCAGCCGGCGATCCAGATGGGCGA
The DNA here is from genome assembly GCF_042740555.1 of Nonomuraea sp. NPDC059007. Lineage (NCBI taxonomy): Bacteria > Bacillati > Actinomycetota > Actinomycetes > Streptosporangiales > Streptosporangiaceae > Nonomuraea > Nonomuraea sp. NPDC059007. The sequence continues at coordinate 141,942 of NZ_JBHYJD010000018.1, read as the reverse complement.
ACACGTCGGCAGGCAGATCGCCGCGGCCATGCGGGGCGAGCCGGCCCGGCCGTTCTCCTACGACGACCCGGGGATCATGGCCACCGTGGGCAAGGCCGAGGCCGTGCTGCAACTGCCCAACGGGCTGACCGTGCACGGGCTCCCCGCCTGGCTGGTGTGGATCTTCGTGCACCTGGCGTACCTGCTGGGCGGGCGCAACCGCGCCAGCGTGCTGCTCAACTTCCTCTGGCGGTACGCCGGGCCGCGCCGCACCGCCACCAGCGTCTCCCAGTAGTTCCGCGAAGAATTCGCCGGTGCTGTCACAAGTCCGGGGGCTGCCCTGTCATAGCTGGCGACCGGGTGGCACAGGAGGTGCCCCGGCGGACCTGCGAGGGGGTTTGTGATGAAGGTCGTGGTCATCGGCGGTACCGGACTGATCGGCTCTAAGGTCGTGACCAAGCTGGGAGAGCACGGTCACGAGGCGGTGGCTGCCTCGCCCAACACCGGCGTCAACACGCTCACCGGGGAAGGGCTGGCCGAGGTGCTGGCGGGCGCGCAGGTGGTGGTCGACGTGTCGAACTCGCCGTCCTTCGAGCCCGCCAAGGTGATGGAGTTCTTCGAGACGTCCACGCGGAACCTGCTGGCGGCGGAGGCGGCGGCCGGTGTCGGCCACCATGTCGCGGTCTCGGTCGTGGGCACGGAGCGGATGCCGGAGAACGGCTACTTCGCCGCGAAGATCGCCCAGGAGAAGCTGATCGAGAAGTCGGGGATTCCGTTCTCGCTGGTGCACGCGACACAGTTCTTCGAGTTCGTGCGCAACATCGCCGACACCGCCACCGAGGACGGCAAGGTGCGGATCGCGCCGGTGAGATTCCAGCCCATCGCGGGTGACGAGGTGGCGCAGGCGGTGGGCAGGGCCGCGGTGGGCACGCCGCTGAACGGCCGTACCGAGGTCGCCGGGCCCACGCAGTACCAGATGGACGAGTTCTTCCGTCAGGCGCTGGCCGCCTGGGGCGACCCCCGCGAGGTGGTCACCGACCCGCTGGCGCGCTACTTCGGCAGCGTGCCCGGCGAGCGGACGCTGGTGCCGGGCGACGGGGCCACGCTGGGCACGGTCACGTACCGCGATTGGCTCGCCACCGGCAGGTAGCCGCAGGAAAGGTGATCACGTTGGAATCCACGCCGAGATCGACCGCCTGGCAGTCGGCCCTGACCATGCTGCAGGAGGCGAAGCCGCCGTTCATCCCGCCGGGCGCGCACGCGATGACGGTGGTGATCGAGTACCCGCCCGGCGATCCGGGGACACCGCCGCACCGGCACTCGGGGCCCGCGTTCGGCCTGGTGCTGGAGGGCGAGATGCTGCTGGAGATCGAGGGTGAGCCGGAGCGGGTGGTGCGTGCCGGGGAGGCGTTCTGGGAGCCGGGCGGCGACGTCATCCACTACCAGGACGGCAACAACCGCGACGACGTCCGGGTGCGGTTCACCGTGACGATGTTGTGCGAGCCCGGTAAGCCGATGCTCACCCTCGTGGACGAGGAAGAACTGGCCCGGCGCCAGGACCGCCGCGCCCCGCGCCCGTCCTGAGGACACGCTCGTCGTGATCGTGCGGCTGATCCAGGCGGTCAGCCGCACCTTCGAGCACGGAATAGTCAGTCCCCCTCGTACGGCAGGACCTCGTCGTAGGAGATGACCAGGTGACGCGGCCCCCGCAGGGTCGAGCTGGGGCGGTACGGCGGCGGGTCGGTCACCAGGCGGGGGTTCACCAGGCGCTTGGCGAGCTGGCGGAGCGCGATCTGGGCCTCCAGGCGGGCCAGCGGGGCGCCGAAGCAGTTGTGGATGCCGCCGCCGAAGCCGAGGTGCTGGATGTAGGGGCGGTCCGGGTCGAAGCGGTCGGGGTCGTGCACGTGCGCGGGGTCGCGGCTGCCCGAGGCGAGGGCCAGGATGATGCTCGACCCCTTGGGGATGGTGACGTCCGCCACCGTGATGTCGTCGAGGGCGACGCGCTGGGGCAGGAAGTGCACGGGCGGCTCGAAGCGCAGCAGTTCCTCGACGGCACCGATGACCAGGTCGGGCTCGTCGCGGAGCCGTTCGAGCAGGCCGGGGTTGCGCAGCAGGGTCAGCATGCCGTTGGTGATCAGGTTGACCGTCGTCTCGTGCCCGGCGATCAGCAGCAGCACCGCGGTCGTCATCACCTCGGTCTCCGACATCGAGCCCTCGGGACCGTGGTAGGTGACCAGCCCGGACAGCAGGTCGTGGCGCGGATTCTCGCGGCGCGACTGGGCGAGCTCGCCCAGGTAGCCGGCCAGCGCGAGCCCGGCGGACTGGCGGCGCCTGGTCCGCTCCTCCACGGTGCCCTCGCCGGGGCCGAGGGTCTCGACGATCTCGTCCGCCCAGACGTGGAAGCGGGACTCGTCCTCGCGCGGGACGCCGAGCAGGCGGCAGATGACCGTGACGGGGAACGGGTAGGCGACGTCGTCGACGATGTCGGCCTGGTTCCGGTCCGCGATGCCGTCGATCAGGTCCTTGACGAGCTCGTGCAGTTCCCCGCGCATGCTCTCGACTACGAGCGGGGAGTGCGGCGGCCCGAAGTGGCGCATCGTCAGCCCCCTGAGCCGGTCGTGCTCGGGCGGGTCGACGCGGATGAAGGAGGGCGGCAGCGGTTCGCCGGCCGGCGGGTGGGCCAGGTTCCGGGCGTCGGAGCTGACCCGCGGGTCGTGCAGCAGCGCGACGATGTGCTCGTAGGTGTTGACGACGTAGGCGCCGTCCTCCAGCCGCACCACGGGTGTCCGGCGGAGCTCGGCGTACAGCGTGTACGGGTCCGCCCTGTTGGCGAACTCGTGAATCTCGTCGTAGATGCGTGCCGGCTCCACGGATGTGCCCCCGTCTGGTCGTCGTTACTGGTGCCGGACGAGCGTGACGCGCCGCTCGGCCGGGTCGTGGCCGGTCACGACCACGGTCGCGCCCTCGGCGGGCGCCAGTCGCGGCGGCCCCTCAGCCGGTACGGCCCGCAGCTCGTCGGGCCTGCCGACCATCTGGAAGCCGGGCGGGAACGGCGCCGCCCGCTGGATGAGGTCGCGGTAGAAGTCCAGCCACATCGCCTGGTCGAAGGTGACGGCGGCGGTGATCCTGCCGCGGTAGCCGTACACGGCGACGAAACGGCGTTCCTCCACGGAGCCCTGCGCGATCACGACCTCGTCGGCGATGGTCGGCACGCCGACGGACTTGATGTTGACGCCGAACTGGTTGGACCAGAAGACCGGCAGCGACAGGTGCGGCCAGCGATGCGCCTGGTCGCTGAGCATGTTGTGGGCGGCGATCTCGGCCTGGGCCACGGCGTTGCCCCAGTGTTCGAGCGACATGAACTGGTAGTGGTACACCGGGTGCGGGAAGCGGGCCACGTCACCGGCGACGAACACGTCATCGGTGACCAGGCCGTTGATGTCGACGGCACGGCAGCCGGCGTCGGTGGCCACTCCCCAGGGTCCGGCCGCCAGGCCCGAACCGGCCAGCCATTCGATGTTGCGGACCGCGCCGAGCGCGACCACCGCCATGTCGGCCTCGACCGTGGTGCCGTCCGACAGCCTGGCCCCGCGCACCCGGCCGTCGGCGTCGCCTTCCAGCGCCTCGACCTTGACCCCGCAGCGCAGGTCCACGCCGGCGTCGCGCTGGATGCGGGCGGCGACGTCGCCGATCACCTTGCCGAGCGCGCCGGCGAGCGGCGCGGGGCCCGCCTCCACGACGGTCACCGCCACGTCGAGGTCGCGGCAGACGGAGGCGACCTCCGATCCGGTGAACCCGGCCCCGATGATCAGCACCCGCCGGACGCCCGCGGCCAGCCGTTCCCTGATCCGGTGCGCGTCGTCCAGCGTGCGCAGCACGTGCACCCCGTCGAGGGCGGCCTCCTGCTCGTTCGGCCACGGCCTGGCCCGCACGCCGGTGGCGATCAGCACCTTGTCGAAGCCGATCTGCCTGCCGTCGGCCAGCCGTACCTGCTTGGCGGCCAGGTCCAGGCCGGTCGCGGGGGTGCCGGAGAGAAACTCGACCTCGATCTCGCGCAGGTGCGGCAGCGCGGTGTGCTCGACCGTGATCGTGCCGGTCAGCACCTGTTTGGACAGCGGCGGCCGGTCGTACGGCTCGTACCGCTCGTCGCCGATCAGCGTCAGCCTGCCCTTGAAGCCGTCCCGGCGCAGGACGCCCGCGGCCCTGCCACCGGCCAGGGAGGCGCCGACGATGACGATGTGGCCGTCGCGCTTGAACGCGTCGTCGCCGTGCGAGGTGGCGTAGCTCGGTTCCGGTTCCTTCGTCCGGTGCTGGGTGGCCATCCTGTCGATGTGGATGGCCTGCACCGGACAGGCCGCGGCGGCCTGAAGCACCCGTTCCCGCTGGGCGGCCTCGGGGTCGGGGTCGTACATGAGCGCCTCCTGGCCGTGCATCGTGAACACGGCCGGGGCCATGAACGCGCACTGCCCGTACCCCTGACAGCGCGTGAGGTCCACGACAACTCTCACAGCCACACCCCCGTCGATCCGGTACGGCACACGCCGCCAGGCTGATGTACCCGGCTCTTTCTCCGCGATAAGCGAGGAAAAGTCATGGATTGGGTCAGGAAGCGCGGGCGCGGCAGCAATGAACCTTTGGGCCCTCCGGCGGCAAGAGCCTGTTGACGACACAACGGCGACAGGAGCGTTCATGAGATTAGTCCTGGGAACCCTCGCCACGATCGTGGCCGGATCCCTCCTCGCGGGCGGCGTCGTCGGCGCCGCCCGCGCCGACCCGGCGGCGTCCGGCGTCACCGGCGCGGTGACCCTGCTGACCGGCGACCGGGTGATCCTCACGGCGAACGGCCACCGGGTCGAGCCGGGGCCGGGCAGGAACGTCCGCTTCGACGTCCAGCGCCGCCAAGGACACCTCCACGTCATCCCATGGGACGCCAAACGGCTCCTGGCCGAAGGCCTGCTGGACGCGCGGCTGTTCGACGTCACGCAGCTGCTCACCTGGAGGTACGGCGACGCCGACAAGCCCGAGATCCCGCTGATCATCCAGTCGCCCGCGGGGAAGGCGGCGACGGCGCTCGGCGCGGCCAAGCCACTGGCCGGGCCGGAGCTGGCCGGCATGAGCGTCCCCAAGGCCAGGGCGGGCCAGACCTGGCAGGGCCTGGCCGGCAACGCGCGAACCCTGGCCGCGGCCAGGTCGAAGATCTGGCTCGACGGCAAGCGCCGCTTCACCCTCGACCAGAGCGTCAAGCAGATCGGGGCACCGCAGGCCTGGCAGCAGGGGCTGACCGGAGCCGGTGTCACGGTGGCCGTGCTGGACTCCGGCTACGACGCCACGCACCCCGATCTCAAGGAGGTGGTCACGCAGTCGCGTAACTTCTCCGACGATCCGGACGTCACCGACCGCGTCGGTCACGGCACCCACGTCGCCTCCACAGTGGCGGGGGCCGGTGCGAAGTACCGGGGCGTCGCACCGGGCGCGAAGATCGCGGTGGGCAAGGTCGGATCGGAGTGGATCACCGACTCGGCGCTGCTGGCGGGCATGGAATGGGCCGCGACCGAGGTCAAGGCGAAGATCATCAACCTCAGTGTCGGCGGCGTGGACCACCTGGGCATCGACCCGGTGGAGCAGGCGGTCAACACGCTGTCCGCGCGTACGGGAGCGTTGTTCGTCATCTCCGCCGGCAACGAAGGACCGGTTTCCATCAGCAGTCCGGGCAGCGCCGACGCGGCGCTGACGGTCGGCGCGGTGGACAAGTCCGACCGGATGGCCGGCTTCTCCAGCCGCGGCCCGAGGACGGGCGATCACGCGATCAAACCCGATGTGACCGCTCCTGGCGTCGACATCACGGCGGCCGCCGCGCGGGGCACGGCCGACGGCCCCTACGTCGCCTACTCGGGCACCTCCATGTCGGCGCCGCACGTGGCGGGCGCGGCGGCGATCCTCGCCCAGCGGCATCCGGACTGGACCGGCGAACAGCTCAAGGCCGCGCTCATCGGCAGCGCCGCCCCGCAGCCCGGCGCCACGCACTTCGACCAGGGCGCGGGACGCGTGGACCTGGTCCGCGCGCTCGGCGCCCAGGTCCACGCCGGTCCCGCGAACCTCGGCGCGGCCTTCCGCTGGGACTCCGATGAACGCAGGACGACCAGGGAGCTCACCTACACCAACACCGGCGACGCCCCGGTCACGCTGGATCTCACCACGGAGGGCGAGGTGCTGAGCACCTCGGCGCGACGGGTCGAGGTGCCCGCCAAGGGCACGGCGTCGGTCACCGTGACGATCGACGCGACCGGCAAGGCGCCCGGCGACTATCCGGGCACCGTCACCGCCGGTTCTGGTGACCTCCGGGTGCGTACCATCGCGACCGCGTACGTGGAGCCGGAGTCCTACGACGTGACGGTGCGCGCGCTCGGGACCGACGGCCGGCCGGTCAGCGCGCTGGGAGAGTTCTACAACGACGCGGGCGAGCGCCACCCGCTGTCCCAGGTCGACGGGCCGGGCACCTACCGGCTCCCCGCGGGCGAGTGGAACCTGTACGTCGACGTCTACGAGGAGCCGCACACCATCACGACCACGCACCTGCCGGTGAAGGTCGGCGGCCGCGACATGGAGGTGGTGCTGGACACGCGCAAGGCCAAACCGGTCACGTTCGCCGTGGACGACCCCGCCGCCGTCCCCAGCGGGTTGATCGAGGTCTCGGTGAAACACGGCTCGTGGTGGTTGAGCTGGTTCGCCGCCGGGCCGAACCTGAAGACCCTCGTGCTCGCCTCCAGGCAGCCCGGGTTGACGTACATCGCCAGGACGCACCTCCACGCGCCCGGCCCGGTCCGGTACGACCTGGTCGACGAACGCCACGGCGGCATCCCCGAGGACCCCGCCCACACCGCCAGGACCAAGGACCTCGACAAGGTACGCACGACCTTCCGCGGTGCCGGAGTGGCCGCGACCGGCACTTACTACGCGGCGAACAGCAACGGCGTCATCGCGGACGGATGGCTGACGCCCACCGAGAACGTGGCCCTGCCGGGCACGCTCCTGCAGTACCGGACTCAGGGCTACAAATGGTCCGCCGCGCTGCAGGCCGGAGAGTCCGTGGTCACGGAGGGCGTCAAGCCAGTCCACAACGGCCAGGCCGAAGAAACCTGGAACGTCGCGGTGAGCGGGCCGTCCTTCGCCACCCCGGGAGCCTGGCGGGAGAAGGACACCCTGACCTTCGACGCCGCCCGGCTGTACTCCGACGGGGTGCCCGGCCGGTTCGGCATGGACGGCGCGGCCACCGGAACCGTCACACTCGCCGAGGGCGACCGGGTCATCTCCACGATCGACTACGCCGCGTGCCAGCCGTATCCGTGGGATCCGGCGTCCTGCCGGCTGACCGCCACCCTCCCGCCGGGCGCCGCCACCTACACGCTCACCGCGACGGGCGGGCGGGCGGTGCCGTACTCCACGCTCTCCACGAAGGTCGAGTCGGCGTGGACGTTCCGGTCGGCGAGCACCGCGGCGCGGCAGCCGCTCGCGCTGACCGCGATCCGGTACGCGCCGCGGGGGCTGGACGCGTACAACCGCGCCAAGCCCGGATCGTCCACCCGGCTGCCCCTCTGGATCGAGCGCAACCCCGGGGCGCCCGCGGCGAAGGTGAAGTCGATCCGCCTGTCGATGTCCGCCGACGACGGGGCGACGTGGCGTGACATCCCCGTCAAGGCCGAGGGTCCGGGCTGGAGCGCGCGGGTGCCCAACCCGCGTACGGCGGGCTTCGTGTCCCTGCGCGCGACCTCAGCCGACTCCGCGGGCAACACCGTCACCCAGACCATCCACCGCGCCTACGCGGTCGGGTAGCCGTCGGTGACGCGGTAGCCGACGCCGGGGACGGTGCCGATGACCGGAGGTTCGCCGAGTTTGCGGCGGAGCCTGCCGACCGTGACGGGGACGACGTTGGAGAAGGGGTCGGCGTGCTCGTCCCATGCCTGTTCGAGGAGGTCCTCGGCGGACAGGACGGCCGGGTGCGCGCGCATGAGCGCCTCCAGCACGGCGAACTCCCTGGCCGACAGGTTGAGCGGGCGGCCGTCGCGGGTGGCGGTGTGCCGCAGGGTGTCGAGCTCGATGCCCGCCGCGCGGTACGTCCGGGAGCGGGGGGCGGGCTGGCGGCGGGCCAGGGCACGGATCCTGAGCACGAGTTCGGGGAAGTGGAACGGCTTGGGCAGGTAGTCGTCGGCTCCCAGGCTGAGGCCGCTGACCCGGTCGCCGGGGGCGCCGGCGGCGGTCAGCATGAGCACCATGGCGGGCTGGCCGCCGTCGGCGATCATCCGGCACAGCGTGTCACCGTGCAGGCCGGGCAGGTCGCGGTCGAGGACGACGACCTGGTAAGGGTTGAGGTCGAGCTTGGCGGCCGCCTCCCGCCCGTCGTAGGCGATGTCCACGGCCATGCCCTGGTCACGGAGCCCTTCGGCGATGCCGTCGGCCAGCGCCCTGGAGTCCTCGACGACCAGGATTCTCATGCGTGGTCCTTGGGCAGGGTGATGACCAGGCGCAGGCCGCCTTCGGGGCGGGCGTACAGGCTGAGGGCGCCGTTGTGCGCCTCGGCGATCGCCTTGACGATGGACAATCCGAGGCCGGTGCCGGTCCGCTCGGCGTCCGGGCGGCGGAAGGGCTCGGTCAGCCGGTCGAGGTCTTCCGGGGTGAGGACGGTTCCGGTGTTCTCGACGACGAGGCGGGCCTGCTTGGGGCCGGTCTCGGCGCTGACGCGGATCCAGCCGCCCTGCCGGTTGTGCCGGACCGCGTTGTCCACGACGTTCCCGATCATGCGGGTGAGCAGGGTTTCGCTGCCGGTGACCCAGGCCTGCGGGCAGGGGCGGTGCTCGACGTGGAGCGGCAGGGCGGCGATGGTGCCGGCGTGCCGCTGGAGGGCGGCCGCCGTGAGGGCGCTCAGGGCGACGCGGGACCGGTCGTCGGAGGGGCCCTGCTGGGTGCGGGCGAGGATGAGGAGGCTTTCCAGGAGCGCGTCGACGTGGTCGAGCTCGTTGCGGATCCGGTCGCCGAGGCTGACGAGTTGCGGGGGCAGCGGGCCGGGTTTGGCCATGGCCACGTCCAGCCATACCCGCATGGTGGTCATCGGGGTGCGCAGTTCGTGGGAGGCGCTGGCGGCGAAGCGGCGCTCGGACTCGAACGACCGCTCCAGCCTGGCCAGCAGTTCGTCGATCGTGTCGGCCAGTTCCTTCAGGTCGTCGTCCGGGCCCTGGAGGCTGAGGCGTTCGTGCAGGTTGGTGGCGGAGATGCGGCGCGCGGCGGTGGTGATGGCGCGGATGGGCGCCAGGAACCGTCCCGCCACCAGCCAGCCGAACAGCAGCGAGACCACCGCCATGACGGCCAGGGCGACGCCGGCCAGGGTGAGCAGCTTGCCGAGGTCGGAGCTGTGGGTGGTGACGGCCTGTGTGCCGGGGACGTGGACGGTGGTCGTGGTCTCGCCCTGCCACAGGCCGACCGTCAGGATCAGCAGGACGGCGCCGGAGGCGACGAACAGCCCCCAGTACGACAGCGCCATGCGCATGCGGATGGCGGGCCGTCTTCGCAGGCCGGCCACCGGCGTGCTCTTCACCCTGCCCAGAATGCCGCATTCCACATGACAGCGGCATAACAGGCGGCGTTGGGCCGGTGTCATCCCCTGCGGCGTACAAACGGCGCCATGGACAGAACGACGCTGAGCGCGGAGTGGACCAGGTTCAGGACCGGACGCGGCTGGGTGCTCGGCATGGTGGCCTCGGTACTGGTCACCGTGTCGCTCGGACTCCTGGTCGCCGGGAGCGCCCGCACCACCTGCGTGACCGGAAAAGGCGAGGGCCCCTGCCCCGCGCCTTTGCTGGGACCAGATGGTACGGCGGTGGCGGACAAGTACTACTTCGTCCACCAGCCACTCCAGGGAGACGGCGGCATCACCGCCCGCGTATCGGACCTGACCGGCCAGATCCGGCTGCCGGACGCCGTACCCGGGGTGCGCAACGTCAAGGAAGGGGCGGTGGTGCCGTGGGCGAAAGCCGGACTCCTCATCCGGCCGACCCTCAAGCAGGGCACGCCGTACGCCGCGGTCATGATCACCGGAAGGCACGGCGTGCGGATGCAGCACAACTTCACCCACGACGTGGCGGGCGGCCCCGTCAACGGACCGCGCTGGCTGCGGCTGAGCAGGGCGGGCGACACCATCACGGGCCACGAGTCCGGCGATGGCAGGACGTGGACCGAGGTCGGCACGGTCACGCTGGCAGGGCTGCCGAGGACGGTCGAGATCGGGCTGTTCGCCGCCTCGCCCAGCGCGCTGACGGACATGACCGGCCGCTTCGCCCAGGCCACCGCCACCTTCGACCGGATCGCGCTACGGGGCGTGAACGGTTCGTGGCGCCACGATGACGTCGGCCTCACCATGAAGCCCGACGGCACCCCGCATCACCCGGGGCAGGCCGTAGAGTCGGGCGGCAAGATCATCGTGAGCGGGGGTGGTGACATCGGGCCGGTCGTCATGACCGGCGGCCTGCGCGCCGATCTCACGTTGCTGGGCGGGGTCGCCGGGCTGGTCCTGGTGATCGTGGTGGCGGTCACGTTCTTCACCGCGGACCGGGGCGATCCGCGTGCCAAGGCCGTGGTGATGGGCGCGGTGGCGTTCGTGACCGGGCTGGTGACCTCGGGCGCCGTGGTGCCCGGCGGGCTGGCGCTGATGCGGGCCAATCAGAACCCGGTTCAGCCGATCACCCTGGCCACCGGACTCCAGGTGATCGTCGGCTACGCGGCGCTGGCCGCGGCGGCCGCGGTGCTGGCCCTCGGCCTCGCCGCCCTGGTCAGGCGGGGCATCGTCGCCGTCGGACTGACCGTCGGACTGGTGGTGGCGCCCTATCTTCTGGCGAGCGCGGGGCTGGCGCCGTGGCTGCTGATGATCACTCCTGCCGCCGGGTTCGCGATCACGCAGAGCGTCCCTGTGTTCGCGCACATCGATGTGGACCCGTCGCTGCTCGGCGGGTACTACCCGCTTCCGCCCTGGGCGGGGCTGGCGGTCATCTGCGGATATGCCGCCCTCGTGCTCTGGCTGGCTCACCGATCCTGTCGGTCGGCGGTGATACCTCTGACGCATGCCCACCGTCACCTTTCGCGATGAGACCGCGACCGCAAGGCGTTAGCCGAGTTCGCGCTGCCCGACCTGCCGGAACACGCCGCCCGTCCGAATCTCAACCACCCGGCCGGACACCGGCTTCGGCTGCACCGCGAGACACTCGAACTGCCCGCGGAGTCCCAGCAGGTCATCGTCTTCCTCCCGGCCGACCATCAGACGGCCAGGGCCATCGACCGGCTCAAGGCATCACGACCAATCAATGGGTCGTAACCGATGTTCCTTATTACGATGATCGGATGCTTTCTGCCCCCCTGACCACCGCTGACCCGGCGTTGCCGAATACCAGGCGCCTGGCTTGGCTGGACGCGCTGCGGGGGCTGGCCGCGATGGTCGTGGTGTTCGAGCACGCGCTCGAGCCGCTGTGGCCGGAGGCGCGGCTGCCGATCAAGGCCGTCTTCGATCCCGGCTGGTACGGCGTGCTGGTGTTCTTCCTGGTCAGCGGCTACGTCGTCCCGGCATCGCTGGAGCGCCGGGGCAGCCTGCGGGCCTTCTGGATCTCGCGGTTCTTCCGGTTGTGGCCGCTGTTCACCGTGTGCGTGGCAGGCATGGCACTGCTGGCCGCACTCGGCTGGGACAGCCTGCACACCTGGTGGGGCAGCCGGCCGGTGGCGATGGCCCTGGCGCACGCCGGCATGCTGCAGAACCTCATGTACGTGCCGAACCTGGCCAACGTCCTGTGGACGCTCTCCTTCGAGATGGCCTTCTACCTCCTGCTGACCGCGATGTTCACCCTGGGTGTGCACCGGCACAGCACCGTGACGGCGCTCGCGTTCGCCGCGGTCGCGGTGCTGGGCGCCGGGCTGCTGCCCGTGACGCTGCTGTCGGCCGGTGGGGCGGGCCGCATGCTCACGGTCGTGGTGGTGGTGACCGCCGTCCTGGCCGCCGGGCTGGCCGCGGTGCTGTACGGCGGCAGGTGGGTACGACAGGTGGGCGCCGTGGCCATCGCGGGCACGATCCTCCTGCTGCTGGCGGTCAACCAGAGCTACCCAGGGCCGTGGCAGGGGTTGTTCATCCTGGCGACCATGTTCGCCGGCACCGCGCTGTATCGCGTCGAGGCGGGCCGGCTCTCTCACCGGCACATCGCCTGGGTGGCGCTGATACCGCTGGCCGGGTTGTGGCCGGCGCGGGCCGAGACCGGGCTGCAGGTGGCGATCGTGGCGGCCTGGCTGACGTTCGCCGCCGGGCTGGCACTGCGTCACCGCACGATGCCGTCGTGGCTGACCTGGCTGGGCCTGGTGTCCTACTCGATCTACCTGCTGCACCCGCTGCTGCTGGAGAGCGTGGAGTTCTTCCTGCCGGATCCGCCGGCCGTACCGTTGGTGGTGCGTCTGACCTTGCTGGTGGCGGTGTGCGCGGCGCTGCTCGGCCTGTGCGCGCTGACCTGGCGATGGGTGGAGAAACCGGCGCAACGGCTGGGCAAGCGCCTGATCAACCGTGCCGCCGGGTGAGCCCCATCATGCGATGGACGGCCCGCCCGACGGAGCGGCAGAAGTTCCCGAAGCTGCCCGGCCAGGAGGTTCCGTAGCATCCGATCAGGCGGCGTCAAGGGCTTCGGTGATCTTGCGGGCCATGTCGGCGAGGGTGGGGCTGGGCTCGCCCTCCCCGCTGTGGGCGCCGGCCTCGATGGCGACGAGAACGGTGGTGCGGAAGTTGCCGGCCTCGGCCGGGGCCTGCTCCCTGAGCAGGTTCATGGCCGCCGTCAGGGCGGGAAGCACCTGGTCGGCGAGTTCGGCGACGGTCTTGCCGTACTTCACACCCTTGGGCGCCTTGGTGAGCACGTGCCCGACCGGGCCGGTCGCCGAGGTCAGGGCGAGCGAGCCGTGGGTGCCGACCTTGTGGGCGGAGCCCGCGGCGCCCGCGGCCGACATCAGCGAGACGGCGCCCCACGCGGCGAGACGGAGGGTGTGCTTGTCCTGGTCGGAGAAGGTGATGGACATGGTGTGTGCTCCTTCGAGGTCGAGGCCGGTGAACCCGGCCTGTTCATGTCGCCAACCTTCGCCGACCGCTCTGATACCGGGCCGTCGCCGCCCTGACACAACCGCTGACGCCGGGGATCGACGAACCCGTCACACGGGGTAGGACTTGGTGACGGAGATCCTGGTGTCGCCGAGGAACAGCCAATCCGGCGGCGGGATGAAGCCGGGAAGCGCCCGCATCTCACCGGGGTTCCGGCTGACGTCGGTGACCAGCAGGCGGATCTTGCCGGCCGTGGCCTTGACCGTCAGCGACGCCTCGACTCCCTCCGGCCCGGCGGCCTCGAAGACGAACCCCACCGGATCGGGTGTGACGGCGCGGCCCTCGACGGTCAGCGAGGTCACGGTCGTGGTGGCGCCGTCCACGCGCAGGCCGACCATGGTCGCTCCGCGTGCCGAGTGGATCCGGACGCGCAGGGTTCGCAGGCCCTGCCGGGTGGTGTCTGCGAGCACCCGCAGCGTGGGCGCCGGCAGCGGGGCCGGCTTCGCGGGGCTGAGGAGTTCGGAGCCGCCTGCCCACACTTCCGCCAGTGGATGGGCGGTCGCGGGGGCGCCGCCGTACCGGCGGGCCCATGGGTCGGGCGCCTTGGAGGTCAGCCAGACGGCCTTGCCGGTGTCCGCGTCGAGGCCGTACGCCAGGCTGGTGCGCCGCGGATGTTCCTTGTCGATCGGCTCGGCCAGCAGGCCCGCCGCCACCAGGGCGAGGGAGGCGACCAGCACCGTCAGTGGGATCAGCGGGGTACGCCGCCGCGGCCAGACCATCTCGATCAGCGGCAGCAGGAGGCCGCCGAAGAGGATCATCAGGGGCATGGGCGCGAAGCCCGCGTACCGCAGGCCCATCGGCAGTGTGTTCCACGCGCTGGGCAGCAGGATCAGGGCGCCCGGCACGAGAGCGGCGGCGAGGACGAGGACGCGCCACCGCGGCGGGCAGCGGAGTACGGCCAGCCCGCCCAGCGCCGCGCCCAAGGCGGGCCAGGCGGCGAGGTGCGACGCGCCGGGCGACACGACGCCGAGGACGGCGGCGATCAGGGCCGTCCAGGTCAGCATGCCCAGCGCCAGTTCGGCCGGGCCGACGCGGCGGCGCAGCAGCGCGTACCAGGTGACCAGGATCGTCCCCGCGAGCATCAGCCCGGCGAGCCACAACAGCTCCGGCCGGTACGGCGTCGTGGTGGCCGTTCCGCTGAGTCCGGGCCGGACCATCTTGAGCAGGTCCCAGAAGAAGGCGCCGACGGCCACCGCGGCTCCGATCGGGACCAGGGCGAGCGCGGTGGCGATGAGCGTGCGCCGCGACGTGACAACACCCCGGCGGCGGGCCAGGAAGATCAGCGCCAGTACGGCGAGCAGCGCGACGGCGCCCAGCAGGGTGGCCGCCCAGGCCGGATAGCGGACCAGCAGGCCGGGCGGGACGTTGAAGTAGACCAGGTCGTCCCCGGTGCTCAGCCGTGCCAGGTCGGCGCCGCCGAAGGAGCGGACGAGGGCCAGCGTGTTGTCGCCCATCTGCTGCAACGTCGCCAGATCGACATGCGCGGGGTCGTCGAGAACGCTGTGGTACAGGGTGCCGTCGTTGGCGTAGGCGGAGTCCAGCACGGCCATCCCGCCGGGTTTGAAGGCGGTGAAGTCGGTGTCGTTGTTGAGCAGTTTCATGAGCTCGGCGTAGACGGAGTCGGCGACGGGCATGGGCGCCGCCGAGCCGAACGTGGAGATCAGGCCGGAGTTCGGCTCCGTGCTCCGGAACATCAGCACCGGCCCCTTGGCCCCGCGCGCCTCGTTGTTGAGCACGACGTTCCTGCCTCGCGCGAGGGGGTGGTCCTTGACGAACGCCTCCGACCCCAGGAGCCCGGCCTCTTCGGCGTCGGTGATGAGAAACACGACGTCGTTGCGGAACCGGGTGCCGTCCGCTGTCAGTGCCCTGGCCGTTTCGATGGCGGTCGCCGTGCCGGCTCCGTCGTCGTTGGCGCCCGGTCCCTCGGGGACCGAGTCGTAGTGGGCGGTGACGAGGACGCGGCCGGTGGGGGCGGTCCCGGGGATCACGGCGACGATGTTGAAGACGCGCCCGGCGGTGACGGGGTCGCCCTTTTCGTCCATCGGTGAGACGCCCACCGCCTCGTGCACCTCCGGCCGCAGGCCCAGCCGCCGTAGCTCGCCGACCAGGTAGTCGCGGACGCGGGCGTGCTCCGCCGTACCGACGGGATGGGGTTTGACGGCGAAACGCTCGATCTGGGCGAAGGCCCGCTGCGCGCTGAACTCCCGTCCGGGGGCGCCGGCGGGGCTCACCGAGGTCGGGGTGGTGTCCCAGATCGCGCCGACGGCGATCAGCAGGAGCACGCACAGGGCCATGAGTCCGGCGGCGGGTGAGCGCCGTCCTGCTGTAGTCATCCTTGTCCACTCCTGTGTCAGATTGCCGTGGAGTATTGCAGAAGAAATGCTGCAGCGAAAATTCTGCAATGTGCGGGCGAGAGGTTGTAAGCTCGCGGCGTGGCGAACAGACCGCCGATCCGGCAGCTCAGCGACCCAGGTGCGCTCAAGGCGCTCGGCCATCCGCTGCGACAGCGCATCCTGCAGCACCTCGGCATCAACGGCCCCGCCACGTCCACCACGCTCAGCAGGGCGCTCGGCGAGAACACCGGGACGCTCAGCTACCACCTGCGCCAGCTGGAGCACAACGGGTTCATCGAAGAGATCCCCGAGCGGTCGACCGGCAGGGAACGCTGGTGGCGGCAGATCAGCCGCGACCTGCGCTGGCCCTCGGCGGCCGAGCTGGACGAGGAGTCACAGCAGGTCCTCGACGACATCACCGAGTTCAAGGTCGAGGAGGAGGTGGAACTCGCGCGGCGCTTCTTCCGCGACCATCGGCGGTACGGGGAGTGGGCGAGGGCCTCCCGCGGGCTCACACATCTGAACCCGGAGGAGCTCGACGAGTTCTTCGAGGCGTACATGCAGCTGCTGTCCAGGTACGGCCGCGCGCCGGAGGACGCCTCACCCGGGGCGCGGCCGGTGTTCCTGCGGTTCTTCACGATGCCCGCCACCGAGGACCCACCGGCCTGACGACGTCGACTCTTCGTCTATGAAACGTCTACCGGCCTCCCCCACCATGGCCTCCGTCCAGATCAGAACCGTTGGGGGTCAACGATGAGGCCGATGCGTTTCGGCGTGCTCGGAACTGTTGAGGCGTGGCGGGAGGATGATCGCCTGGATGTGGGGACGCCACGCAACAGGGCGGTTCTCGCCCGGCTCCTGCTGTCGCCCGGGAGGGTCATTCCCGTCGACCAGCTGATAGACGATCTTTGGGAGGGCTGCCCGCCACCGCAGGCGCTGTCCTCGCTGCGGACGTTCATCTGCCGGCTGCGCCGTGTGGTCGAGCCGCCCGCCCGGGAACCCGGCCGGCCGGCCGTGCTGATCACCGAGCCGCGCGGTTACGTGCTGCGTGTGGACGAGGCCGCACTCGACTCGGCCATGTTCGAGCGGCTGCTGCGGCAGGCGAGGGCGGCCGCCGATCCGCGTACCGCCCTCGGTCTGATCGACGAGGCGTTCGGCCTGTGGCGTGGTCCGGCCTACGCCGAGTTCGCGCACACCCTGTGGGCGCGGGGAGAGGTGAGCAGGCTGCAGGAACTCCGTCTCGGGGCGACGGAACACAGACTCGACACCCTGCTCGCCCTGGGCCGGCACGCCGAGGCCGTACCCGAGCTGGAAGCGCACGCGCGCGCCCAGCCCACCCGGGAGGAGGGCTGGCGGCTGCTCGCCCTGGGCCTGTACCGCTCGTCCCGGCAGGGCGACGCCCTCGCCGCGCTGAGTGAGGCGCGTCGCTATCTGGCCGATGAGCTGGGTGTCGACCCGGGTCCTGAGCTGCGCAAGCTAGAAGCGGACATCCTCGCGCAGACCTCCGAGCTCGACCTGCCGCCGGCGCCGGTGGCGGTCAAGAAGCCGGTCGTCCGCCTGCGCTGCCTCGGCCGCGACGATCAGCTCGCCTCCGCCGGAGCGGCCATGGCCGCCGCCGAGTCCGGCACCGGCGGCAGCCTGCTCTTCGACGGCGTCCCGGGCGCCGGCAAGACCCAGCTGCTGAGAGGGGTGGAGGCGCTGGCCGACATGCGCGGATTCCAGACGGCCTGGGCGCAGGCGCACCCGCTTGAGCGCGAGTACGAGTACGGCGTGGCCCGGCAGATCTTCGAGCCGATCCTGTACTGCCTGCCGGCGCAGGAGCGGCGGCACCTGCTCGGCGGGACGGTCGAGCCCGCGGCCGACATCGTCTGGCACAACCGGCCCTCGTCGGGTGGTCCCGACACGCTGCACGCGCTCTACCGGCTCGCCGTACGGCTCGCGGAGCGCGTGCCGCTGCTGATCGCCATCGATGACCTGCAGTGGTGCGACCTCGGCTCGTTGCGCTGGCTGGCCTACCTGGCCAGGCGGGTCGAGCACGTCCCCCTCCTGGTCACCGCGACCAGGGCGACCGGCGTCCCCGCCGGCGACGATCAGCTGCTCGAGTCGCTCTGCTCGATCTTCGGCCTCGTACGCCTGGGTGGCCTGCCCGGCGAGGCGGCGACGGCCCTCGCCACCGAGCTGTTCGGCGCGGAACCGGAGCCCGCGTTCATCGCCTCGTGCCTGCGTGAGACGGGCGGCAACACGCTTCTGCTCACCGAGCACATGAAGGCGCGGGGTGCGGGCAAGCGGTCCACCTCCATCGAGCGGTGGGTGGCCGGCCAACTGCGCCACGCCGGTCCCGGGGCGACCGCGCTGGCCAGGGCGGTCGCGACGCTCGACCACGCGGCCGAGTTCCATGCGGTGGCCGACCTGGCCGGTCTGCCCGACGGCCAGGCGGCCGCCGCCCTGTCGGCGCTGGTCGGCATGGGAATCCTGAGCGACGAGTCCCCGCTGCGGTTCAACCAGCCCGTCGTACGGCAGGCCGTCATCGAAGGCGTGCGGGCCGGTGTCCCGCAGCTTGCCCTCAGTCCTTGACGTGCGGCTCCAGCAGCTTCGACCAGGAGTTGGACAGCTTCTCGTACTCGGTCGGGCACCTCGCGGCCCTCTCCTCCGGCAACCCGTTCTCGCCGACCCAGTCGGCGTAACCCTTGGGGTCGGAGCCGTAGATCCAGCACATGTAGTTGTACGCCCGCTGCTCGTCCATCGAGTGCTCGTCATAGAACGGCAGCGCGGCCCGGTCCTGGTCGCCGGCCGACGCGAAGTAGTAGTTGATCGTCTGGACGCTCGCGGAGTCGTCGCCGTCGCCCTGGGCCATGATGAACGCGGACAACTGGTCGGCCGCGTCGTCCTCCTTGCCGAGGGCGGGGAGGTCGTAGATGTCGATCACGGCGTGGCCGAGTTCGTGGTAGAGCGTGTCGATGAGGTTGGCCCGGCCGTGCTCGTCGTTCTCCTCCTCGGACTCGGCCTTGTCGCGGTACCGGGTGAAGCCGTCGGCCACGAGCTCGTAGCACATCGTGATCTTCTTCTCGTCCGGGCTGTAGTAGGCGTTCACCTGGTCGCACTGCTCACCGGCCAGGGTGACGTCGTGCGGCAGTTTGAGCATCCCGTTGAGGGTGGTGGCGAAGCCTTCGAGCACCTTGCCCGGCTTCAGCAGCTCCAGTCCCTCGGTGGCGGCTTCGGTGTCGGCCTTGCCGTACTCGGCGATGAACTTTCCCGCGGGTTCCTGTGCGGGGGCGGTCTCTTTGGCCACCGCCGGCTCGTCCGTGCCGCCGCAGGCGGACAGCACGGTGGCGAGGAGCAGCGCGCCGGCGCCGATCGTGAACTTGTTCCACTTCATCAAGAATCTCCAGGTCGAAGTCAACCCTTGGATCCTGCAGACACGATCTTGATGGTTGATGGACAGACGGTGTGCCGATGACCGGCGGCTCCGTCAATGTGCCGTCAATGGGAGATCGGCAGACTGCTCCGCCGGGGCCCGGCGAGATCAGGCAGGCGGTCGCAGTGGCGACGTCTCCGGCACTCATCGCACGTACCGCTCGACCGGGTTGAACCCGACATTCCACCTCACGAAGGAAACAACATGTCCTGGTACAAGATCGCCCTGAGCATCTCCGCTCTCACCCTCCTGACCCTGGGGACGGCGTCCTGCGGCTCGGGCGGCAGCGAGACCGCCGCCGTGGCCGACACCAAGGGGTGCAAGGAGATGCAGGCCCTCATGGGGAGCACGGTGACCGAGCTCCAGAAGCGGGCCGGGGACCTGGAGGCGATGAAGCAGCTCTACAGCGACAGCGCGCAGAAGATCAAGGCGCTCGACGTCGACGCGAAGGCCAAGGAGGCCCAGACCGCGGTCGTCTCCCTCTACGAGGAGCTGTCGGGGATCAGCACGCCGGAAGAGGCGGACACGTACACCGACCAGGCCACCGCGACCGTGTCGAAGCTGAACTCCGCCTGCGCGGCCTGAGGGGAAACCATGTTGAGCAGACGAACCATCATCAAGGGCGCGCTCGCCATCGGGGGCACGGCGGCGGCGACCCACGATCCCGGCGACCGCCTCGCGACCAGGCTCACATCAGCGGTGAAGGGCACCGTGCTGTTCCCCCGCGACCCCGGCTTCGCGGCGGAGCACGCCGGATACAACAGCGTCGTCCGGCACGCCCCCCAGGCGGTCGTGGTACCCGCCGACGCCGGCGACGTCCGCGCCGCCGTCCGCCTGGCCGGCGTTCTCGGGCTGCCCGTCGCCGTGCAGGCCACCGGGCACGGCATCAGCGCCGCCGCCGACGGCGGGATTCTGATCAACACCCGGCGGCTGAGCTCGGTGAAGATCAATCCGGCCAGGCGCGTCGCCAAGGTCGCCGCCGGCACCAGGATGCGGACGCTCGTCGAGGCCGCCGCCGCCCACGGCCTGGCGACGATCAACGGCTCCTCGCTCGACGTGGGCGCCGTGGGCTACACGCTGGGCGGCGGTCTCGGCCCCCTCGGCCGCAAGTACGGCTACGCCGCCGACCACGTGCGGGCCATCAACCTGGTCACCCCGGACGGCCGCCCGCTTCGCCTGTCACCGGGCAGGCACGCGGACCTGTTCTGGGCGGTCCGAGGTGGCAAGAGCAACTTCGGGGTCGTCACCGGCATGGAGATCGACCTGGTCAAGGCGGCCACCCTGTACGGCGGCGCGCTCTTCTTCTTCGGAGAGGCGGCCCGGCGGGTGGTCCGCGCCTACCCCGCCTGGGCGGCCAGGCTGCCCGAGGAGATGACGACCACGCTGGCGTTCATGCGCCTGCCCAAGGCGCCCACCGTGCCCCCGCCCCTTCAGGACCGGGTCGCGGTCCGCCTGACCGCCGCCCACCTCGGACGGGCCCAGGAGGCCAGGCGGCTGCTCGCCCCGATGCTGGCCGCCGGGCCGGAGCTCAACACCATGGGCACGCTGCCGTACGGGAAAATCTGGACAATCTCCAATGATCCGCCCGTGGCGCCGCTGCCGGTCTTCGAGCGCACCGGGCTGCTCAGAAAGCTGGACGCCGCCGCCGTGGAGAAGCTGCTGACCCTGGCGGGCCCGGACGCCAAGCTGCCCTTCGGGCTGATCGAGCTCCGGCAGCTCGGCGGCGCGCTCGCCCGTCCGGCCGCGGTGCCCAACGCCGTGGGACACCGGGACGCCGCCGCCCTGCTCTTCATCGCGAACCCGGCACCGGCGGACCAGGCCGGAGCGGTGCGCAGGCTGCAACAGCGGCTGATGGACGGCTTCAAGCCGCACCTCACCGGAGGCATGGCGGCCAACTTCATGAGCGGCGCCGACCTCGCCCCCGAGCAGGTACGCGCGGCCTACACTCCGGCAGATTACAAGCGGCTGACACGGCTCAAGCGGATCCACGACCCGCGCAACCTGTTCCGCGTCAACCACAACATCAGACCGGCATAACCCCGGCGGTTATCTCCCGTCAACCAGGTGTCGACGCACGCCGTCCACTCTCTGCTGTCATGACGTTTCAGTCTCTCCCACCAGAACAGCCACTCCCGGAGCCGGAATCGGCCAAGGGCAGCGTGCTCGAGGTCTTCGAGAAGATCGGGTCGGTCGCCGTGCCGATCGCCGTGGGCATGTACGCCATGCTGTATCTGGGGCTGGCCCAGGTCTACATGGTGTTCGGCATCACCCCCGAGCAGGCGGGCCTGGACCAGGCGACGATCTTCGGCCGGCTCATCGGCACCCTGATCCAGCTCTTCCTGGTGGCCCTGCCCGGAGTGGGGTTGCTCGTCGCGCTGGGCTGGCTGCTCAACCTGGCCACCCGCAGATCGGTCGGCCGGCTGCTGCACAGGCTCCGCGAACAGCCGTGGATCGCGGCCGCGGCGGGCGTTCTCATCTCGCTCGTCGCCTACTACGCCTACTTCGGCACGCTGTGGGAGCTGTCCGGCGGCACTCTCCTGGTGGCCGTTCTCCTTGTCGCCGTCCTCGGGCTCCTGGTGCCGTTTCGCCTGATGCGCCGGCACAACACCGGCCGGGCCGGCATGAAGGTGCTCACCGGTGCGCTGCTCGGCATCGGGCTGGGCCTGATACTGGTCGCCCAGATGGTCCAGGGCGCCGTCGACATCGCCGCCAACGGCAACGGCAACGCCCTGCTGCAGACCGTCGGCTTCCAGAACCAATGGGCCACCGTGGGCGACGGCGACGGCAAGCCGCTGCACAAGGACAACCCGGACGAGAGGTTCCTGCTCCTGGGCGAGAAGGAGGGCGCCTACGTGCTCTACGACTGCGGCAAGCAGGAGACCTTCCGTCGCTCCGTCGAGGGCACCACGCTCGGCCTGATCGAGTTCGACCCGGACTTCTCCGACCCCGAGACCGGCGAGGTCAAGGCCTGCGGGTACGCGCTGGAGGAGGGCGAGACCGGAGAGCAGTAGCCCTTGGGCGGCGTGGATCCGGTGAGCCCCGGCACGGCTCACCGATCCTGCCCGCCGTACCTGCTGCCCGCCTTGCGGGCTTTTCGACGCGGATCACCTGTCAGACAGCCCGTACGGGCAGGCCTGCCGTACAGGCTGACAACACCGAACTCCTACCGGACAGCCCAGCGATCCGGGAGCTTGATTCTCGCCGCACAGAGAATCGCCCCAGCGCTGACCAGGAGTATCGATGAAGCTGCCCGCATCCGCCGCCGGCCTTACAACGGCCGTCCTGCTCGCTCCCCTGACCGGAGCGCCCGGGACGCCGCCGGCACACGCGGCCGACGCCGGGGCTCTTCCCGCTCTGAACATGGAAGCCACCGTCAAGGCGGCCCAGATCGACCCGCGGCGGGCTGACAACACGTTGACCCCGGGCGCCAAGGCCAGTGTGCTCCTCGTCGAGCGGGCGCTGCGCGACCGGCGTCTCCTCGACACGAAGTGGGTTGACGGGTACTTCGGCACCACGACGGTGACCGCCTACGCCAACTACCAGAAGTCTCTCGGCCTCAGCGGTCTCGACGCCAACGGCCTTCCTGGCAAGACGTCGCTCACCAGCCTCGGCGCCGGCCGCTTCAAGGTCACCCGCATCGTCGACCCCGGCCCCCGGGTGTCCTCCGGCGGTTTCGTGGTCAACACCCGTACGCGAAAGATGCTGACCGAGGCCAAGCGGTTGCTCGGGCGCGACCTCAAGCTGGATCAGGGTTCGTACAACCCCGGCGGTGACCCCACGTCCGCGGGCACCCACGACGGCGGGGGCGTCGTGGACATTTCCGTGAAAGGGATGAACGCCGCCACCCGGACCGCGGTCCTGCGCGGGCTGCGTCTGGTGGGTTTCGCCGCGTGGGTGCGCAGTCCCCAGCAGGATGACTGGCCGTGGCACATCCACGCCGTGGCCATCAGTGACACCGCTCTCTCCGGCCAGGCCCAGGGCCAGGTCGGCGATTACTACCTCGGTCTGAACGGCCTCGCCGGCCGTGGTCCTGACGACGGCCCGAAGGTGACCATCCGCACCTGGGAGGAGTACCAGCGCCGGTGACTCCGCCGAAGCACAGCAACCCCGACACCACGGACAGAAGGAGAACAGCATGACAACGCTCACCAGGTTCCTCGCCGCGGCGACCGCGGCGATGGCGCTCGGCGGAACGGTACTCGCCACCACCGCGGCCCCCGCCTCCGCCGCGAACCGCAACGGCGTCTGCGAAGCCGGCGAATTCTGCTACTACTTCAACAGCAACAACCAGGGGTCGGTCTCCGACTTCACCGGATCGGTCGGCGACTACGCCACCAAACAACCCTCCTGCTTCGACTTCAAGGGACCCGGCGCCGGCAAGGGCAAATGCATCAAGAACTCCGCCGCCTCCGTCTGGAACCGCAGCGCCAAAACCGTCCGCGTCTTCTTCAACAGCGGCCACACCGGCAAATTCCAGGACTTCGCCGCAGGCGCCAGAGGCAACCTGAACCCCACCCTCAAGAACCAGAACGCCTCACACCTGATCGGCCCGTCGTCTTCGACGCCCCGCGCCATCCTGTCGTTCTCCCTGTACGCGGCCAGAGGCCAGATCTCCACTGGCTTTGACGGCTACAAGAACACCCCCGGCCGGCACGAGGGCATCGACATCGTCCGGGGCCTGGGCGCGAACGTCCGCTCCTTGGTGGCCGGTCAGATCATCTACGTCGCGGAGGGGGGCCGCGGCAGCGGCCGGTCGAAACTCTCCACCATCTCCATCTACATGGCCTCGGTGAACAAGACGGTGATCTACCTGCACACCGATCCGCTGAACTCCTTGCGCGCGGGCCAGCAGGTCAGGCGAGGCCAGCTCCTCGGCACGGAGTCCTGGCACGGGGTGTCGAAGAAGTCGTCCGCGCACACCCACGTCGAGATGCGCCCCGGACGCCACCTGCGGGCGGCCAAGAGCGTCAGGGACTGGAAGCTCGAGAACCCGCCCCCCGGCCCGTTCTGGAACTCCCAGGGCTACACCGTCAAGTAGTGAGGATGACGACTGTGCTCACCCGAACCGTACGGCTGCTCTCCGCGATGGCGCTCGGCGGGACCATGCTCGCCGCCACCGCGGCCCCCGCCTCGGCCGCGAACCGCAACGGCGTCTGCGAAGCCGGCGAATTCTGCTACTACTTCAACAGCAACAACCAGGGATCGGTCTCCGACTTCACCGGATCGGTCGGCGACTACGCCACCAAACAACCCTCCTGCTTCGACTTCAAGGGACCCGGCGCCGGCAAGGGCAAATGCATCAAGAACTCCGCCGCCTCCGTCTGGAACCGCAGCGCCAAAACCGTCCGCGTCTTCTTCAACAGCGGCCACACCGGCAAATTCCAGGACTTCGCCGCAGGCGCCAGAGGCAACCTGAACCCCACCCTCAAGAACCAGAACGCCTCACACCGGTTCCTGACGTCCACGCCGCCGGTCACCGGGTGCAAGTCCGACGGCACGGACACCAGGCTGCCCACGACGATCCTCGTGTACCGCAAGTCCATCAATCGCGTGGAACGGGTGGACTTCAAGACGTACGTCAAGAACGTCCTGCCCAACGAGTGGGTGTCGAGCTGGCCCAGGGAGTCGCTGCGGGCCGGGGCGCTGGCCGTGAAGAACTTCGGCTGGTACTGGGCGATGCGCTCGAACCGCAAGACCCCGGGCGGCCAGTGCTTCGACGTCTATGACCACACGTCGAGCCAGGTGTACAAGCCCGGTTCCGCGAAGGCGGCGACGAGCGCCGCGGTGGACGCGACCTGGGGCATCCGGCTGACCCGCGGCGGGAAGATCTTCAAGGCCCAGTACTGCTCGACGACGACGGCGTGCGGCAACTGGGTCACCGGGGACTGGATGTCGCAGAAGGGCTCGCGCGACAAGGCCAAGGCGGGCTGGAACTACGCCAGGATCCTCCGGAGCTACTACACCGGGATCGCCATCGGCTCCTGAGTCCCCCTCCCGGTTCCCCGCCGTGTCCCTTGCGGCGGGGAACTACCGTTTGTTGACGATGATCTGGAAGGTGACCGGGCGGCTTCCGGGGAACACGACCGTGCCGGAAGCGTCCACCATCTTGAACCGCGCGTAGCACAGCCCCGGCTTCATCGGCGTGGTGATGTCGGTCTGGATCTCGACCATCTCACCGGGTTGCGTGTCCTTGATCGGCACGTCGGCGACGGTCCGGCATTGATCGGCTTGCTGGGCGGGTTCGAGGCGCCGCAGTGAATAGCCCTTCCACCGCACGCTCCCGGCGTTCTTGAGCCGCCACACCTTGGTCAGGGTCTCGCCGGTGCCGACGTGCATGCAGTCGGGGAGCGTGACGTCCGCGACGAACACGGCCGCATCGCCCTTGTACAACGGCGAGGCCGGCGGCGGGTTGCTCGACCGCACCGGGCAGCCGGTCGAGGACAGCGCGATCGACGCGCCGGCGGCCGGCGGGTTCGGGCCGGGATCGGCGGGGGTGGAGTCGCGGTCGACCACGACCACCACGAGGACCACCGCCCCCAGCACGACGGCGCCCGCTGCCGCGATCACGGCCGGGCGGGTCAGCCGGAAGCGCCCGGCGCTCCCCCGCACGGAGACCGCCGGCCAGGGCTCCTGCGGCTCGGTGACGGGGCCCGCCGAGGTGTCCGCGCGGGGCTCCACGGCGCTCACGGATCTGACCGCCAGGTTCGCCCTTTCCCAATACGCGCGGTACGCGGCGGGGTCCGCGCCGCACGCCTTGACGAACTCGACAGTGGTCTCCCAGCTCGGGAGCCGGTTGCCCTTGACAGCTTCATGCAACGTCGTGTGGGAGATCGCCCCCGAGCGGCCCGACATTTCCCGAAAAGGTGGGTTGCCGACAGAGTTGCGCAGTTCCCGCAGGGACGCCGCGAAGTCCTCGATCGCCTCCGCACGTGCACGCCTGTCGTCCACCGTGTGAAGCTAACAGCACCCAAGGTCCTCACTCAACCCAATCCGGGTCCTACCCTGATGCCACCCGCGCTTCGATCCCGTCCAGCAGGCTGCGCAGCCCGAGGTCGAACGCCATCGTGGAGGCCTCGGCGGCGCTGCGGCTCAGACCGCCCTCCGTCCAGGCGCGCGCGATGGCGGGATAGCGGCCGACGTCGAAGATCTCCGTCCAGAACGCCTGCCGCGCCGCCCACCAGTCGGGGTCGGACTGGCCGCTGACCCGCTCGGCGTGCGCGTGTTCCGCCTGCGCGCCGGCCGCGGCGTCCACGAAGGTCACGATCGCGTCGGTCGCGGCCGTCGCCTGAACGGCGTCGAGGCCGGTGCCCGACAGCGCGGACAGCAGGTATTCCTGCCGGGCCAGCAGGCCGGGGCCCAAGGGCGGGCGCACGGTCGAGATCTCGCGGAGCCAGGGATGGCGCCCGTGCAGCGCCGAGGCCCGGTGAGCGTACAGCTCCACCTGCGCTCGCCAGCCCTCCGGCCGGGAATCCGTCCCGTACGGCAGCGCCAGCTCGCACCACGTGGCGTCCACCATCAGGTCGATCAGCTCGGCCTTGCCGGGGACATGCGTGTACAGCGACATCGTGCCGGCGCCCAGTTCGGCGGCGACCTTGTCCATGGTCGTGGCCTCAAGCTGGTCGCGGTCGGCCACGGTGACGGCCGCTGTGACGATCTGGTCGAGCGTGATCTTCGGTGGCCGTCCCCGGGCGGGCCGGTCACCGCCCACGGCGGCGCCACGCCACAGCAGCCGCAGTGTCGCGCCGGGATCGCCGCCGCCGCTGCGTTCCATCACATCTCCTCGCGTCCCATTTCCCGTACACGTTACGGTATTGTTTATCCGTAGGCGGTACGGAAATTCGAGAAGGGCTCAGAGGATGCGAGTACTGGTGACCGGCGCGACCGGCAACGTAGGGCGGCTGGTGACGAAGGGGCTGGTCGACGCGGGCGTGGAGGTGCGCGCCCTGACGCGGGATCCGGCCAGGGCCCAGCTGCCCGACGGCACCGAGGTCGTGGCGGGCGACCTCACCCGACCGCGCACGGTGCAACCGGCCATGGCCGGCGTCGACCGGATGTACCTCTTCCCCGAACCCACCACGGCACGAGAGGTGGTCGCGCTGGCGGCGCGAGCGGGGGTGCGGCGCGTGGTGGTGTTGTCGTCAGGCGCGGTGACCGGCGGTTACGACACGACGTTCCACCTGCCCGTGGAGCGGGCGGTCGAGGAGTCGGGCCTGGAGTGGACGCACGTACGGCCGGGCGAGTTCGCGGCGAACAAGCTGTCCCTGTGGGGCCCGTCGATCCGGGCGGAGCGCGTGGTGCGCGACGCCCATCCCGATGCCGGCTGGTTTCCCGTGCACGAGCAGGACATCGCCGACGTGGCGCTCGCGGCGCTGCTGGAAGACGGTCACACCGGCAAGGTCTACGACGTCAACGGGCCGGAGCTGATCAACCTTCGTGACCAGGTGCGCGCCATCGCGGCGGCCATCGGCGAGGAGATCCGCTTCGAGGAGCTCAGCCCGGCCGAGGCCCGGAAGGTGTACCTCGCGCAGGGCGGGTTCGCCGCGGAGGCCGCGGACTTCCTGCTGGGCTTCACCGACTACGCCGGAAACCCGGCCGACCCGGCCGAGGTAGCGGATTTCGATCCGGCGCAGTTCGGCCCGCTGCCCACGGCCGAGGTCGTCACCGGCCGGCCGCCTCGGACCTTCGCGCAGTGGGCCCACGACCATGCCGCCGACTTCCGCGAGCGCGCCGGAAAGAACGCTTGACGGGCTACCGGGTGGCGTTCATGGTCTTGCTGATCCAGTCGGCGTAGGCGGGCACGTTGGTGTAGAGGCCGGGGCCCTGCTCGCAGGAGGGGCTCTTGGCGCCGGGGCCGGAGGTGACGCCGATCAGCTCCCAGCGTCCGCCGCGGCCGCGCTGGATCTGGGGGCCGCCCGAGTCGCCGTTGCAGGCCATGGCCTTGGGCTTCTGGCTGACCGTGCACAGGCGGGTGTCGCCGGCGTAGCCGGTGCCGCACTCGGAGACGGCGCCGCGGCGGGTGTCGAGCTGGCGGAGCTTGCCGGACATCTTCCATTCGGCGGGGTTGGTGCTGAACTCGGTGATGCCGAAGCCCATGATCCGGGTCGGCGTGCCGGGCTTGCCCGCCTGCTTGGCGATCTTGATGGGCTGGACGCCGACCGGCCGGTCCAGGCGTACCAGCGCGAGGTCGTTCTTGTTCGGGGCGTTCTGGGCGTAGCCGGGGTGCAGGAACGCCTGTGCGATCTTGCGGACGGTGCCACCGGACGTGCGCTCGTCGCTGCCGATGCGTACCGTCCCGGCCGGGATCGAGCCGATCTCCATGTCGAGGCAGTGCGCGGCGGTCACGACCCACTGCGGGTCGATGAGGGCCGCGCCGCAGGTGCCGTCCGTCAGGCCCATGAGCGGGGCCGTGGTCGGGATGGTCGCCATGAAGGGGTAGGACTCGGTGGGCTTGGAGCCGTTGATGATCGCTCCGGCGCTCCCGGTGGTGGCCGCGAGGCAGGCCGCGCCGGCCAGCGCGACGACGGCGGAGCGGGAGACGGTGCGGCGGAACGAGGTGGTGCCAGACAAGGACAAAGCCCTTTCATTGGTCGTTTATGACGACTATGAAGCTATATGTCCGGCTTTTTGTGAGTGATCATGCCAGCAGGCCAACCTGCGGTAGGGATGGCCCCACCGGCCAGGCGCCCTTCTAGTCCTCCTCGGCGAGGAAGCGCAGGGAGTCACGGACCGCCTGGGTCAGGATGTGGTCCGGCCCCAGAACCAGTTCGTGGCCGGGGAGCGCCATCTCGAACTGCCGGAGCGCACGTTCGTGATCTCCGATCTGCTCGTAGGCGAACCCCAGGTCGCGCCGGGCTCCGAAGGTCTTCGGATCGTCCTCGCCGAGAAGCCCGGCGAAGCCCTCAACGGCCTCCTCGTACAGCGGAACGGCGCGTTTCAGGTCATCGACGGATTGATACGCGCTCGCGAGATCCTGGCGAGCGTCCAGCGTTTCCGGATGGTCGCGGCCGAACAGCCGGGAACAGTCCGCGAGGACACGCTTGAAGTGGGGGATGGCGCGATAGGGCTGCCTCGCCTGCTCGAAGGCGAGCGCCAGGTCGCGGCGCGCGTCCAGGGTCCTGCGGTGGCCGTCACCCTGCACCCGCTCCCTGGCGGCCAGGACCTCCTCGAACATCCGCAGGGCGCGGTCGAGCCCGCCACTCAGCGAGTAGGCTCCGGCGAGGTCGCCCCGGACGTCCAGCGTGCTCGGGTGGTCGGGGCCCAGCGCGCGTTCCCGGTCCTCCAGCAGTTTCTCCAGCAACGGGACGGCCTTCGCGTAGTCCCTGGCGCTCAGGTAGGCGTCCGCGAGCGCCTCGCGGTTGGCGAGCAGGTCAGGGTGCAGGTCGTCGAGGACCCTTTCGCTGTCCTCCACGACGGCTTCCAGCATGGTCAGCGCGCCGTCCTCGTCCCCGATCCGCGCGAGGACGTCCGCCAGGTTGAAGCGGGCGAGGAGGGTGTCCGGGTGGTCGGTGCCGTGCTCCCGCTCCCGCTCCTCCAGGTTCCTTCGCAGCAGCGCGGCCGCCCGTTCCTCGTCGCCGTCGCGCGAGCAGGCGAGCGCGAGGTTGTTGCGGACCGACAGGGTGTTGCCGTGCGCCGGGCCGAGTACCTCTTCGCACGCCGCGAGGGCCCGCTCGAACAGAGGGATCGACGTCGCCTGGTCGCCCGCGCGGTAGTGAGCGTTGGCCAGGTCGTGGCGGCTCTGGAGCGTGAGCGGGTCGTGCGATCCGAGCAGCCGTTCCCGGTCGGCCAGGAGCCGCTCGAACAGGACCATGGCCTGGGCATGGTCGCCTGCCGCCTGGTAGGCGTACGCGAGGTGGCGGCGGCTCTCGAACGTGAGCGGGTCGTTACGGCCGTGCCTGGCCTTGCGGTCGGCGAGGTTCGATTCGAGCAGCGCGATGGCGTCGCCCAGCTCCCCCGCGTCCTGGCAGGCCACGCCGAGCGCGTCACGGACGTACAGCGTGACCGGATGGACGGCGCCGTAGAGCCGCCGCGCCGACTCCAGCGCACGGTCCAGGAGGGCCACGGCCCGCAGGACGTCGCCCTGCTCGCCGAGGAACACGGACGTGTGCCACAGGAGAAAGGGCAACGCCAGGCCCTCGGCCTCCTTCGGCGTTCTGGACACCAGCGTGGTGATGTGCGGGAGCAGCGCGCGGACCTCCGTCCGGGCCTCCGGGGGACTCGGGTCCGCGGGGAAGGCGAGTTCGAGCAGAATCGCCGCGCGGTCCCTGGCGATGCCGGGCGCCTCTCCCTCGGCCGTCCGGGTGACGTCCTGGACCAGCCGGTGCACGGTCACGTACTCGGAGGTCAGGCTGACCATGTTGTAGGCGTCGAGGCGGCCGAGCGCCTCCTCGACGTCGAGGGGATCGCACAGCGCCCGGGTCGTGTTCCAGCCGTCGCGGTCGCGGCGTTCCCACGGACGCCGCCGCCGGTAGACCGGTTTGGGCTCGGTCAGGGCCCGGAAGACGGTCCGCGGGACGGGTTCCGGGCCGAGCCACGCCAGGATCGCGAGAAGGTCGCCGGGCAGCGGAGAGCGTAAGCCGATCGTGTCGAGGGTCGTCTTCCAGACCTGGGCGATCGTCGCGCGCCCTGCGGAGCCTTCGGCCGTGCTGTCGTGGAGGCGGGCCGGCTGCTCGCCCAGGAGCCGCAGGTACGCCTCGGGAGTGAGACCGGTCTCCTGGAGATAGGCGCCCGCCTGCTCGATCGCCAGCGGAAGCCCGCCGAGATGGGCGACGAGGCCCGCCGCGCCCGGCCAGTCGCCGGCCTGACCCGGCGGGGCGAAGGACAGGAGCAGTTCGAGCGAGGCCGCCTCGCCCAGAACATCCAGGTGAACGGTGTCGGCGCCGAGAGCGTGCCAGCCATGCGCCAGCCGGCTGGTAATGATCATCCGTCCGTCGCCGGCGACCGCGGCGAGATCGCCGAGCACGCCGGGACCCGGAGCGTTGTCGCAGATCAACAACCAGCCGGAGTGGCAGGCCAGCCAGGCCTTCGCCCGGAGCGTGAGCGCCTGCGCGGGCAGCCCGCCGAGCTCCGGCTGGAGCGCGACCGCCAGATCGGCCAGACCCGCCGACACCGTCTCCTCGGTGTCGGACACGATCCACCAGACCATCCGGTAGTGGTCGCGGTACTGCCGCGCGTACCGTGCCGCGAACGTCGACTTTCCGACGCCGCCCATCCCGTGCAGCGCCCGAACCACCACCGGCCTGTCCTCGATCAGCGTCGCGTGCAGGACCTCCAGGTCCTCCGCGCGCCCGACGAACGTGCGCGGTACGGCTGGCACGTTCCCCAGCCCCGGCGGCACCGTGACGCCCTCGACCGGGCGCACCGCCTCGATCCGCGTCACCAGTTGCGTGATGTTCGCGTGGTCGCCGGTCGAGATGATCCCGTAGTTGTCGCTGTGGAGCTCGACCGACCGTTCGCCACGCGGCGCTGGAACCTCGGTCATCGGCGGCCTCCATCGCGCTGGGCGTCCTCCGCAGGACGCTACCCGTTTCCGGCCCGCGCGACAGCGCCTTCCTAAAGCGCGCGCAAGGTGACGATTCCCGTGAGGATCCGGTGGTCGGAGCATACTTTCGTCCCACATGTGGGTGACGGCCGCGCGTCGCCCGAGGACGAAGCGGCCACGTACTCACTGTCGTGCGTGAAGATCATGTCAATCTTCGTTCCGGTACGGCACGGGCCGCCGCCGTCGGCCGCCTGGAGCGTGGTCTCGCCATAACCGGGGCAGGCGGCGGCGTCGGCGTCGTCCACCTCGCGGAAATGGCCGGTGTTGCCGTTGTTGTTCGGGGTGTTCACCTGGGAGGAGTAGAAGCGGTTCATCCGCGCGAAGTCGGGGGCCGCGTTGAAGTCGCCCGCGACGACGACCTGGTCGCCGGCTGCCCGGTAGGCGTCCATCCGCTCGAAGATCGCGGTGAGCTGGGGAAGGCGGAAGGCGTCGACGAAGGTGGAGTGCGTCGTACAGAAGCGCAGGCGCGGCTGCGCACGCAGCGGCGCGCAGAGCAGCTTGCGCGGCTCGTTGCCGTCATCGGGCAGGGTGATCCGGTCGGCCGCGCCGAGCGGCTTCTTGCTGAACAGTCCGATGCCGTAGGCCTTTCCCTGACACGGCCCGCCCGCCCGGCCGGGGATCGTCGCCTCGAACCGGGCGAAGTTCGCCGGATCCGCAGGCCAGCCCGCGGTACGCAACCGCTGGATGAGGGCGTCGAACTGCTGCTGGCACAGCTCGTTGACCGAGGCGAACACCGCCCCGCTGCCGGTGATGGAGGAGACGGCCGCGGGGATGAGCCCGTCGGTGGTGGATCCCTTGTGCATGGTGTTGCCGGCGACGTTCCAGTGCCAGACCCGATAGGAGACCGCGGCCTGCGCCGGAACAGCGGCCAGCGACGTTAACAAGATGGCGGCGACCAGAGCCCAGGACAGCTTTCGCACGATCATCCCTTCTCCGTAGTGATCCACCACCATGTCACGGATCGAGATCGGCCTGCCGGGGATTCAAGGTCGCGTACCCCACCAGCAGGTCCGCCACCTGCTTGGGGCGGCTGAGTGCGACGCAGTGGCCACCCGCGATCTCGTCGGGAACGATGCCCAGGCGGTCGGCGGCCAGCCGGCGCATGAAGCCGGGCGGGAAGAAGCGGTCCTCGGTGCAGAGCACGAACCTCGTCGGCACGTCCGGCCACGCGGCCAACGGCCACGGAGCGGCCGACGCGGTGCTCGACGGGTGCGCGCGCTCCTTGCCCAGCGCCTCCCGCGCCAGCTCCCGCGGTACGTCGTGGTAGAAGCTCACGTACGGATCCGCGTTGCCGGTCAGCCCGCCGTCGAGCTTCGCCTGCTCCTCCACCGCGCCCTGGTAGCCGGTGCCGGCCCACCAGTCGTCCGGCGACTCACCCGGCGACGGGATCATGCCGGCCAGCAGGACCAGCGCGTCCACGGGCAACCGATCGGCGACCAGCGGGGCGGTGAACGCGCCGAAGGAGTGACCCACGACGACCAGGTTCCGCCGGTCACCGACCGCCTCGATCACGAAGTCGGCGTAGTCGGCCAGGGTCTTCGACTCGTCATCGCCCGGAAGGTCGGGAGCCAGCACATCGTGCCCCCGCGCTCGTAGCTCGGCCTCGACCAGATGCCAGGACCACCCGACATCTCCCCCGCCATGAATCAACACGAACGTGCTTGTCATACCGGCAACGCTAGAGCCGGCGGGCCATCACGAAAAGCGATGCTTTCCGATCAACTCAATCGTCAGAAGCGATCAGCACGGCCGGCGATCACGCTCGTCCTGTTCTTGTCGTCGAGCCGGCGGGTGTCGCCGAGGTCGCTTCCCTGCTGGCGGTGGTGGTGTGGTGGGACTGACGGCGAGTGGTTAGGCGATGAGCAGGAGTGCGCCGATCACCAGCATCACCGCCGCGGTGGCGCCGTGGACGCCGTAGGCGGTTGCCTTGGGGCCGTCGCTGCGTAGCACGATCACCGCGTCGCCGGCGGGCATGAAGCTTGCGGCCAGCATGATCCAGCCCAGCAGGTGAGTCGTCCCGCCGATCAGCACGACGAGGATCAAGAGGCCTGCGCCGATGTCGCGCACGGCCTTGACGGACAGCCAGGCTTGGAAGGTGCGGTCCTCGGTCGGCGTGCCGGGGATGCCGAAGCCGGCCGCGGCCTGCGGCGCCCAGAAGAAGCGGGCGCCCATCAAGATGACGCTCGCGCCGATCAGTCCGGCGAGCACGGTGGCGATGGTGCTGAGCATGAGTTGTCCCCTCAATCCGTTCCTAGCGGCGCTAGATATGGTAGCGACTGTATTCCTATCGCGGACACGATGTCTAGCGTTGCTAGGATGGCGCCATGTCCGCCATCAGCAAGCGCCGCGAACGTGAACGCGCCCAACGCCACCAGCTGATCATCACGACCGCCCGCGAACTGGCCGAGGCCGAAGGGTGGGAGGCGGTGACCACACGACGGCTGGCCGATCGTGTCGAGTACAGCCAGCCCGTCCTCTACAGCCACTTCAACGGGAAGGACGCCATCCTGCGCGCCGTTGCCCTCGAAGGCTTCGGTGAGCTCGCGGACCGCCTGCGCCATGCCCGGCTGGCCGCCCCCGAGCCGCCCCGGGCACTGCATGCCGTCTGCCGCGCCTACCTGGAGTTCGCGAGCGAGCAGCCCGCCCTCTACCAGGCCATGTTCGTCCTGCCGACCGACGTGAAGTTCGGTCACGCCGAGACGCCGCCCGCGCTTCGCGCCGGTTTCGAGGAGTTCGTGAACTGCTTCCGCCCGGACAACCCGCGACGGGAGCTGTTCGCCGAGGTCGTCTGGAGCGCCTTGCACGGCATGGCCGCCCTGGCGGAGAGCGGCCGCATCCCCCCGGACGGCCAAGCGGAGCGGCTCGACCTCCTCGTCACCCAGATCGCCGGCAGCTAGCCATGCCATCGCTCATGGCGATTGCCTTGATCGGAAACCATCGCTTTTCGTGATGCGACGGCTCACCTAGCGTCATGGGTATGACGACGTTGGAGCCGGCCCCCGAGCAGCTGTCCAGCCCTCGCGGCACACCCCTGACCGCGCTCGGCTGGGCGGACGTACGCACGCTTGTGGCCGGAGCGGGCGACTACCTGCTCGCCACCACCGACCCGGACGGGCGGCCACACGTGGTGCCGGTGCTGGCCGTATGGCTTGAGGGAACGGTCTGTTTCGTCACCTTCCGGCAGTCCCGCAAGGCCCACAACCTCGTGCGGAACAGCGGCTGCGCGATCACGGTGCCCGGTCCTGATGTCGACGTGGTTCTCGAAGGCACCGCCCGTCGCGTGCGGGACGCGGCCCGGCTGCGAGAGGTCGCGGAGCTGTTTCCGCCCAAGTATCCGTGGTGGCATCCGTTCGTCAGAGAGGGCGAGTTCTACGATCCGGCCGACACCGCCCTCAGCGATCCCCGGCACGTCTACGCGATGGAGCCGGAGCGGGTGTTCGCCTTCGGCAAGGAGAACGGGTTCAGCGCCACCCGCTGGCGCCACGAAAGGAAGCACACCCATGGCAACGATGACCGATGACGAATGGCGATCGTTCGTCACAGCGGGCACAAGGCTCGCCCACGTAGCCCTCACCCGCGCCGACGGGCGGCCCCACGTCACCCCGGTCTGCTTCGTCCTCGACGGCGACGAGCTCGCCTTCGCCCTTTCCCCCGGGAGCGTCAAAGGGAAAAGTCTGGCGCGTGACCGGCGCGTCGCGGTCTGCGTCAGCGACGATCGGCAACCGTACAGCTTCGTGTCCATCGAAGGGCAGGCACGAACCTCCGCCGAACCAGAGCAGCTCAGACGCGTGGCGATGGGTATCGCCGGCCGCTACTACCCCGATCAGCCCGCGGAGGGCGTGGCCGAATCCTTCGTGCAGGAAGGTTTCACCGCGGTTCGCATCAGCATCACCAACGTCATCGCCCGATCCGGCCTCGGCTGAAAGTTTGGGAACACGCCGGAGACGGCGATGCCGCCTTCGGCGTGTTCGCGTGCCTAGTGCCGGTCCTTCGAGTCGGGGGTGATCGCGTCCTTGACGTTCTTGGCCGCGTCCTTGACCTTCTCGCCGGCCTGCTTGAGCTTGCCCTTGCTCTGCTCGGCCCGCCCCTCGGCCTCAAGGCGCTCGTCGTCGGTCGCGCGGCCGAGGCCTTCCTTGACCTTGCCGCCGAGTTCCTCGGCCTTGTTGCCGATCTTGTCGTCCAGACCCATGTCGGTCCCCCTCGGTCTCGTCGTCTCGTACCTCTCCCCTGACCGCAGGATCGGGACGCAAACCCGGCGCGGACCCGCCGGTCGAGGCGCCGTACCCCTGAGTCGACGTGGACCCCTCACGCGTCGTCCGGCAGCGGTTCGCCGGTCTCCAGCAGCGTCTTCAGGCTCGCGATCACGTTCGGCCAGCCGTGGCTGACCATCTCGGCCAGGCTCGATCCGGGCTCGAAGCCGTCGTGCACGACGGTGAGCTTCACGACCGGCCCGTTCTCCTCGATTGTGAAGGTGACCTTCGAGCGGGCCTCGCCGGACAGCCGGGCGAGCACGTCCTCGTCCCAGCCGAAGCGCTTGGCGAGCTCCGGGGTGACGGCGTGCCAGGTGTAGGAGAGCCGGCTGTAGGGTTCGGCGGCCAGCACGACCTGCTCCGGGTCGCTGATGAGCACGCCGTGGTTGTCCCAGGTCATCGGCGAGCCGGCGGACCAGTCCGTGGTGAACTCCGTGGCCCAGTAGCGGCGGGTGAAGGCCGGCTCGGTCAGCGCCTGCCAGAGCTTCTGCGGGGTGGTGCGGATGTAGGTGGTGTAGACGAAGGTCGGCGCGTCCATCGGGGTCTCCTCCAGGGCGAGTTTCAGGTCCGCCAGGGCTTGGACCCTGGGCTGGTCGTAGCGGCTGATCCACCGGTGGGCGATCTCGTGCACGGGCGCGGCGTTGAGGTAGTGCAGCTTCTCCCTGCCCCGCCGTACGGTGGTGACGAGCCCGGCCTCCTCCAGCACCGCCAGGTGCTTGCTGACGGACTGTCTGGCCATGTCGAGCCCGGCGCACAGCTCGCGTAGCGTCTGCCCGTTGCGGGCGTTGAGCGAGTCGAGCAGCGCGCGCCGGCTCGGGTCGGCCAGCGCCTTGAACACCTCGTCCATGCCGCCCTCGCCTCGTCGATATGCAGCCGTTTAGCTGCCTTTAAGTTAGGCAGCCATCTGGCTGCCTGTCAAGGCGTGCCATCAGCCGATCACCAGCGGCTCGTAGTCGCAGTCGTAGCCGAAGTAGCGAGGCCCGGCCAGCTCCAGCCCCTCGGGCGTGCGCCAGCGCGGGTCGCAGGGCGCGCCGATGACGGTGACGCGCAGGCCGTAGCGCAGGGCCTCGGTCGTGACCGGTTCGCCGGACTCGGTGTCCAGGACGCAGATCAGGTCGGGGGTGGTGGCCACGGTCGTGCCGTCGCGACGGGCCAGCAGATGCTCGTTCTGGAAGCTGAGCTCCAGCACGCCGTACGACGACTCCAGGCGCGCCGCGCCGCGGGCGAACCCCCCGGTGGTGCGGCGCTCGACGTCGACGACCTTGCCCGCGAACAGCTCCGTCCCGCCCAGTACCTCCAGTGCGGCCCCGACCGGCGAGGTGTGCGCCTCGCGCGCCAGCCGTACGGCACGGCCCAGATCCTCGGCCAGCGTCAGCGTGGCGGGCACGAGACCGTCGCGCAACTGCGACCCGCGCAGCACGGTGTCGGCGGAGGAGAGCTGGCACCCCATCCGTACGCACGCCGCCCTGGCGATCTTCTCCGCCCAGTGGTTGGAGACCGCCTCCAGCACGAGGGTGTTGCCCTTGTCGTCGGCCAGCGCCATAGGCGTGTTGCTCACTCCGATGAGCGTGGGCAGGACCATCTGCGCCTCGGGGAAGGCGCGGCCCATGGCGTCGCCGTCGACCAGGGGCAACCCCGCCTGAGCCGCCGCGGCGATGGGGGTCATCGAGTTCATCCCGCCGACCTCGATGGGCACGATGTGCGTGGCGGGCCGGCCGATCACGGCCTCCAGGGCGCGCAGGACGGCCAGTTCCTCGGTCCCCGCGGGCAGCTTCTCCAGCATCACCGTCGGCGCGCCCATGGTGGAGATGGGCACGACGGTGGCGTCGGCGGGCACCTCCTCGATCGAGTACAGGGGCACCGGCCCGTGCCTGCGGATCGCCTCGCGGGCGAACAGCTTGCCCACGTACGGATCGCCGCCGCCCCCTGTGCCGAGAATGCCGGCTCCCCTGGCCAGGTCGTCGAGCATGTCCACGGTGATCTCACGCATTGATCTTCTCCAGGTCCAGGTCACCGACGGCTTTCACGCGGACGCGGGTGGCGTCGCCGGGCAGGTAGGCGAGCGGGAGTTCCTCCACGTCCACGATCCGCACGCTGCCCGTGCGCGCGCCCGCCCGCTCCGCGCGGGCGGTGGCCTCGTCCTTGGCTTCCGCCAGTACGGCCTCGCGCGGCCCGGAGAACACCCGATCCACCTCCCCTCCCACCTGGGCGATGGCGGCGCCGACGGCGTTGGCCACCTCGAAGTGGTCGGGTCGCCGCACGTCGGCGAAGCCGGGCAGGGTGTCGATGAGGATGCTGCCGCCGCCCACCAGGACGACGGGCAGCGGGGCGGGCGAGGTACGCATCCGGTCGACGGCTTCGGCCACCCGCGCCTCGATGTCCTTGAGCGGTCCCGCGCAGGACACCTCCGACACGCGTCCCGGGTCCCCGATCGCCGCCCGGCCGGCGGCCACGGCCAGGTCGGTGGCGGTCAGCGTGGATCCGCCGAACACCAGCGC
The DNA here is from genome assembly GCF_042740555.1 of Nonomuraea sp. NPDC059007. Lineage (NCBI taxonomy): Bacteria > Bacillati > Actinomycetota > Actinomycetes > Streptosporangiales > Streptosporangiaceae > Nonomuraea > Nonomuraea sp. NPDC059007. Next base: position 103,767 of record NZ_JBHYJD010000018.1, on the reverse strand, counting down.
CTGCTCGGTGAGCCGGTAGCCGACGCTGCGCGGCCCCGCCGTACCGTCTGCGGCGATGACCGAACCGCCACCGATGCCGATGGACAGCACGTCGGGGATGCGGAAGTTGGTCCGTACCTCGGCGACCAGCGCCTCCCCCGCGGCCTCGCGGGGGAATCCCCCGGCCAGGATGCCGACGTCGGTGGTGGTCCCGCCGATGTCGACCACCGCGCAGTCGCTCAGACCGGACAGGTACGCCGCGCCGCGCATGGAGTTGGTCGGCCCGGAGGCGAACGTGAGCACCGGATACCTGCTCGCGTGCCCGACGTCCATCAGCGTGCCGTCGTTCTGCGACAGGAACAGGGGCGCGTCGATGCCCGCCACCCGCAGCGCCTGCCCGAACGCCTCGACGGTGCGTACGGCCAGCCGGCTCAGCGCGGCGTTGACGATGGTGGCGTTCTCCCTGGCCAGCAGCCCGACGCGGCCGATCTCGCTGGAGACCGACAGGTGGACGCCGGGGCCGAGTTCGGCGGCCAGGATCTCGGCGGCCCTGACCTCGGAGCCGGCGCTGACCGGCGAGAACACCGAGGAGATCGCGACCGACCGCAGCCCGCGGCGGCGGATGTCGGCGGCCACCTTCCTCAGCTCGCCGGGGTCGAGCTCGGAGATGGGGGTGCCGTCGTACTCGTGGCCGCCGTGGCACAGGTACGTCGCGCCTTCGACGACCTCGCGCAGCCGTTCCGGCCAGTCGACCAGCGGCGGCAACGCGGCGGTGGCGGGCAGGCCGAGCCGGACGGCGGCGACCGGCTCCAGCCGGGCCGCCTCGACCAGCGCGTTGACGAAGTGGGTGGTGCCGATCATCACGGCGGACACCTCGGTGGCACCGAGCCCGGCCAGCGCCGCGGCGACGCCGCCGGTGACATCCTGCGTGGTGGGCGACTTGACGGTGGCCAGGACCCGGCCGTCGTCGTCGATGAGGGCTGCGTCGGTGTTGGTACCGCCGACGTCGATGCCGATGCGCATGAGGAGGGGAACTTTCTGGTCTATGGGGTGGGGACGAGTTGCTGCTCGCGGCTGCCGCGTACGAGGCCGAGCTTTCCCGCGACGATGTAGAGCACCCCGGCCAGGATCAGCGAGGTGAGTGCCGGGATGCCGGGCCACTGGTAGTGCTCGCTGAGCCAGCCGGTCAGCGCGGACACCACCCAGATGACCAGCGTGGCCGGAACCCAGGTGGGCTCCGTCTCCGGCAGCGTGCCCTGCTCGCGGGAGGCGTCCAGGACGGGCCGCCAGCGTCTGACGACGAAGTACTCCGCCACCATGATCCCGGCGATCGGCGGGGTGACGACGCCGAGGATCAGCAGGAAGTCGGTGAAACGTTCCAAGATCCCGGCCGCCGCCAGCAGGCTGCCCACCACGCCGACGCCGACGGTGACCGCGACCCGGTTCAGCTTCAGCCCGATGGTCGACTCGACCGCGTTGAGCAGGCCGAGCACGGCGGAGTACAGGTTCCAGTTATTGATCTTCACGGTGGCGGAGATCAGCACGATGACCCCGATCACGCCGGAGGACGCGGTGATGATCGCGATCACGTCCGAGGACTTGACCGCGTACGCCAGCAGCACGCCCGCCAGGCCCAGGACGTACTCGCCCAGGGAGATGCCGACGAGCGTCTGCTTGACCACGTCACCAGTGCTGCGGTTGAACCTGGTCATGTCGGGTGTGGTGACCGCGCCGACGATGTAGGAGCCGGCGACGATGGTGGCGCCGGTCGCGATCGTCATGGGCTCGCCGAAGGGCGTCGACGCCACCAGCGTCCCGAGGTCGTGCCGTGACAGCTCCACCCAGATCGCCCAGCCCGCCAGGCCGAGGAACGCGGGCACGGTGATGAACGCCGTCATCCCCATCGCCCTGAACCCCTTGATCACCAGCAGCGTCACCCCGAGCCCCGCGACCAGCGCCCAGAGCCAGAAGGGCAGCCACGGCATGATCGCGTGCAGGCCGGCGGCGAACACGCCCGTCTGCACCCCGAACCAGCCGAACAGGCTCAACGTGATGATCACGCCGATGATCGTGGACCCGTACCGGCCGAACCCGGTCCAGCGGGCCAGCAGCGAGGTGGACATGCCCTCGCGCATGCCGGCGATGCCGACGAAGATGCAGACGACCTCAAGGATCACGGAACCGAGCGTGAACGCCCAGAACGCGTCCCAGAAGGACAGGCCGGCGCCGAGGGTGGCGCCCAGCAAAAACTGCGTCAGGTCCGACAGTTGCCCGAACCGCTGTACCGCGACGTTGAACCAGGAGTAGCGGGCGCGCTTGGGCACTCGCTCGAGGGGATAGTCCTCGTCGATCATCGATCTTGCCTCTCTGCGGGGGGTGTTTCACCAGCGCGACGGCGGACCTGCCGCTCTCGCGCGGAGTTTGACGAAGGTGCCGGGCAGATAGTCCAGCGGCGTGTCGTCGGCGTGGATGATCACCGTCTGCCGGGGATCGGCCCCGGCCAGGACGGCGACCGCCCTGGCCTCTTCCATGACGGCGTCCATGGCGGCGGGCAGCGCCGCGCGATCCGGGAGCCGGATGATCCGCTCGTAGTGGCCGCCGACCGGGCTGACGGCCGCGCCGATCGCACCGGCCGCCAGCCCGTGCTCGGGATGAATGCCCTGGTGTACGGCCTGCGCCCCGCCACCGACGACGACCAGCGGCAGCCGGTCGGCACCCGGTTGCAGGCGATCCACGGCCTCGGCCAGTTCGGCGTCGTCGACGGGTCTGGCCACCCGGATCAGCCCGGGGATGCGGAAGCCGACCGGGACCCCGCCGATGTTCGCGCCGCCCACGGCCTCCTCGGGGAAGCCGCCGGCCAGCACGCCGACCCTGACCCTGCGGGCGCCGACGTCGGCGACCACGGCGTCTTCCAGACCGGTCAGCGCGCCGGCGCCGCGCAGTACGCTGGCCGGTCCGCTGCCCAGGCTGAGTCCGGGGTGGCGGGACATGTGCTCCAGGCTCATCAGCGTGCCGTCCCCGCGGGTGACGAAGACGGCGGCGCCCGGGCAGAGCGTGGCCAGGCCGTCGGCCACCGACTGGGCGAACCCGGACAGGGCGGCATCCAGGATGGTGGCGTTCTCGCGTTCCAGGAGGCCGAGTGAGCCCAGGTCGGCGGACAGGGCGATGGGCAGGTTGCCCACCTCGGCCCTGATCAGCTCGGCCGCCTCGTGCTCCTGCTCGGCGTCGAGAGGCGAGAACAGGCCGACGACGGCGAACGCCTCGGCGGTGCCCGCCATGGCGGCGGCGAAACGGCTGACGGCGGCCCGGTCGAGGGGCGTCCAGTCGTCGCGTTCCAGCCCGCCGCCGCCGTCCACGATCTCCGCGCCGGCGTTGACCGCGGTACGGAGGTCGTCCGGCCAGCCGAACAGGGGGCGTACGGCCCTGGCGGAGTCACCGCTGATCCGCACCACGGCGACCCTGCGCAGCTCGCGCCGCCTGGTGACCGAGGTGGCGCTGCCGCGCAGGCCCACGGCCACCTGGGTGAGGTCGGTGGCCTCAAGCCTTTCGAGCGCCGACCTGACGTTGTCCACGGGCTTGTCGGGTTGCGAGGGGACCTTCACCGTCGCCAGGACCCGGCCGTCGTCGTCGAGGAGTGCGGCGTCGGTGTTGGTCGGTCCGACGTCCACCCCGGCCTTCATGACGCCTCCCCTGTACCCGCCCGGCAGGGGAATCCGGGCGGGTTCGGAGGGGGCGGAGGGGGACTTTGGAGGCCGGTGAGACCGAAGGCTTCGGGACCGGCCAGGCGCAGGCCCTCGGTGGTGTACCAGATCGGGTCGCACAGCAGGCGCACGACGCCGACGCGCAGGCCGTAACGCACCTGCTGGACCTGCAGCACCTCGCCGGTCCGGGTGTCGATGAGGGCGATGACATCGGGCACGCACGCCAGCGGGCGCCCGTCCTCCAGCACGGCGAGGAACTCGCTGCCCGCCTCCAGGCGGACCATCCTGCCCTGGTCGGCGCCGAGCCCCTCGACGATGATCCCGTCCGCCGCCTCGGCGATCTTGCCGGTGATCAGCGGCGCGGGCAGTTCGGTTCCCAGGTGGACCGCGCGGCTGACCGAGCCGAGCGCGGTGGCGGTGGCGACCTGGCGTCCGCGCAGGACGTACTCGGTGCTGGCCACCTGCCCGCCGAACGCCTCCAGCGACGAGCGCACCAGCCGCTCCAGCCAGCGCCCGGTGACGTGCTCGATGACGAGGGTTCTGCCGCGCTCGTCGCACACCACGGCCGGGGTCGGGGCGATGCCGCGTAGTTGCATCACCGTCTGGTTCATGCCGGGGAACGCGCGGCTCATGCCGTCGGCGTCGACCAGGGGCAGGCCCAGGCGGGCCGCCCAGGCGACGGCCATGCAGCCGTTGGCGCCGCCGATCTCGCTGGCCATGAGTGCGCCCACGCGCGTGCCGTACAGCGCCTCGACCTTGTCGCGCAGGTGCACGGGCTCTTCGGTCCCGGTGACCCGTTCCAGCATGACGGCCGACGAGCCCGCCGTACCCGCCGGCATGACCAGCAGGTCGGGGTCGAGGTCGCCCGCCTGGACCACGTGTACCGGACCGTGATCCTCCAGCGCCTGCATGGCGGCGACGCGGGCGATCGCGACGGTCCCGCCCCCTCCGGAGCCGAGCACGGCGCAACCACGCGCGAACGCGGGGAGCGTGTCGGTGTCGATGTCCACTCGCTCAGGCTACGAACGCGCAGACAAAGGGTGGGTGTGCTGAAAGCATCATTATGTGTGATCTGTGTGCTAATGGCACACTTGCAGGATGAGCGTGCGGTTGATCGAGAGCCTGGGGGAGGTGGTCAGGCAGCCACCGGGCTCGGTGCTCGTCCTCACCAGGGCTGTCTCGGCGCAGGCCGTGGGATACCGGCTTGAGGTGGCGTTGCGTGACGCGGCCGCGGCCGGGGCGGTGGCCCTGGTGCTCACCGCGCCCACCACCGTCAGCCACAGCGCGTGGGCCCTGGCCGAGCGGGTGAGCGTCGAGCTCCTCGACCCGCGCACCTCGGGCGCCTCGGGCGCCAGCCCGCTCGGCGCCGTGGTCGCGACCGCGTTTCGCGAAAGTCACGGGGATCTGGCCGGACTGATGGTGGCCGTTCAGAGCGCGCTCGCCGGAGACGCCGCCGACTCGCTGGCCAGGGCGGCACGGGCGGTCGAGGGCATCGCCGGGGCCGGCGGCGTACCGGAACGGATCGCCGAGGAGGTCAGCGCCGCGATGGGAGTCACCGTAGACCCCGACTTCACCACCGCCGGCGGCCCGGGTGGACATCGGGCCGACGCCACCGAGATCGTGCTCCGCCTCGCCGCACTGGCCGCCGCCGCGGGCGCCGTCGACGAACTGCCCGCCCGTTCACGTGCCCATCTGCTGACCGAACTGCTCGTCGCCCCCGAGAAGCAGGCCCAGGAACTGGTTCCGCGGGCCAGGGCCCTCGGGCTGCCGATCGACGACTGGCACGTGATCCTGCGGTTCGAGCCGGTGATGGACGAGGGGCCCGACCGCTATGCCGTACTCGACACCCTCGCCTCCCGCGCCACCCGGGCCGTGCGCGAGCTCGCCGGCCCCTCGTGGAACGCCGCCCTTGCGGGCGACGCGCTCGTGGTCGTCCGTACGGTCCCCCGCGACCAGGGCAGCATGGGCCTACGGCAGGCGGTACGCGAGGCCGGAGCCCTCCTGGAACGGGTCCGCCCCGCCGGAACCAAGGTGCGATGCGGGGTTTCCACCTGCCACGAGGGAGTCCTAGGCCTGCGTACCTGCGCCTCCGAGGCCCGGACGGCACTACGCAGGGACAAGACGGAACCACTGGCCACGTACGACCTGTCCGGCCTGGACCGGATGCTGGAGGAGTGGTACTCCTCCGACACCGCCCAGCAGGCGGTCAGGGACCTGCTGCAGCCGCTCCTCGACCTGCCCGGCGGCCAGCCCAAACGGCTGATCACGATCCTGCGCGCCTACCTGGACCACCACGGCTCCCCCGCCAAGGCGGCAGAAGAGGTGAACCTCCACAGAAACGCCGTCAGCCGCAACATCCGCCGCATAGAGACGCTGCTGAAGGCCGACCTGAACAACCCGCAACAACGCCTCGCCCTCCAACTCGCCTGCCGCGCCGCCCAGATCTAACCCATCGGCCTGACCGGCAAGACTGCGACCGCATCCATCTCCGCGGCCCTGGGACGGTAGACACTTCTGAAGCCCCGGCCAGGGCGGGGGCCCTTTCTGGAGCGAGGCTCTCGCCGTCCGGTGTGGTCTGGAGCTCGTGCTAGAACGGTTTGTTCGCGGCGGTCATGATCTGGTGGGCGCTCAAGCAGTCGCCGCAGGCCTTGGCCAGGCGGATCGGGGAGGGGCCCAGAGCCGATGCCGTCGCCTCGTGCACCTGACCCCGACACACCCCGGCAAAGGCGAACCCTCCCATCGGGGCGGCCCACCGCTCGGAAACGACAGCACCAGCATGTCTGGGACCGTAAGCGCGCCCACGTCCGGGATCGTAAGACCCAAGAAGCGGTTCTACCGGAACTCGTCCGCGTCTACTCCGGACAGCTCAAGCGGTGATTATTCTCGTCGGAGCGTCTAGTTTGTTGCAGTTTCACCGGCATTGATGTCCTTTGATGCGGTACAGAAACCCGCCTTGAAGATGTGGCCTTCACATTGGATTGCCACCGAGCAATCGCCCAGTAGGGCATGGCCAGGATGAATGGCAGGAGGGGCATTCGTAAGAACCACCGCCGAACCCCTGGCCGGGGAAATGCAGGGTGCGTAGTTCCTGGACCAGTCCCTCAGGAGCCGGCAAGGAGCGAACCCTTCCCTGCAGGACCAGGAACGTGACCGCTCCCCCTGCCGCGAACAGCCCTCCGACCAGGGACCGGCTGATCCCCTGTACGCCGCACTGCTGCGCCAGCGCCGCATCGATCCCACCGTCGGTCAGGCCCGACAGCAGCCCCAGGCTTGCCACGAACGACGGCCCGCAACTGAAGTCGGAGCCGAATACGGAGATGGACACGGGAATGATGAAGAAAGCGAGCCCGATGACCGCTCCGATGATGAGCGCGCTCCACTCCCAGCTGAGACTCCTGACGGAGGCCATGGGCGTAGTCCTTTCCCTTGTGCTTCGTGGTCGAGACCAGTTTTCCGCACGCTCAATTCCAGCTCAATGGGAACGGTTTCCCACGCCATTCATTCACAGGCGAACGAAGAAAAGACGTCCGCCAGTACGTCCTGTTCGGCGGCGAGCTGGGTGCCGAGAAGGAGATGAACGGTGCGCAGCCCGCCGGGAGACTGGTCTGAGCCACCGGCCGCGAGGACGAGGTGGCGGAAATCGCGGCCGTCGACGGTGACGGTCGCCTCGCGTACGGCCGCCGTATCGTCCGGGGTGAGCGGTCTGATGATGGAGTGGGCATTCAGGTCGAGTAGCGCCTGCTCGGCCACCTCGCCCAGCGGAACGTCCGCAGGCAGCCGCTCACCGAACACCACGACGCTCGGCCGGTAACCCGACCGCTCGGGGCCGGAGAAGGCGATCAGCGCGCCGGGCGGCTCGACCGCCGTCCAGCCGTCCGGCACGCTGATCCAGAAGGGCCTCAGACCGGGGGACGCCTCGTTGGGCCAGGGCACGGTGACCGTCATCCGAGCACCTTGGTCATCTTGACGAGGTCGCCAGGAGCGTCGCGGATCGACTTGGCGGCGTTGAGAGGCGCCTCGGCGATCTTGGCCACGTCGATCTCGAGGCCGCCCTTGAGTTTGGCACCCGGTCCGAACGCCAATCCCGCGGCACCCTGCACCTTGAACTTGCCGTCCTGGAAGCTGGCCCCGCCTTTGAGGGAGGCGCCGAACCCGAGTTGGCCCTCGACACCCGCGCTGGGCTTGACGCCGCCTACGTCCACGGCGATGTCGGCACCCCCCTTGAAGCCGGTGAAGGCTCCGCCTTCCAGCCCGGCACGGAAGCCGTCACGGTCCACGCTGAATTCGCCGTTCGCCGACACCTCACCGCCCGCGGCGCGCACGGAGAGGTTCCCGCTGAGGTCGGCGGGGCCAAGTTTGCGACGGAGACGCGCGTCTGCGCTGAGCGCGTACGCCTCCGCGTGGGCGCCGCCGGCGAGGCCATAACGGCTGCCGATGCGGCCCAGGCCGCCGAACACCTCGAACGCCCGACGCCCCAGCGCATACTCTGCGTCGAGTTCGCCGAGAGCGCCCTTCACCCGGGTCCTGTCAGCCAGTAGCGCCTCGTCCTTGCCGTATTTGCCGTACAGGAGGGAGGCCAGCGGCGAGCCGGGCGCGAGACCGTTGCGCTTGAGACGGCGCAACTCCTGGGGCGTGAGGCCGAGGCCGTCCGCGGTGAGTTTCCGCGTACGCATGTCCTTCGACTTGAGCACGTCGTGGAGGCGCGGTCCCAGCAGGACTTCGCCTGGCGGCGCGGGCGTCCCGCCCACCACGGCGGCGCCCTGGCAGGTCACCGCCAGTGCCCTGACGGCGCGAGCCCGATCGCGAGCGGCCTCCTCGTGGCGGCGCTGTGCCCGGCGTACGTCCTGCTCGGCCTCATCGACCTCGTGCCGGACCTGGGCCAGCGCGACCGGATCCACCGGCTCCGGCAGGGCGGCCAGGCGTCGCCGTGCCTCGGCGAGCCGCCGTTCGGCCCGTTCGAGCCGGTCGCGGGCTTGTTGCTCCTCCTCGATGGGGGCGACGGTGCCGCGTAGGGCGTCGGCGACCTCCTCGTGGGCGGACCGCGCCGTGACGAAGGCGGTCTGCAGTCCTTCCAGGGTTGTCAGGAAGCGGCTCGCGCACGGGCCGACGAATGCTCCGGCGGTGAGGCCGGCGGTGGCGGTACGCAGGGTCGTCACGGTGCCGTGCAGACCCCGCGCCCGGTTCCCGTTCTCCTCCGAGGCGCTGAGCAGCACGCCGGGAACAGCCGATTCGCCCATACGATCAGCCGCCCGCGATCCGGAACGCGAGCGCCGTCAGATCGGCCTGGCGCGCCGTCAGCCGGACGACCTCCTCAAGCCTTCCGAGGTGATCGGACCAGCGGGCCGCGAACTCGTTGAGCGCGGCGTCGGCCGCCCCGTCGCCGGTCGCCGGCCGCCTGTAGCGCGTCGTGGGCAGGCCGGCCGCGGCACCGCTGAGCTGACTTCCGATGGTGGTGAGCGCGGCCGGCTGGGCCGCGATTCGCTGTGTGGTCATGGACGCACGCTAGAAGCGCGCCGGGCGCCGCGAAATGGGAAGTGGTCCCCATCGCGGGCGCAACGCGGCCGCCACCTTCCGTCTGAACGACAGCGCCGTACGCGCCTGGGCACGCGCCTCATCGGCCAGGGCCCAGGCACGCTCGCCCTCCGCGTGGCTGACGTCAGCGGCGGCGTACATGGCCTCGTTGACCAACCCCGCCAGGTCGCCGGTGGCCTGTGCCGCGTCGGGGAACCGAATCGCGGCGAGCCTGGCCGCCTCTCCCGTGGTGGTCGCGGTGCTCAGGAGCAGCCCCGCGTCGGCATAGCCGGCGAGCATCTCCCGCCAGGCCGCAGCCACCCTTCGCTGCGGATCCGCGGTACGTCGTCTGCGGCCGCGCGCGAACCACTTGAGCATCGGTACGGCGACGGGGACCGTCATGAGCAGGCCGGACAACGCCAGCAATAGCCAGGGCCAGATCGGGGTGTCAGGGTTCGGCGGAAGCGGATCGGCGGAAGCGTCCCTGGCCGGATCCCGCTTCTGCTGATCGTCATCGGCCGGCGGCGGGAATTCCTCGTCGGGCGATCTCTCGGCTCTCCCCTTGCTCTCCTTGCGTGGTGTTGGATCGAAGGCCACCCAACCGGCCTGGGTGAACCGCACCTCCGCCCAGGCGTCCACGTCCCGCTCGGTGATCCGGTACTGGTTCTTCCGTCCCTTGCCCGGGCGGAAGCCCACGACCACGCGCACGTCGTAGCCGAGTGAGCGCGCCAGCACCGCGAACGCGGAGGCGTACTGCTCTGCCGTGCCCGTCCTGGTCTCCGCCATCAACCGGCGGATATGCCAGTTGCCGTGGCCGCTCGGCGGCCTCGGCCCCGTGTGCTCGGTGTACACGCCTTTCGCGAAGTGGTCGGCGAGGCGGCGCAGCGCCTCGTAGCCGGACCCGTCGCCGGTGATCTTCTTCGCCGCGTCCGCGAACTGGCCGGCCGCCGCGTCCCGCTCCGGCTTCACGATCGGTGTGTCCGCCGCCAGCGCGGCCGGATCGACGGCCGGCACCAGACTGTGTACGACGTAGTCGCGCGGCAACGGCCGGTCGGCGGGGCTGACGAGGTCGCCGGTGTCCGGATCCACGCCGAGCCCCGCGACCGACACCCGCGCCGGCCGCCCGCTGGACACCAGCAGGCCCAGGTCACCGGCTTCGGCGACGTGCACCTCATCCTTGACGACACGGCCTGCCGTATCGGGTCCGGGGAGCCGGGTGCCCGCCCGCCAGAACGTTCCCGAGGTGGTCCAGTAGATGCCATCGAACGCCGACAGCGTGGCGTATCGCAGGTGCGTGACAGGGCGATCGGTGGTGACCGTCAGGCGCACTCGCGTCCGTCCCGCGTGGAGGGCGGGGAACTGGGACAGCGGGCTGGCCGCCTGACGGGGTTCGACCGGTTGAGGCAGCAGGTCGCGAGCGTCCATCGGGCGTGATGCAGGGGGAAGCGCCTGCGGCAGGAACAGGCTCGTCGCCGAACCGGTCGCCACAAGGATCACGGTCGCCGCCACGAGCGCGAAGCGCGGACGGCGTCGGGCCGGCTCGCCCCGCCGGCTGCCGTCACGGCGCGACCAGGCGCCGAACAGCAGCAGCACGGCGATGATCAGCGCCGCGCCGGGTCCCAGCCAGGCTGCCGCCCCCGCCCCTGCTGACACCGACAGCCCTGCGGCGGTGCCGAGCAGGGCGACAGGCAGCGCCCACGCCACGGACCTGCCGCGCAGGATCGGTTCTGCCGCCGCGAGAGCGGCCAGCCCGGCCAGCAGCGCCACCGTGGCCAGCTCCGCGCCATGGGGTTCGAGCGGCGAGATCGAGGTGAGCAGCCGGTGCGGCCCGCTGAGCACGTTCGACGGGATCACGACGGCCAGGTACGCGGCCAGCACGACGACACCGGCCGTCAACCGGGTAACCGGCTGCAACCATGTCGCCAGGGCGGTCACCAGGCAGGTCACGGCCACCGCCAGCGCCGCGCCGACGGTGGGCGGCAGGTAGCGGGGATCGGTGAGCGCCTCGGCCGAGGTCCTCCCGAACGCCCCCGCGAACGCCACGACGGGAAGCAGTCCCACGACGAACGCCAGCAGGCAACCTCCCATCGTGAAGGCGACCGGCCTGCCCAGGCGCGGCGAGGCGGATCCCGCGGCCTCGGCACTCTCCGGCGACGTGGTCATGCCCGCCCACCCGCCAGACGCCCGATGGCCTGCACGGCACCACCCGCGTCGGCCGCGCTCACCAGGGTCACCGCTCCCCTGCGCACCACCCCGGGAGCCGCGGCGGCGGGGTCCAGTCGCACGATCAGCAGGAGCGAGAACCTGGGTGCCTCGGCGGCGAACCGGGCCACGATCGCCGGATCCGTACCGGTGACCAGCACGAGTTGTCCCCCGGTCGCGGCGCGGCGGACGGGCGCCTGCACGGCGGACACGCCGAGTCCCTCACTGCGACGAGCCGCAGCGAGCCGGTCGAGCGGGCCGCGGGCGCCCAACCGAGCCAGCTCGACCGAGTCCTCGCCCGCCACCGTCAACACGATGCGCGCGTGCGCGAACACGATCGAGGCGCACACCTCGACCGCTTCCTCGAAGGCGGCCTCGTCCAGAACCTCAGCGCGGGTGTCCAGGACGACCGTTGCGGCGGGCTCGCCGGCGTCCACCCGCTCCTGAACCAGCAGGGTTCCGGTACGGGCCGCTGAGCGCCAGTGGATGAGGCGTGGATCGTCTCCTGGCTGGTATTCGCGCAGACCGTCGAAGATGCTGGTGCCATGAGGGGTGTGCCCGCCGGACTGCCCGTCGACGTCCGGACGCGTGCCCAGGGGAAGCGCGTTCAGCGGGTGGACGCGAGGGTGCACCCAGATGGCGGACGCGGCGACGGCCGTGTGGCGGCGGACCGCGAGCCCGAGCGGATCGCGTCGTTCGAGCGTGAGAGGACCATGGCCGAGCAGGCCACGCCGGTGCGTGGGCACGGTGTACTCGGCGCCGGCCGCTCCCCCGCGGGCCGGGGGCGTGATCGCCACCCTGACCCGTTCTGCGCCGATCCGGTCCGTGGTCTCGGTCCATCCTAAGGGCGGCCTGCCCTCGTTCCGCACCGAAATCATGCAGGTGACGCCCGTTCCCACGGAGATCCGGTCGCCGGCTACGGTCCGGGCCGCCGCGAGCCGGTCCGGTACGCACATCATGACCACGGCCACCACCACCAGCGCAGGTGCCGCCGCGCCCATCGCCGCCAGTTGCGGGTAGCCGCCCAACAGCCCGGCGGCCAGCACCACGGCCCCGCCCGTGAGCACGGCCGTGCCCGTGCCCGTCAGGACAGGCGGCCGAGCGCTCACCGCGCCCCTGCCGGCAACGGCACCACGACGCTGGACATGATCTCGTTCACCACGGCCGTCGTGGTGAGGCCATCGATCTCGGCCTGAGGGGTGAGCACCAGGCGATGGGCGATCACCGCTTGCGCGACCGCCTTCACGTCGTCCGGGGTCACGTATCCGCGTCCTTCCCCTGCCGCTGAGGCCTGGGCCGTGCGTACGAGGGCCAGGCTGCCGCGCGGGCTCATGCCGAGCTGCAGGTGCGGGGTGGCACGGGTGGCCTCGGCTATGCGGGCGACATACTCGGCGACGGCTTCGCTGATGTAGACGCGGCTGACGTACTCGATCATCCAGCGGATCTGGTCGATCTTGGCCACCGGCTTCAGCTCGGGCGAGGTCCCGGTACGCGCCCTGTCCATGATGAGATCGCGTTCGGCCACGAGATCGGGGTATCCGACCGCGATGCGCAACAGGAACCGGTCGAGCTGCGCCTCGGGCAGCCGGTAGGTGCCCTGCAAATCGACGGGGTTCTGGGTGGCGACCACGAGGAAGGGGGTGGGCACCTGACGGGGCCGACCGTCCACCGTGACCTGCCGCTCCTCCATGACCTCCAGCAACGCCGACTGTGTCTTGGGAGAGGCGCGATTGATCTCGTCCGCCACGACGATGTGCGCGAAAGCGGGGCCCGGCCGGAAGTCGAACGTGCTGGTCTTCTGGTCGTAGACGGTGGTGCCCGTGATGTCGGACGGCAGCAGGTCGGGCGTGAACTGGATCCGGTGCCAGCTCGCGTCGATCGAGGCGGCGATGGCCTTGGCCAGCGTGGTCTTGCCCACGCCCGGCACGTCTTCCACGAGGAGATGCCCGCCGGCGAAAAGGCATGTCAAAGCCATCCGTACCGCGTGCGGCTTGCCGGACAGCGCACGTTCGACGTTGGATCGGAGCGCGGCGTGGGCCGCGGCGAAGTAGGCCCCGGGCTCGGCATCGGTAGTGGCGGGCAAGATACTTCCTTCCTCTTACGGCTTGGTCGTGGAGTCGCGGCCGTCGGCCATCCGGCAGGCCGGCTTCGCCGCAGGCGGCGGTGTCTCGTCGTTGAGCACGAGCACCTCGACCGTGTAGCAGTGCCACGCGCCGGGATTGAGCTTGCGCTCGACGTACGGCGGCGCCTGGTTCGCACGCAGCCAGACGATCTCCCGCGTGCTGGTGACGCGGTAGGCCTGGAAACCTGACATCGACGAGGCGTCGTCGAAATCGACCTTGATCCGTCCGCGGGCCGGGCTCGTGACGGTCACGGGGATGGAGTGAAAGCGGGACGTGGGTTTGGGCTTGGGGGCTGCCGGCTCGGCCGGGGGCAGGCCGTACCAGATGCCGCCGACCGTGGACGCCAGCAGCGCCGTGACCAGGCCCGCGACGACAGGCCACCGTCTACGGCGGCGCGGGGGCGGCTCGGCGGGTGCTTCGGGGATGGCCGCCGTCGGACCACTGGTCGTGAGCGTCTCGGGGGCGACGGCACCAGCCGGGGGCGCGGGAAGGGCCTGAGGGGTGGGGAGGGCCTGGGGCAGGGCGGGCAGAGAGGGCAGCGGAGGCGGCGCGTCAGGTGGCAGCCCGTCGGCGCCGCCGAACAAGCGGGCCAGGTCGTTCGCCGAAGGCCGCCGATCGGGCTCTTTGGCCAGGCAGGCCGCGATGACGTGCCAGTGGTCGCCGTCGATCTCGGGGGGCCGGGCCGGACGGTCGTTGAGATGGGCCTGTAACAGTGCGGCCGACGTGTCGTGTGTGAACGGCCGCCGCCCGGCGAGTAACTCGTAGGCCATCACTCCCAGTGCGTACACGTCCACGGCCGAGGTCGGGGGACGGCCCAGCGCGACCTCAGGCGCCAGGTACGCGTGCGTGCCGACGAAGGTTTCGTGCTTGGTGATGTTCTGCCCGTCGGCGACGTGGGCCACGCCGAAGTCGGTCAGTTGCCCCCAGGGGGCGCCGCCGCGCCAGGTGACCAGCACGTTCTCGGGTTTGACGTCGCGGTGCACGACGCCCGCCGCGTGAATGGCCGCCAGCGCCTGAGCCACGTGGCCGAGCAGGGTGACGGACTTCTCGCGGTCGAAGGCGCCGCGGGCGAGGGCATCGCGCAGGTTCTCGCCGGACACCAGCGCCATGACAATGGCCAGCATGCCGCCGCCGGAGATGATGTCGTGAACTGGGACGACGTGCGGGTGGTCGATCGACGTCAGCACCATGCCCTCGCGGACGAAGCGGGCGACGGCGGCGCGGTCGGAGGCGTACTCCTGCCTGAGCACCTTGATGGCGACGAGATCACCGCCGGGGCCGCGGCGGCCCTGCCACACCTGGCCCATGGCGCCCTGGCCAATGAGCTTCTCCTTGACGTACTCGCTGCGCAGCGGCATGGGCTCGGGCAACGGAGAACCTGACGGAGGCAGGGTGGGCAGCTTGGCCGGATCTCTGTCCAAGGTGGTCGTGTCCTCAAAGGAAGCCGAGACGTGCCCCTGGGGCACAGCGGTCGTACTATAACCAGCCGGACTCATCGGACAGTCGCCAATTCATCTAGTGGAACGTGAATTGGTATACGTCTCCCAGGCAACACCAGGATCCCTCGTCCAGCGGGCCACAGACCGCGGGGCGCCGGCAGCTTGAGGTCGAACAACTCCCCGTCCACCGGTGAGGCCGGGGCGAGCAGCAGCCCGGTACGCGCCCGTCGCACCGTGGCGAGCCACCCTCGGTAGCGCTGAAGCTGCAAGTCGTCGGTGGTCCCCGCGGCCACGAGCACGTTCCCGGTGTCCCGTGCGGTCCTGGCCAGGTCCTCAAGCGCCATGGCGCCGCGGCCGTCGCCGATCAGCTCCGCGTCGTCCACGAGCACCGCGCAGGGGCCGGGGAGCGTCGCCAGCACCTCGTCGAGGCTGTCCGGCTCGGCCGCGCCGGACAGCACGGCGGCCACACCGGGAAGTCCCGCCAGCTCACACAGCGGCGAGGTACGTGGACACACCAGCACGAGCGGCCGCATGGCGATCGAGCGGGCCACGGCCAGCAGCGCACCGCTGCGCCCGGTCCGGGGCGGCCCCGCGACCAGGAAGCGATTCCCCAGAGCGGCCAGGTCCACATCCACGGGGGCCAGCTGATCACCGCCGGCGCCGAGCGTGCACACGGCAGGCCCGGAAGGGCGAGCGGCGACGCGAAGCCGTTCCAGCTCGTCGGACCTGATCGACTCCGGCAAAGGATCGACGGTACGCGGCAGGGTCTCGGCGGGGAGGCCGTCGGCGCTCCTGAACGGCCCCTGAGAAGGCAGCGCGATCTGCGTCTCGACCATGCCAGGGATGATGATCGTTCGTCCTTCCGGCATGGAGGCAGGCAGGTGGCGGGGGGTCACTCCGTACACGGCGGTGTCGTCGGGATCGGCGTGGCGCAGCACCAGGCGGGTCGCGACCGCGCCGGACAGCCGTTGAGTGAACCCGGAACGATCGCCGGCGATCACCACGCCGACGCCGACGGAAGGCCCGTGCCGTAGCAGCCCGTCGAACAGGTCCGTCAGCCGCCCGGCGTCGGTGTCGGCGTGGCGGGCGAGGAAGGCCTCGTAACGGTCCATGATGAGCAGCAGGTACGGCGGCGCGCCCGCACCCCCTTCGGCGAGGGAGCGCTGGCGCCGCCCGATCTCGGCGGTCAGCAAGGCGAGCACCCTCTCGGTCCGGTCGGTGTCCTCGCCGTCCACGTAGGCGCCGCAGTGCGGCAGCTCGCCCAGCTCCGCCAGCGCTCTGTTGCCCTGGTCGAGGACGTACAGGTGCAGCTCGGCGGGGCTGTTGCGGCGCGCCAGGCCGAGCGCCAGGGTACGCAACGCCGTCGACCGGCCGCTCCTGGCCATGCCCGCGATCAGCACGGTCCCGCAGGCCCGTACGTCCAGGACGTACGGCACCTGCACCTGGCGGTCCGGATGGTCGGCCAGCCCGATCGGCACGACCATGGGCCCGTCATCTGGAGACGGCGGCAGCTCGTCCGCGGCGACCAGGGCGGGCAGCGGGGGCAACCAGGGAGAGGCGGGCACCGTGGCGCCGGAGCGTCGCGCGGCCTCCTTGACGGTGGCGACGAGCACCTTGAGATCGGTCTCCTTCCCTTCTCCTTCGTCGTTCCGCGCGGCATCGGCGGGCGCACATCCCAGCGTGGCGACGTCCCTGGGGGTGACCGTCACCTCACGGTCGGCGGACGCCGCACGTGGCCCGCCGACGCGGGCGGCCTGGAACAGCGCCAGGTCGGAGTGACCCGCCCGCAGATATGCCCGGCCGGGGTGGTGGCGGGAGAGTCTGGCCGCGTCCGGCACGTCGATCACGTCGCCGCTGTCGGCGGCGCTGGTGACGCGGAGGCAGATCCGCAGGTTGAGGTTGGCCCGAAGGTCCGCGCTCACCGCCCCGGCAGGCCGCTGGGTGGCGAGTACGACGTGCACGCCGAGGCTGCGGCCGCGCATCCCGATGCCGGCGACGCCGGTCACGAACTCGGGCACCTCCTCCACGAGTGACGCGAACTCGTCGATGAGAATGACCAGCCGCGGCAACGGCCGGCGGCAGACCGCCCAGTAGTCCTCGATGTCTTTGGCCCCGGCCTCGGCCAGCAGCTCTTCTCTGCGGCGCAGCTCGGCTCCGAGCGAGTCCAAGGCCCGGGTGACCAGGTGCCCGTCCAGGTCTGTGATCATGCCGGCGCAATGCGGCAGGTCCCGGCACTCGGCGAAGGCGCTTCCGCCCTTGTAGTCGACGAGCACCATGGACAGCCACTCGGGCGAGTTCGACACCGCCAGGCTCGCGATCAAAGTCTGCAGGAGCTCCGACTTGCCCGCGCCGCTGGTGCCCGCGATCAACATGTGCGGCCCGTCGCGCTTGAGGTCGACGGTCACCATACCTTCGGCGTTCGTGCCGAGCGTCACCTCACTGCCGCGACCCGCCGTCCAGCCTCGCTCTATCGCCTCTGCGGACGGATCGGCGCCGAGTCCGAGCAGGTCGAGCAGGCGTACGGAGTCGGGCAGGTCGGCTTGGGCGCCCCAGCGCGCACCGAGTACGCGGATCGGTGCGAGGGCGTGTCCCAGCCGGTCGGCGTCGTCGGTTGTGAGGCGGTCGAGCAGGACGGAGTCCGCCGCCAGGTCGTGCCCGCGCACCTGGGCACGGGTGCCGGAACGTCCGGTGACGACGACCGTCGTACGGCATTCGTCGGGGAGGTGGTTCTCCTCGGTGTCCAAGCAGATGGCGTACACACCTGACTCGGGGCCCTCCACGAACAGTTCGGTCAGCCCTGGCACGGAGCGCAGGCGGCGGGCCCCGTCGGCCAGCACGACGAGACGGCGGCCGGCGGGCGCGCTCGCCCGCAGCGTGGCCCGCTGCTCGGCCTGCCGGCCAGCGATGACGCGGCGGAGCTCAGCCACCCGGGCGGCAGCCTGGTCGGCGCCGACGGCGATCATGCGGCGGCAGGCGAGCTCATGCGTGTGCGGCAACGCGTGCGGCAGCCAGGTGGCCCACTCCCACGCGGCGGCCTCGTCGGCGCCGGTGATGATCACCAGACCGACGTCGTGCGGGGCGTGGAGCGTGGCCAGATGGGCGAGCACCGCCCGGGCCAGGGGTAGGAGTTGCTCCCGAGGGCCGGCGAGGCCGAGCACGCCCGCTTCCTCCAGGGAGACGGCGACGGGCACGTACTCGATCACCGGGACCTCCGGCTCCTGTTCGCCGTCGGCACCGGTGAACGTGACCGCTACCGGTCGCGCCGCCAGGCCGACCCGCAGCCGGAGGAAGTCGGGATCGGCCGGGCGGCGTTCGTAGAGCCTGCTGGTGGGCGCGGCGGCGATTCTGAGCAGGCGGCACGGGTCGGGGAGGGCCTCGCGCGCGGCCCGCCCCTGCTCGGTGGCGGCCGTGGAGAGGGCATCGCCGAGTTCGGCCAGCTTCCGGTCGTGTTCGGCGGTGGCCGTCCGATGCTCGCTGCGGCCACCGCGCCGGTCGCTGATCAGGTTCGCGACCACCAGGACCGGCGAGAGAGCGGCGAACACCAGGAAATAGGCGGCGCCGGGAAAGACGAGATACGCGACGCCCGCGAGCACCAGCGGAAGCAGGATCGCGATCAGAGGGAAGCGCACGGCGCGAGGAGGCTGGGGGCGGCGTGGCACGGTGAGGCGGAGCGGTGCGCTTCTGGCCGGGAGCCGGGGCGGGCGGTTGAACAGAACCCAGCCGTCCTCCCGTACCGGTTGCAGCGGGGCGTCCGCAGGGTCGACGGCCCTGATGGTGAGGACCGTCTCGCCCATGCCGAACAGCTCGCCCGGCGCGACCTGCGCGCACGTGCCCAACCGGAAACCCCGCCAGGCGACGCCGTTGCGCGAGCCGGCATCGGTCAGTTCGGCCGAGGCGTCGTCTCCCAGAGTCACGGTCGCGTGGTGGCGGCTGATCTCGGGGTCCGCGAGCACCAGCGCGTTGTCCGCGGATCTGCCGACCGTCGTAACGGTCCCCGGACGCAGCGGGGCCGTGCCGGCGCCGCCGGCGCCGCCGACCACCGCCACCTCCAGACCGTCTCCCACAAGCTCTTCGGCGCCCGTCTCATTGGTCGCGGTCAAGGCCGCGCCGACGGGGAGACAAGCGCGGGCGAGCGTGACCGGCTCCGGAAGCTCGTGCCCGCCGGCCCGATGGAGGCGGGCGCCGGCCCTCAGCCCCAGAGCGGCGGCGAGGTCGCCGATCGTGGCCTGCGCTGCCGCCTGCAGCACGAGCGAGGTATCCCGCCCGTCCGCCCTGAAGCGAATCTCCCTTTCCATCACGCTCAGTCCCGTCCGGTCTCTCAGCTACCGGCCTGTTCCAGCGCGTCCGCCCTGCGGCGGATCTCGGTCGCCGCCTCCTGCAGGGCCGCGGACAGCCTCCTGAGGGTCGGCTCGTACTCGCCGCTCCACGAGGTACGGAACCGGTCGGCGGCACCGCCGCGCCAGTACGTGCCGGCCAGTTCGTTGCTCAGCTCGCGCAGGAGGGTGTCCACGGTGCCCGCCTGCCGCTGGAAGCTGCTGTTGAGCGCGTGGAGCTGGGGAATCTCGCCGCCGATGATGGTCATGACCTCTCCTCGGTTCGTGGGGGTTATGAGCACCGAGGCTAGGAGCGCCGCCGTGGACGGCGGAATGGGAATGGGTCCCTATCGACGCAGCAGCAGGAGGTCGTCGCGGGTGATCAGGCGGCGGCTGATCGCGAACTCGGCCAGGTTGGCGAGCGCGTTGTGTCCCATCAGATTCGGTACGCCGGCTGACGTCAGCCGGGTTCGCAGGTACTCGATCCGCTTGACCAGGGTCGTACGCCGCCAGCCGAGCCGGGCGGCGGCCGAGGCATAGTCCTTGGGATAGGGGTCGTACCGTGGCGGCTCCTCCAGATAGCCGCGGAACAGCGCCACCATCGCCAGCCTGTCCTGGTCGTTGACCATGACCTCGTCGCCGATCGCGGTCGGCAGGGTGTCGCTCGGCATGGGCAGGATCTCAAGGACTTCGACCGGCGCGGGAGGCGGGGTCAGCAGCAGGTCGTGTGCCCGCCTCGTCCCGTCGACCAGGATCTTCGTGGGCTCCTCGATCGCCCGCCGCCTTCCTGGCGCGAGGACGCTGCGCAGGCCCAGCTCGTCCGCGAGGGTCAGCTTGCACGCGCTCGATCGGTTGGTCAGCCACCAGGTGTCCTTCTCGCTGCCGACGCTTCCCGCGATCCGCGAGATGCCCAGGTCCTCAGGGTCGAGACAGATCGTGCATTCCCGGTCGCGGCCGAAAGTGAGCTGCTGGCCTTGGGCCACCTCCACGACCTGGCCACCACTCTCCACGCGCATCGGGGCCATACCGCTTCTCCTCATTGTGGTTCGGATTGGGGAGCCATCCCTATGCCGATTCCCCCCGGCAATGCGGCGAATAGCCCTATTCTCGGACCTCCCCCGGCTCCACCGCAGGAGGATGCTCATGTCCGGCTCCCCCAAGCCGTCCCCACTGGTCCGGCGCGTCTCAGCGGAGCGGCTCCGTCGGTTCTCCACCCGCACCACGCTCAACCGCGTCCTGCTCGGCGCCGTCGTCGTGGCGCTGATCGTGGGATTGGGCTTCGGCACCGGCTACACGACCTCCAAGGCCGCGTTCGGCGACGGCATCGCCTTCCTGGCCAAGGGCGACACCGCCGCGCGGATCAACGCCCTGAGCAACGAGGTCGACGCCCGCAGCGCCGAGAAGCTGGCGAAGGACGATGAGAAGCTGGAGGTCGTCCAGGTACGGCCGGACTCGCTCTGGGTCGTCAACCACGACACCGGCACGGTGACGCCGCTGGCCACCGACACGCTGAAGGCCGGCGACCCGATCGAGAAGGGCGCCTCCTCGAAGGACCGGCTCAAGCTCGTCACCGGCGGCGGGCAGACGTACCTGCTGGACTCTGGCACCGGCAGGCTGGAGAAACTGGACGGGTCACGGGGCAAGCCGGCTCCCGTAGAGGTGCCGCCGGTGACGGACGCGGTGGCCGACTCCGACGGCAAGGTCTGGGCGTACACCGCGAAGACGGACGAGCTGCTGGAGATCGTCGACGGCGCGTTGAAGGACCGTCAGCTGGTGGGCGGCTCCGGCGCGGCCGTCACCCTCACCATGGCGTCCAACCTGCCGGTCCTCTACTCCAGCAACACCGGCAAGGCCTCCATGTACGACACGGACGGCCTGCGCCGGGTTCTGGAGCTGGGCGCGAGCCACGGCTTGGTCTCCCAGCCGAGCACGACCTCCAGTGTGGTCGCCGTCGTGATGCCGGAGAGCGGGACGCTCGTCACGGGCGACTTCCAGAGCCGGCGGGTCGACAGCGTGACCCTGAACGGGCGCGCCCGCGCCGAGTTCGACCGGCCCGTCGTCCACCAGGGCAAGGTGTACGTCCCGGACCACTCCGAGCGCCAGGTGGTGATCGTTGAGGTGTCCGGTGGCAAGGTCAAGGTGGAGCCTGTGCCGAAGGGGCCCGGCAGATTCCAGATCACCGCTCGTGACGACCGGGTGTGGGTCAACGACCAGAGAAGTCCCATCACGCTGTCGTTCGACGTGAACGGCAAGCGTTCCGAGATCGACGCCGGCGACGCCGACGGAGCCGAGGACAAGCCGCTGCCGACCCCGAAGCCGACCCCAAGCTCACCTCCGACGCGGGCCGTGCTACCCCCCGTGACCACGGAGACCGGCCAGCCGCGCAAGCCGCAGTCGAAGGTCGTCGTGCCGTCACAGACCCCGAAACCCAGCATGGTCACCGTGCCTGTTCTGACCGACATGCAGTACGAGAAGGCGTGTGAGCTGATCGAACCGGAGCTGCGCTGCGTCAAGCTGCCCAGGGCGGAGAGCAAGGCGGAAACGGGCGTCGTCCTGGACAGCTCGCCGCAGGCAGGTGCACGGGTTCCGCAGGGCAGCGCGGTCAAGGTCTACTATCGCGGGCCGCTCACCGTGCCCGACGTCACGGGCGTCCCTGCCGACAAGGCGTGCGAGTCCCTCGTGGAGACCGGGCTGCGGTGTGACAGGAAGCCCGCGACGGAACCGGCGGCGGCGAAGGACCAGGTAAACGTGGTGCAGAGCCAGAGCCCCGCCGCGGGGTCACCTGTCAGCACCGGCGCCGAGGTCACCGTCGTGTTCCCCGACAAGGTGAAGGTCGGTACATACACCGGCCTG
Organism: Nonomuraea sp. NPDC059007; assembly: GCF_042740555.1. NCBI lineage: Bacteria > Bacillati > Actinomycetota > Actinomycetes > Streptosporangiales > Streptosporangiaceae > Nonomuraea > Nonomuraea sp. NPDC059007. The sequence continues at coordinate 81,646 of NZ_JBHYJD010000018.1, read as the reverse complement.
CCGGTCGCACAGGCCTGTGCCGCCCTGGAGCAAGCCGGCCTGGTGTGCAAGCGGCAGGAGACTGGTCCCGGCGTCCCCACCGAGGAGGTCATGTCGCAGACCCCCGCACCGGGGACCGGCCTGGCGCCGGGCTCCGAGGTGACCCTTGCCTACCTGGGCCCGCCCGTCGTGCCGGACGTGATGAACAAGACGCCCGAGGAGGCGTGCGCCGCGATCCGGGCCGTCCATCTGGAGTGCGCCCCGAACCCCGGAGCGCCAACCCTCGAGGTGAACAAGGTCTTGCGACAAGACCCCGCCGCCGGCGCCCGCCACCGCGCAGGCACCGCCGTGAGCATCCTGTACGGCGGCACCGCACCGGTACCACTGAACCGCTTCAAGGCCCCCAGCCCCAAGCGCGGCAACGATCTGTCGCCCGGTGGCGGCGGACCGGCCGGGTGGAGCCCGCAGTCCACGATAGGACGGGTCTATCTGGCCGAGGCGGCAGGCAAGGTCGAAGGCCTGCACGTCATCAACCGATTCCGCTGCGCGAACGCCTGCGGCGAAGAGGGCCACTACTACTTCACGGCCAACTCCTCGGGACCGTCCGGATATACCGCGGAGGGCCCGGCGTTCGCGTGCTTCGCCAGCCCCGTGCCCGGTACTGTGCCGCTGCGGGCGCTGTTCCACACGAAGGTCGTCACGTGGGCGTGGGCCCCTGAGGGCAGCGCCGAGCTCAGCGCGTTCACGCAGGGCGGGTTCGGATCCCCTCACGACTTCCCGGTCTGTCATGTGTGGCCTCGGCCCTAGATTTCCTGCCGCGCTGAGAGGCGGCCGGGCGACGGCATATCCGGCGAAGGCCACGAACAGTCCGCCGGTGCGGTCGCCCGGCGGCGCCGTCACCCCCTGGATCAGGGAGAACACGCTCACCATGGGTGGGTGCGCCAGGCCAGCGGCGCCACCTGAGCCACGATCAGCGCGGGCCGGAGGAGACCGTCGTCGGTGCTGTAGTCGGCCCAGACCAGCACGTCGAAGACGATCAACGTGCACACGAGCAGCAGGTCGGCCGCGCGCGGATGCCTGCCCAGCCACCGCCGGAACGTAGCGCTGGGTCCGTCATGGGAGGCACCAGCACCGACTTCGGTGGCGTATCCAAAGACACCCGGCCGTGTCCACCTCCTCCTGCAGCCTGTCCCCAGGATCGCCCTCACGACTGAATTCCCACGTCAGATCCACTTCTAGGGTCGAACCGACGTGAGAAAGGGCCGATCCCATGAAGAAAGACGTCGACCACGATCCTGGCCGCGGCGGCGACCGCAAGGCCGTCGTGCAGCGCCACCTGGACGAGCTGAACGTGGACGGCCCGCTCGGGTACCGCGGGTGTGGGGCAAGAAGGCGCCGATGCCGAGCACCTGCTGTCCAGCCTGTCCGCTAGCCTTCCGGCGCCCGCCCCGCCCTCAGCCCACCACGCCATCAAGGAACACCATGCTCATCCAAGCCGTCTCACTCACCCTCAGCCTCGCCCTGGCGCCGCTCGCCGTCACCTCCGAGCGCGGCGCGCTGAGGCCGCTGGTGGAGCTATCTCTGGAGAGGGTACGGCTGGCCGGCAAGGTCGCCGCGGCCAAATGGGGCACCACCCAGCCGATCGACGACCCCGCCCGTGAAAGGCAGGTGCTCGACGACGTCGCCGCCAGATCCACCACCCTCGGCCTCGACCCCGCCGTAACCACCCGGATCTTCCGCGACCAGATCGAGGCCAGCAAACTCGTCCAGCGCGCCCTGCACGCCCGCTGGCGGTCCCACCCAGGTGAACAACCCACCGACCGCCCCGACCTGGCCAAGGAGGTCCGCCCCCACCTCGACCGGATCACCGGCGAACTGCTGCTGGCCATCAAGGGCAGCGAACGCATCCGCGAGCGCCCTTCCTGCCGGCGCAAGCTGAACAGAACCACGACGAAGGTCATCGACGACCAGGACCCCGGCACGCTGCGCACCCGTGGCCTCACCCGCGCCCTGGCCACCTTCTGCGAACGCCGGCCGATAGGTCCAAACGTCCGGGTGGCACACGCACCGAACGGTCAGATCGCCGGAGGTGACACATCCGCTCACCCGGGCGCCGATCTGCGGCGGGCCCGGTCGAAGCATCCATCGTTCGGCTGATGGTGTGGCCGTCAGGTCGATGCCGCGGCTCAACCTATCGAGTGGCCGCCGGAGCGATCCGTACCGGCGCCTCCCCCGGCATTCTCGTCGTGTCCGGGAAGGAACGAGTGCGGAGGAGGCGGGCAGATGCCGGTCATCGAGGTAGGCAACCTGCACAAACGGTATCGGGGCAAGGTCGCGGTGGAGGACGTGTCGTTCACCGTGGAGAAGGGTGAGATCTTCGGCATTCTCGGCCCCAACGGGGCGGGCAAGACCACCACCGTGGAATGCGTGGAGGGGTTGCGCAGGCCGGACGGCGGCACGGTCCGCGTGCTCGGGCTGGACCCGCAGCGTGACAACGACCGGCTGCGTAGCAGCGTGGGCGTGCAACTGCAGGAGAGCGAGTTGCCCGAGCGGCTGAAGGTCTGGGAGGCACTGGACCTGTACGCCTCCTTCTACCGCGACCCGGTGAAACCGGCGAAACTGCTCGGGGACTGGGGACTCACCGACAAGCGGAACACTCCGTTCGGGAAGCTGTCGGGCGGTCAGAAACAGCGGCTGTTCATCGCGCTGGCGCTGATCGGCAATCCGGAGATCGCGGTGCTCGACGAGCTCACCACCGGGCTCGACCCGCAGGCGCGCCGGGGCGCGTGGGACCTGATCGAGGAGATCCGGGAGCGCGGGGTCACCGTCATCCTGGTCACCCATTTCATGGAGGAGGCCGAACGGCTCTGCGACCGGATCGCGGTGTTCTGCGACGGCAGGATCGCCGCGCTGGACAGCCCGGCCGGCCTGGTGGCGAAGGTGGAGGCTGAGCAGCGCGTCCGGTTCCGCCCCTCGGTGGCGCTGCCGGACGGGCTGCTCAGCGATCTTCCCGAGGTGACCGACGTGCGTACGGCGGGCGATCAAGTAGTCGTGGCCGGCAACGGCCAGGTGCTCCAGGCCGTCGTCTCCACGCTGGCCCGCCACCGGATCATGGCCGCTGACCTGCGTGTGGAGCAGGCCACCCTGGAAGACGCGTTCGTCACGCTGACCGGCCGCAAGTTCGAGGTCTGAGAGGTGGCACGGATGCGCGCACTGCGGAAACTGACCGTCACCGAGTTCAAGCTTTTCGTCAGGGCACCGGAATCGGTGTTCTTCGTGCCGGGCCTGCCGTTGTTGCTGGTGGTGGTGTTCGGCGTCATCCTGAACCCGGCCGGCACCCCGGAGGCGATGCGGAGCTCGTTGCTCAACTACTTCCCCGCCATGGTGCTGGTGCTGACCCTGGCCATCATGTCCATCCTGATCATGCCGTCCACCCTGGCCGGCTACCGGGAGAAGGGCATCCTGCGCCGGCTGGCCACCACACCGACGAAACCGGCGATGGTGCTGGTCGCCCAGCTGATCGTCAGCGGTGGCATGGCGCTTGCGACGCTGCTGCTGGTCACGCTGACAGGCAACCTGACGTTCGGCTGGACGATGCCGAAGAACGTCACGGGAGTCGTGGTGGCGTTCGTGCTCGGCGTGCTGGCGCTGCTGGCGCTCGGGCTGTTCGTGGCCTCGATCGCGCGAACCGGCAACGCGGCCACCGGCATCGGGCTGTTCGTCTTCTTCCCCAGCCTGTTTCTCAGCGGAGTGGCCATGCCGACCGAAGCCATGCCTCCCGGCATCGCCCGGATCAGCGAGTACACCCCGCTCGGAGCGACCATGCAGGGGCTGCGGGACGCGTGGAGCGGAGACTTTCCCGCAGCGAGCCACTTGATCACCCTGGCCGTCCTCACCGTGGCGTTCGGCATGATCGCAGTCAAGCTGTTCCGATGGGAGTAGACAGGGGAGCCCGATGAGACCAGACCGCTTCGTCCGGCTCGTCAGCCGGGGCACGGCCACCGACCTCCGGGATCGGTGGCTGTTCCCGGCGCTGGGCGCTGCCGGGCTGGTCGTGTCCGTGGTGTTCGACCTGCTCACCGCGCCGGTCGACGGCCGGCGTACGGCGGGCACGCTGGGCCTGGCCGCGCTGGCACTGGGCTGGCTCTCCCTTTCGGCGTGGCTGCTGCCCAACCGTGCCGCGCGCCCCCGGCTGGTACTGGTCTTCTACGCCGGGCTGCTGGCCATCAGCACGCTTCTGGTGATCAGGAGCCCGGCGTTCTTCGCGTTCTCCTGGATCGGCTACCCCTACGCGTTCGCGATGTTCTCCGCGCACGCGATCCTGATCGCGGTGACGGTGACGGCGATCGGCCAGTACGCCACCCTGCTCGCCGTCGGCGTACCGGATGACGTCCTGGTCTACATCCTGCCGATCGGGATCTTCGTACCGGTGGTGGTGGCAGGCTGGATCGCCACGGTCGAGGACAGCAGAAAACAGCAGGCCAACCGGCAGCTCGAATCCGCGCTCGCGGAGAACGCCGGTCTGCAGGACCTGCTGGTCGTACAAGCGCACGAGGCCGGCCAGATGGAGGAACGGCAGCGGCTGGCCGGCGAGATCCACGACACCCTCGCCCAAGGTCTGACCGGCATCGTCACCCACGTACGGGCGGCGCAGCAGTCCGCGGGAGAACCCGAGCGGTGGCGCTTCCACCTCGGCCGAGTCGAGTCACTGGCCGCCGACAGCCTCACCGAAGCCCGCCGCTCGGTGCAGGCGCTGCGTCCCGGCCAGCTGGAGAACTCCCACCTGCCCGAGGCGGTGTCCGGCATGGCCCGGCGCTGGTCGGAGTCTCATGATGTGCCGATCACGGTGGAGGTCACCGGGGACCCCGTGCCGCTGCGGACCGCCATCGAGATCACCCTGTTCCGGGCCGCGCAGGAGGCGCTCACCAACGTGGCCAAGCACGCGCGGGCGACCCGGGTAGGGCTCACCCTGTCCTACCTGGGTGAGGTGGTGCTGCTCGACGTGCGTGACGACGGCGTCGGCTTCGATCCCGGCGCGGTACGCCAACCCGGCTTCGGGTTGGAGGCCATGCGCCGGCGGCTGCATGCTGTGGGTGGCAGCCTGGAGGTGGAAAGCATGACCGGAGACGGCACCGCGATCAGCGCGAGCGTCCCGCAAGCAGCCGCGGAGGACCGGCCATGACCGCCGGCGGCCCGATCCGGCTGCTGATCGTGGACGACCATCCCATCGTACGGGAGGGCCTGCACGCGGCGTTCAGCAAGCAGCCGGACTTCACCGTGGTCGGCGAAGCAGGCGACGGTGAAGAGGCCATCGAGCGGATCGCCACGTTGCGGCCGGACGTCGTGCTGATGGACCTGCGCATGCCGAAAATGGACGGCGTCACCGCCATCCGGCACCTGCTCAAGGGCGACCGCCGGTTGCCGATCCTGGTGCTCACCACGTTCGACTCCGACGCCGACGTACTGCCGGCCGTGGAGGCGGGCGCGGTCGGCTACCTGCTCAAGGACGCACCGACCGCGGAGTTGCTCGACGCGGTACGCGCCGCGGCCGAAGGCAAGTCGGTACTGTCGCCGTCCCTGGTCAGCAGGCTGATGAAGCAGATCCGCAGACCGGTGCCAGGTCCGCTGAGCAGGCGCGAACTGGAGGTGCTCAAACTGGTCGCGGACGGCGCGTCCAACCGGGAGGCGGCAAGCAGGCTGTTCATCAGCGAGGCCAGCATCAAGACCCATCTGGTGCACATCTTCAACAAGCTCGGCGTACGCGACCGAGCCGGCGCGGTCGGCGAGGCCTACCGCCGCGACCTATTCGACTAACCACCACCAGCCTGGAACGCCATGTCTGCGTACTCGCTCAACCTGGTTTGAGCGTGTACTCAGCTTCTACCCGTGGGCCGTTGCATGATTGCAGCTCATGCGCCGTTGGTGCCCTGTGACGCGGTACACGATCGGCCGTTGAAGGATTTAGGGAGTACCACCGGGCCGCCTAACGGTGAAACGAAGCTGCAGGTCAGGAGATGTGACACAGGTTCTGGCACCGCACAGGGTGTTTCGACAGGCATCGAGTATCTGGTCAGTCGGTAAGATCACTCCTCGTGAATTCCTTTACGATTCCGTCCAAGCGCCCGTTGTGAGGCAGGAGTGGGCAGGCGATCGAACCATTAATTGCTTGCACTAGGAAGTCTACGAGTCCTGCGCTGTGCATCCACAATGAAGATCCGTCTGTAACGGCAACGCGCCATTCGTCGGGGTGGCCGATCGTAACCCACAACCCAATGTCGCCATTCTGAGTTGTTCCCCACGGGAAAATCCCACCGGGATCGGGGTAGTGGAGAAAGGTACGTTCCTCCAGCACCTCGTTATCGCCGTCGACCACCGCAACAGTTTCATCGTCCGGTGGCGCTAGATCAGTGAGCACGCTCAGGACCTTTGCCCGCATCGAACGCTCGACGCCTATGCCTGGATTGGGGACGTTCAGCTTAAGGAATTCATCGAATTCTAGCGTGACATAGCGGCTCATGAGTTGCTTGTAGTCGGATGGAAGGCCGAGGTTGAGGTCGGCTTCTACAGAAGTCCATTGAACCGACGGTGCACTCCGCGTCGGAGGCCCGATGAGAGCCTCCAGATCAGCAAGTGATGCCATCTGTCACCGTCAAGGCGAGGTTACTGTGAACACATTTACCCATCCACTCTACCCGTTAGGCGGAACCAATCCGGTAGTGCCGCCCTCGTTGTACTTAACGTCGGCTGAGTAGTCGACGACCGCCGTAGCCGTCACGGCATCGGCACCGCTCAGCGCGCTACCAAGCCGGGCGTCGACACGGCCTAAGAGGCGAGCCAACGGCTCTAAGCCGAGATCCCACAGCGAGGTCTCCCGACTCATCGAGGTCGTTGACCTCTATAGGGGCCTCCCTACTCATGACCTGGACGAACCCCGCCACCACCCGATTCGGCTTTCCCAGCATGAAGGCGGCAGGACCCGGGATGGACCCTGCGGACATCAGCCCTGGCTACTCGACCAGCAGGCCCCCAACAGGCTTTAGAGATAATCGCGCCAGAACGGCACGGTGGCTTGAGGCGCCCAGTCGTCGGGATGCTCGGGCCGAGGTTCTTCGAACTCCTGGTTAATGTAGTCGAGCAGGTCGGCACCGTAATAGATGATGTCGCAGCCCCACATCGACAAGACCGGGTGGCCGAAGGTTCCGTGGCCTGCGGGCAAGAACCTGTGCGCATACACCGGAACCATTGCCGGCACCCCAGCCAGCCGCGACCTCGCCACGTCGACGGCCGCTTCGCCGGAATCCGGCCGTTCGCCCCAGGCGGGATGCCAGTGCCCACGCTGGACGTCCTGGAGCAGACAGTCGACCGGCCAGTTGAGGTGCCGACGGAGTTCGCCGGGTTCACCGTTGCGCCAGTCCGGCCATGGCCTTTCCCACGCATAGCTGGTGTCTGGTTTCTCTTCCCGCGGTTCGTGGACGGGCAGCCCGGCTGCGAGGAAGGCCCGGTGGTCGTCGGCGAACTCGATTCCGTATTCGTGCTCGATACGAGCGAACTCCGCTTCGGTCAGGCCTGCCTCGACCACACAGCAGTCGAGTTGGACAAGGCGATGCGCGGCCTGTCTTCCGAGCCGAGCTCCTCCTTCGCTGATCACGTTCGAACCGTATCGGGGTTGGCCCCGCAGGTCGGCAATTCTTGCTCCGCCGTAGGTGAGGGGACGATCACCGCGTGCGTGACCGGCAATGTCGCGGGCCGTCGGATCTGCTGGTCAGCGGTCAGGTGCGGACCTACGAAGCGGCGCTCACACCGCAGCCGGTCAAGGAGGTTACGAACCCTCGAACGTGACGACGACCTTGCCTGCTGAACGGCCCTGTTCCTGGTATCGGATCGCGTCCGGGATCCGCTCGAACGGGTAGCCGCGATCGATCACCGGAGTGATCTGGCCGGATTCGAGCAGGGTGGTCAGCGTGGTCAGGTTGCGGTGGTTGTCGGTGCAGCGGACCACGTCGGCCACCGCGACCCGCTGGGAGACGAACGGCCCGGCGAGCATCGTGGTGAGCATCCGGCCCGCGGGGCTGAGCCAGCGGCCGCCCGGGCCCCCGACCAGCACGTGCGCGCCCTTGGGGGTCAGGGCGCGGCGGCAGGCGGCGGTGGAGGGACCGCCGGCGATGTCCAGCAGGAGGTCGTAGCGCTGGCGGCGCTGGGTGAAGTCCTCACGGGTACGGTCGATGACCTCCTCGGCGCCGAGTGAGGCGACCATGGCGAGGTTGCGGGGACCGCAGACGGCCGTGACCTTCGCGCCGAGCGCCCTGGCGATCTGGACGGCGAAGGTTCCGACGCCGCCGGAGGCTCCGTTGACGAGGACGTTCTGGCCGGGGTAGCAGTCGCGTAGGGCGATCAGGGCGGTGTTGGCCGCCATGGGGACCGCGGCGGCCTGGGAGAAGGAGAGGTTGCGGGGTTTGGGGACCAGTTCGCCGGCGGGCACGCAGGTGTACTCGCCGAAGCCGCCCTGCTTGGGCATGGCGTAGACCTCGTCGCCCGGCTGGAAGGCGGTGACGCCCTCGCCGACCGACTCGACCGTGCCGGCGACGTCGGCGCCGAGGATGGAGATCTTCGGGCGGCGCAGGCCGGGGCCGCCGCCCATCAGTCGGGCGATGTACGGCTGGCCGCGCATCAGGTGCCAGTCGTAGGGCTGGACCGAGGTGGCGTGCACCTTGACCAGGACTTCGCCGGCAGCGGGTTCGGGCTTCTGGATCCGGGTGAGACGCAACTCGTCGGCTGAGCCGTACGAGCGCAGGAGGAATGCTCTCATCACACTCGTCAGCGTAAGAACGGCGCCCGCGCCGCTCATCAGCCGAAAGTACGCCTGATTGGCGGCCGATGGGACGTCTCCAAGGGAGCCTCAGGCGCGATGTCCGGCGCGGCTCGGCTCGCCACGATCGATGGCATGAGGAGTCGTACCATCCCGGCCGCGCTGCTGGCGCTCAGTGCCGTTCCGATCGTCGCGGGCGCGATCCGCGTGACCGAGCTGTCCGTGGGAGTGGCGATCACGCCGGACAACGCGCGCTTCTTCGCCGCACCGCTTCCGGTGAGCCTGCACATAGCGGGCGCGACCGTCTATACCGTCGTCGGCGCCTTCCAGTTCGCGCCCGGTCTGCGGCGCAGCCGTCCCGGCTGGCATCGCGCCGCTGGGCGGGTGCTGGTGCCCGCGGGGCTGGTCGCGGCGCTCGCCGGGGTGTGGATGACGCTGTTCAGCCCGCTGCCCGAGACCGACGGCACGCTACTGGGCGTCTTCCGCGTGATCTTCGGTACGGCCATGGCCGCCTCGCTGGCCCTCGGTCTGCTCGCGATCCGGCGCCGTGACATCGCCGCCCACCGGGCCTGGATGATGCGCGCCTACGCGATCGCCCTGGGCGCGGGCACGCAGGCGTTCACGCTGCTGCCGTGGTTTCTGATCGCCGGCACGCCTGGACAACTTCCCAAGGCGTTGCTGATGGCCGCGGGCTGGCTGATCAATCTGGCGGTCGCCGAGTGGATCATCCACAGGTCCTAGACGCGGTTCGTCTCGTAGGCCCACATGGCGATCTCGACGCGGTTGCGGGCGCCGAGCTTGGCCATGAGGCTGGCGATGTGCGACTTGACCGTGCTGAGCGAAATGTGCAGCTCGTCGGCGATCTCGCCGTTGGTACGTCCGCGCGCCACGGTCAGCAAGATCTGCTCCTCTCGCTCGGTCAGCGTCTCGATCGGCCGTACGGGAGGAGAGGCGGGCCCGGTGCGGGAGAAGGCGCCGAGCAGCCGCGCGGTGACGCTGGGCGCGATGAGCGCGTCGCCGCTGGCAGCGGCGTGGACGGCCTGCGAGAGCAGGGCCGCGCCCGCGTTCTTGAGCAGGAAGCCCTTGGCGCCGGCGCGCAGCGCGGCGTAGACGTACTCGTCCAGGTCGAAGGTGGTGATGACGACCACGGCCAGCGGGTCGGCGACGTCGGGCCCGGCCAGGGAGCGGGTGGCCTGGATGCCGTCCAGGCCGGGCATGCGGATGTCGAACAGGCAGACGTCGGGACGCAGCCGGCGGGCCAGCTCGACCGCCCGCCTGCCGTCGCCCGCCTGGCCGATGACCTCGATGCCGGGCTGGGCGTCGAGGATCATGGTGAGGCCGGTGAGGACGATCTCCTGGTCGTCGGCGACGAGCACCCGCACGCTCACGACCGCCTCCCCGCCCGGGGCAGGACGGCGGTGACCGTCCACCCGTGCTCGGGGCCGGGACCGGCCTGGCAGGTGCCGCCGAGCAGCTCGGCACGTTCGATCATGCCGATGATGCCGTAGCCGGAGCCGGGCCTGGGGGCCGCCGGGGGTGAGCCGTCGTCGGTCACGCTCAGCCGTACGCACTCCTCCTCCGCGCTGACGCTCACCTCGATCAGGCCGACGTGGCGCGCGTGCCGCCTGGCGTTGGTGACTGCCTCCTGCGCCAGGCGGTAGAGCGCCGCCCCGACCGGCGTCGGCAGTTCGCCGAGGTCGCCGGGGAGATTCACCTTCACAGCCGGTACGGCGGAGCCCCGCGTGGCCAGCTCCGCGAGATCGGCGACCCCGCGTCCGGGCGCCAGTTCGGGCGGCTGGTTCTGCCGCAGCACGCGAACCATGCTGTTCATCTCGGCCAGCGCCCGAGCCGCCTCCTCCTCGATCACCTTCAGAGCGTCGGTCGCCGCGTCGGGCCGCGACGCGGAGGTGGCCAGCCCGGCCTGCGCGCGGATCGCCATGGCCGAGACGTGATGGGCCACGGTGTCGTGCAGGTCGCGGGCGAGCTGGGCGCGTTCGAGCAGCTTGACCTGGTCCAGCTCACGCGAGCGGGCTCTGGCCCGGTAGCGCAGGGCGATGCCGAGCGTGGTGGCCGCCGACATCACGGCGAACGAGCCGACCACATCGGAAGGCTCCATGCGGCCGAAGGCGGTCGAAAGCCCGATCGCCGTGATCATGGCGGCCAGTCCGATCGCGATCTCGCGCCCCGATCCCCATCGGGCCAGCGCGTAGACGAGGATCAGCAGGTAGGCCAGGGAGTAGGCCTCCGAGGGCACGCCACCGGTCAGCAGCGGCGCGACTGCCGTGGCGGCGAAGACGATCAGGAGCATGCGCAGCGGATGCGTCCGTCGCCACAGCAGCGTGGGCAGCAGGACGAGGGTGAGCGCCACGGCGACGACCCGGTGGGGCAGGTCGGGGCGGAGGAAGCCTTCGAGCAGCGCGACCGGCACGAGCACGCCCACGAGCACCCAGTCACGCGGCACTCGCGCGGGCGGATCGGGGGGACGCGGTTCATTCCACAGGGAACGAATAACGGCGTGCACGGCCTTATGGTACGACTTGCCCGCTCAGCCGAGATCCCCGTGCCTCTCATGACTCGTCGCGTGGTGCTTGATCTGCTTGTGCCGGCTCGTCTGCCGCATCTGACCTTGACCCGGGTGCCTGCCAAGGTAATGGTCTTATGGCGCTCCGACCGCCAGGGGAGGGCATCCGCGTGCCGCATGATGATCGGCCGCGTCCCTTCGTTCGGCGTACCTGATCGTCACGAACACAGGCGGCCGGGCGACGACGAGGCGCGTGTTGTGAGGTGGACCAGGCGTTGATTGCCGCCCCGGTACGTGTGAGGGTGGTCAGCGACGGAGGGGGTCGAGCGATGAGATCGTTCACGGGCAAGATGGCCGTCGTCACCGGAGGCGGCGCCGGGATGGGACGCGAACTGGTCGTTCAGCTGGCCGCCGAAGGCTGTTCGGTCGCCGCGTGCGACGTGGACGAGGCCGGGCTGGCCGTCACCGCCGAGCGAGCCGCCAAGGCCGCACCCGGCGGCGGCGATGTGCGGGTCACCACCCACCACTGCGACGTGTCGGACGAGGCTCAGGTGGCGAGGTTGCGCGACGAGGTGGTCGAGCGGCATCGGACCGGCCACATCAACCTGCTGTTCAACAACGCCGGCATCGGCGGCGGCAACAGCTTCGTCACCAGCCCGCGAGCCGAGTGGGAGCGTACGTTCGGCGTGTGCTGGGGCGGGGTGTACAACTGCACGCGTGCGTTCATGCCGCTCCTGATCGCCAGTGATGAGGGGTGCCTGGTCAACACCAGCAGCGTCAACGGGTTCTGGGCGGCCGGTCCCGGTCTGCCGATGAGCGCGTACAGTGCCGCCAAGTTCGCCGTGAAGGGCTTCTCCGAGGCGATGCTGACGGACCTGCGGATCAACGCGCCGCACGTGCGGGTCGCGCTGGTGATGCCGGGGCACGTCGGCACGGAGATCGTGATCAACTCCCGCCGGATCCACGGCCACTCCGAGCCTGACGACATGACCGCCGAGGAACTCGCGGACGCCCGCGTGCTCGCCGCCGCCGTCTCGGGCGTTCCCGCCGACCGGTTGAGTGCTGAGGAGGTTCGGGCTGCGGTCAAGAGCATGGGTGAGTGGTTTCGCGACACCGCGCCGCTGTCGGCCGCCGACGCCGCGACCGTCATCCTTGATGGCGTACGCGCCGGCACGTGGCGCATCCTGGTCGGAGACGACGCCCACGCACTCGACGCGGCGATGCGTGCCGACCCGCTGGACCTGTACCGGCCCGACAGCCCGACCCTGACGGCCGCGTTCCCCGACATGTACCGTCACGAGGAGTGACTCGGATCCGGCACGCTGAGGGGCCCGATACCGACTGACGACCGGCTCGGCTCGGCATGCGGGTCAGCGAGGCGACCGAGAAATCTGTTCATGGACCTCAGCCACCGCGTCATGCCAGGCCCGCACATGGTTTGAGCTGGCGTTTCTTCGGGTTGGTCATACCTGACACTGAAGGCGTCACGACTATCGGCGAAGTAGCCACCGAGAGGATCCCCATGCCGTTCGTCCGGATCACGTTGAGTACGGACCGTCCTGAACCGATGCGCGCAGCCGTTGCCGAAGGCGTGCGCAGCGCGCTCGTCAGCGCCATCGGCGTTCCCCCGGACGATCGGTTCCAGATCGTCGACGCGCAACCGGCCACCGCCTTCCACGTAGACCGCCACTTCCTCGACGGTGATCGGCGCGATCCAGTGGTGGTGGAGATCACGCTCACCCGCGGGCGGACCCAGGACATGAAACTCGCGCTCTACCAGGCGATCGTGGCCAACCTGTCCGAAGTCGGCGTGCGACCGGACGATGTGCTGATCATGCTGCAGGAGTCCGGGCGGGAGGACTGGTCCTTGGGCGGCGGGAAGATGCAGCTGCTCGACGAGGACCTGATCCGCAAGTACGGCTGGTCACCACCGGAGGCGTGATCCCGACTTTGTGGGTGCCGACCATCCAGCCGGCAGGGTCTACAGTGTCGGCCACGGCCACTACGTGATCTTCGGATGCCTTGACAGTGTCACCGGAGTACTAATCGGTGATCACTCGCGTTCCCACGGACTCCGGCCATTCATCGACCTGCGGCAGGGTGGCCCACCTCTCGTCGGTCATGGTGACGGTGAGCCTGGCCGTCGGCCACTCGGCGGCGAGCATCGCTCGCGCTTGGTGCGGCGGGAGGCCGTCCAGGTCGATGCCCGGCACGTAGGTGATCGTGTAATCAGCCAGGTAGGTATCGGCGATCCGCTCCAGCAGGTCCCACGGGTCGCTGATGCCGAGGCGTTCGGCGTCGGCGGACAGGGCCAGGGCCAGGGCGCTCTCCCGGTCCCCTTCATCCCAGCCCTGAGCCAGCAGGTCCAGCACGTGGGACGCGGAGTGCAGGGCCAGCCCCCGCCGGCCGGGCGGCATGCGGAACGAGAGCTCGACCTGCCTGCCGTTCTGCCGGGCCCCGACCGGCTCGGCCTTGAGGTGATTCAGCCCCATCGCGTGCGTCAGTCTGCCTCCGCGCCGCCTGCCGTTCGGCACGAGACGCGCGATGGACCTGATGTGAGCGCCGACACTGACACCGCGGCCGTGCGCGTCCAGGCGCGCCAAGGTGTGCGGGGGGACGAACGAGCCGTCCTCGTCGCCGAGTTCCGTCGTGACGCGTACCGCCCGGCCGATCCAGTCCGCGGGCACGTCCTTGATGTCGTGAACCGGGTCTCCCGTCGTATAGGCGCTCGGCGAGTAGGCGGGTATCTCGAGTAATTCGGGACCCGTTTTGAGCAGATCTCCCCAGGCGGCGCGCGGCAGATACAGGAACGCCTCGCTCGGGTCGTCGCTCGCCGGGCCGCTCTCGCCGGGCCGGATCGGCGGGCAGTCGTCGAGATCGTAGAGGTCTTCGTAGGCATAGCTTTCCCAGGTGTCGCCCACGCGCACATGCTCAAGCCACGCCGGGTGGCTGACCTCGATGTGCAGTATCGCGGTAGGGAATTCCCCCTCGGTCTCGTCGCTCACGCGGACCGAAGTGATGAAACCGCGGGCGAAGCGCCGCTGCCATTCCTCGTCCATGGTGTCCTCGAACGACACTTCCTGGGAGAAAGGACTTTCGCGCTCGGAAAAGCAACTGGCTGCCTCCTCAAGGAGCATGATCGCGAAGTTCTCGTACTCTATGGCCGCCGGCTGATCATCCACCGAGACGAGACGCAGCGAAACAGTGGTGCCTTGGCACGCCATCACCGTGACGTCGGAGACTTTGGAGCTCATGCCCGTTTGCTCTTGTACACAATGCTGACCAGGCGCGTCCCTGGCCTGCCGGCGGCCAGGCCGTAGCACAAACGCGGTTGGCCGCCCGCGATCTGGATGGCCATGCCCTCGGGCTCGCGGTGGTCGAGAGACTTGGCCGCTGCGGTGAAACGCCGCTCGACCTTCTGGCCGGTGAGCAGGCTCACGCTGGTGAGGTGCGTGTTGCCGGGTGCCGGGTTGGCGCGACCGTAGGCGTCACCGTCCAGGAGGTAGATGTGGTCCTGGTACAGGGTGTAACCCTGGAAGGTGCCCAGTCCCGGCGGCTGCTCGGCCTGACTCAGTGCGACAGGGCGGCCGGCTTTGAGCGTGTCCAGGTTGTAGACGGTGAAGCGGACGGCGCCGCTGAGTCGGTAGCGCATGACCAGCCGGTTGGTGGACGGGTCGATGGCACAGGTGGTGCTGGTCGCCCCGGGGACGGGCGCGTACTTCGTGACGTTCGGTGATCTCGTGGTCAGGGTTCGTCCGCTGACGAACGGGAACCGGGCGATCTTGCGGCCCCAGGCGTTCTGGCGGTCGCTGGCGCCGTCGGTCTCGGTCCACAGGTAGGCCGCCGAACCGACCGGCTCGACGGCGATCTGCACGCCGTGTCCGAAGCCCATCAGGTACATGTGGCCGAGGAGCGCGCCGTTCAGGCTGAGCTTGCTGATGCACAGGTCTCCAGCCCTGGCCGAACCCGTGCCATTCCTCACCTGGGCTGTGTAGATGTGGCCGTTGCGGTTGTCGAAGGCCAGCGACTGCAGGACCGTCTGGTCTTTGAGCGGCTTGCGCCAGATGAGCCCCTCAGGCGGACCGGTCAGATCGAACCGTCGGCCGGCAGCCTGCGCCTGTGATGTGCCGGTTAACCCAGCCAGGGCACTCGCACCGGCCGCCAGCAGAACTCGCCGGCTCATCGACGGTTTTCCTGCGAAGGGGAGGACCATTTCATTGCCTCGCTGATCTAGATAGGCGACATCGCAGCGAAGCTAATGCGCACCTCGCCGCAAGGCCAGGCGAAATGCCCGATCTGGCAATTAGTTGCCCTTTTCGCGCAGAAGGTGGACCGAGCTGTATTGTCGTGGCGGCAGGGCCGTGTGACCTCGTCGCCGTTGCCCTCAAAGAAATGCACCGCCGCGAGGTGGCGGCGAGAAAAGTCCGGGGTTCGCCGACGCGTCGGGTCATGATTTCGTTGCTCTCCGCGGAGGGCGCGTCCGCGCTGACGGCTTTCGACGCAGCAATGGGGTACGGCGGGCCGGATGTGTCAATTGACCGGCGAGCAGGGCAGCGAGGCATTTCGCCGGCCATATTGCCGTCGACGAGACCCATTCTCAACCGACAGAAGGCACTTCAAATTGAATGTCCAGTATGGCATCAACATGCCATCCTTCCAACCAAGCACGGTTTCGCCTTGACCAACAGTAAAAACACAATATAGCTTCATGAATGCCTCTCCAGGGTCGTCCGATATTCCAATGAACTCTAGTGCGATCTATTCATGCAGAAACTCGAATAGCCCACACCGTAAATCGGCGACCCGATGACCTCTTCCGTGTAATGAAGGGAATTTGTGCACATGAAAAGCAAGCTCACTCTCATCGTTGGTACTCTGTCGCTCAGCGTCGTCGGCTTCGCCGGGTTCGGCTCTCCGGCTCAAGCGGCCGGCGGCTTCGCCGATCGACCTGCTGGCGATATCGCCATCGAAGTCGTCGACAGCACGTCCGCCGCGGTTGACAGAGCCACGTGCACAGATCGTTTCTGTCTGTTCGAGCACGACGACTTCACCGGAAGCCCGTACATCAAGATTTCGCTGCCCGCGCCCGGCAGGTGCGCTGGGAACCTCCCGGGCGCCTACAACAACTGGGCGAGCTCCATGAAGAATGAGTACGACCGGAGCGTGTGGCTCTACGACCGCGCGAACTGTGCCGGGACGCCCGGCTACACCGCACGAGCCAACAGCCAGGACAAGGACCTGAGCAACAACGGCTTCGACAACAAG
Source organism: Nonomuraea sp. NPDC059007 (assembly GCF_042740555.1). Classification (NCBI taxonomy): domain Bacteria; kingdom Bacillati; phylum Actinomycetota; class Actinomycetes; order Streptosporangiales; family Streptosporangiaceae; genus Nonomuraea; species Nonomuraea sp. NPDC059007. Next base: position 65,075 of record NZ_JBHYJD010000018.1, on the reverse strand, counting down.
GCAACCTCGCTGGCCAGCTGAGTCTGGGTTCGGTCGCAGACGACCACGCTCACACACGCGAAGGCAGGAGATGAAGACACCGGTCCGGCGATGGAGCACGACCCTGGCGCTCATCGCCGGAGCGGTCTGCGCGTGCTCGACGACACCAGCGAGCACGCAGGCGCGACATCCGCAGGAGGTTGTCGCTCCCGAAGCCGGCGCGCAGGCGCAGCGGCTCAGGCTTCCCTTCGATGCCTACAACTTCAGCCCGGCCGAGGTCATGACCCTGGACGTCGCTGAGGATCTCCTCGTCCGCGACTGTATGCACGCTCTCGGCCGGTCCTGGCAGGCGTTGCCGGGACCGGCCGAGAAGGAGAGCGCCCCACCGCACCGACGTCGCTACGGTGTCATCGAGCCACGGATAGCGGACGTCTTCGGCTATCACGCGCCCCCCGACCGGCCTGCCGTGATCGCACGTAAGACAAACGACCTGGCACGGACCACGGAGAGTCCTCCGAACGTGCGCGAGGCCGCCAAACGATGCCTTGGCCAAGCACGCACCCGGATGAGCGCCGGAGCGCCCCAAGCCGACGCCGCCTTTTTCAACAGGACTATTTTCGCGACCTTCGACGCCTCCCAGCGCGACGTGAAGGTGACCCAGGCGTTCCGGACCTGGAGCACGTGCATGGCAGGCGAGGGCTTCCACTACCCGGACCCTCTCGCGGCGGTCACCGACAAGCGCTGGTCAACGGCAAACCCCTCCGCGCGGGAGATCCGGGCAGCTCAGACAGACGTGAGGTGCAAGGAGAGAACCGGTCTCGTGTCCATCTGGGCAGAAGCCGAAACCCGCATCCAGAACGCCGCCATACGCGCCCACCCGAAGGAGTTCCAAGCGTTGAGGGCTGTCAAGATGCGGCAGTTGGAGACCGCTCGCCAGATCATCGCGCGTACCTGAGCGCAACGGTCTGGGTAGAAGGAGCTCGCTCGCGGGTGGGCGGCAACATCCACCTGATGGGTCAGACCCAGCCGTGCTGTTTGGCGATCACGGCGGCCTGCACACGGTTGGCCGCTTGGAGCTTGGTGAGCAAGGCCGCCACGTGCCGACGGTAGGTACGCACGCCGATCCCCAGCTCGCGGGCGGCGACTTCGTCCTTGACCATGGTCGTCATCAGACGCAGGATCTGCAGCTGCTGCGGAGAAAGGACAGGCGGGCCCGCCGTGTTGAGATCGCCGGCTTGCCCCCAGGCCCACTCGAAGAGGTCTACCAGCGTGGCCACCACCCCCGCCTGGCGGATGATGAGCGCTCCGACCCCGTCGGTGTTCGGCACCGTCGGTACGAACGCCACCGAGCGATCCAAGATGACCATCTGCTGGATCGTCTCGTCGGTCACACGGTGCCGGTCCCCAGCCTCATGCAGTCGCCGGCAGTAGTCGGCCGCCGCAGGATTGTCGAGAACTCTTCGCGGCACGATGGTCCGCCAGCTCACCCCCGTCCTCAATCGGTCGAGTAGATACGGGAGTCGTTCGCGCGGGACATTCCGCCGTCCGGGATGAACGGCCAGCACCTCATGCGCATCGCGCGAAAAGGTCCAGAGCAGTTCGTTGACCCGGCCTACATCGTCAATTCGTTCGAAGGGGCGTGCGGAATCTATCTGTCTGCGCTGGATCTCGTTGTCCTTTCTCTCTGGGGCATGGCCACGGCGCCTCTTGACATTCAACAAGCCACGGCAGTTTCGAGCGTGGCCACGCGCAGGGAAATGCACCCCTTAACAGGATTGGACGACGATGCCGCCAAAGTGACCCTCGCACGCCCAGTAGCGCACACCGTCGATCAGAACAAGACCGTCGACCATGACCTGTTCACATTCAGTCTCGTCATCGGCGTGGATCGCCCGGAAACCGAGGCTAAGAAGACCGCGACTAAAATCCGCATCGCCCATGCTGATCGGGCGTCCAGCCAGGTCAGTCGCCCGGCTGATACAGGCTTGACACAACGCCCTCGGGTAACGAGGCGACTGCTGCACAGGGTTGCCATCATGAGGGCACTTGTTCCTTGACTTTCGGTGTGCTCGTTGGCGGCCCACCGCGACTCCAATCCGGAGGCTCGCAGAAATATGATCAAGGATCTACAGGACCGCTGGCCCAGGGTTCAGGAAACACGCCCCGTACCTCAGTACCCGCGCCACCGGAATCGGCCGTTCTCGCCTACTTCGGCGCCCGTGATGCCGGGCCGGCCGACGCCGCCATTGTCTTTCCGCCCCCTTCCGGCAGGGCGGGCCGGTTACTGGCTCAGGCCGAGTTCGGAAAGTCGGATGCCGGTGCTTTCGCCGTTCCTGTTTACCCAGTACGTCATCTGCGGGAGCTCCGCACCCAGTGCCCGCATGGCTCCGGCCACGAGGCGGGCGGCTTCGTCGAAGTCCGGGGAGGAGATCGGGAAGTCGCGGTGGTAGTTGGAGCGTTCGGGTGCCGTGTTCGCCGGGCTCGGCGGTGTCCAGCCCAGCTCGGTCATCGCTTGCATCACGTCCGGTTGGTGCCCGGCTGGGCATTCGAGGCTGAGCACGAGGGCGGACAGTTTGATGAAGCAGGTGGGTATTTCCGTGGGCTCCCGTTCCCCGTTCGTCTCCTCGATGAGCAGGGTCAGTGGATAGTGGTCTCCGAGAAGCCGGGTGTCGTGGACGAGGGTGGCGAGGGTCTCGGCAAGGCGTTCGCTCAGGTTCTTCCAGGTGGCGCGTGCCTGCCGGCTTCGGCGGAGTAGGCCGTCGATCGCGTCGGTGTTGACGAGCCGGTACCAGGAGGGGGAGGGCGTGACGAGACCACGGTATTCGCCGTGTTCATAGTCCTCCGTCACCAGAAGCTGGAAGTAGACCCAGCCGGTGCCGTCTGCCGGGTACGAGGCGAACGAGAGCATCGGTGTCGTGTCCGGGCGGCGCCAGCGCAGCCAAGGTCCGGGCCCTCCTAGCCAGGGTGCCGGCCCGAGGATCTCCTCGGCGATGTGTCGTGCCTGGCGAAACACCTCTGTGGCCTCGGCGTGGCTCAGGTCGACGGCCAGCGGGATGCTGAGCGCACAGTCGAGCCCCGCGTCAGGGTAGGCGGAGCCTTGGCCTGTCGGTAGCCCTGTCGAGAACAGGATTCGTGATCCTGCGCCTTCGGCACGCCGCTGCCACCCTTGTTCGGTGAGCACGCGATCGATGTCGGCAGGTTGCCATTCCCCCACGTCGATCGCTGACATCTGGTGAATCACGTGATGTAACTGGTCATCGGTCAGCCGAGAGGTGGTGAACATCGTGCGTGTTGTTTCCTTTCTTCCAGAAACCGGCTTCGGCCTCGACGCCTCAGACGGTCAGTCGCGCGGTTGGTCGGCGGGCTGGCGGGTGTCGCGCCTGGACTTGAGCGGGCTGGCCACCGTGGTGACGGCGAGGACGGCGACGATGACGGCCGGCGATATCCAGTTGTTGACCTTCAGGAACCCAGATGACGTGTTCGCCGCCGTTGATGAACGGCAGCTCGTTCCCGTGCAACGCGTGCAGCACGAGTTGCACGCCGATGACGGCCAGGCCGTAGGTGATTCTCCACGAGGCCGCCGAGGAGGAAGTACAGCTGTCCGAGGCCCATCAGGGCGAACGCGTTGGGGCCGTCGCGCTTGACGGTGGCGAGCACGCCGAACTGCTGCTCCCCCAGGAGTTGTTCCAGTTCCCGCGTGGTCAGGATGCGCGAGGCCGGACCCGATTGCTCACTCATGTGTACCTTTTCGATCCAACTGTGCTCCACATACGGATCATCTCCACGGCACTAGACTGACTACTGGTTAGCAATATAGCGAACAAACTGACCGAGGGTAGGTGAGCTTCATGACATCTCAGCGGATCCTGGACGCCGCCAGCGATCTGTTCGCCGCCCGCGGCTACCGCGCCACCTCCATGCAGGCCATCGCCGACCGGGTCGGCATCACCAAGGCCGCCCTCTACTACCACTTCGACTCCAAGGACGAGATCCTTCGCCACGTCACGCTGCCGCTGCTGGACGAGCTGGAGCGGGTGCTGGCCGAGGCCGAGTCGGGGGGCGGCGGCACGGACGAGGTGCGGTGGCGGGCGATCGAGGGCTACGTCGACGTCCACCTGCGGCACCGCAGCACGCTCACCATGCTGGTCAAGGACATGACGCTGCTGGTGCAGGCTCCGGTGGCCGAGCGCTTTCGCGCCGCGATCGCCCTGGCCAACGAGCTGGTGGCCGGTCCCGGGAGCGACCTGGCACAGCGGGTGCGCGCCTCCCAGGTGGTCGCCGGGCTGGCCGACCCCGTGGTGCTCTTCCGCGACGAACCCGCCGAGCGGCTGCGCGGCCTCATCCTCGACGGAGCTCGGGCACTCCTCGGCGAACCGGGCCCGCCCAGGCGGCGCGGCCGCGCCCGGGGACGGAACGGCGGGCGCCCCGCCGCGCTCACCCAGGAGCAGCTGGAGCAGGCGCGTTCCCTGTACGCCGACGGTCGCGCCGTCGAGGAGATAGCGGCCCGCTTCGGCGTCTCCCGCGCCACCGTCTATCGCCGTCTCGAAATCTAACTATTTTGAGAATTAGTTTTTGAGAAGAGTCCCGCGCAGGCGGACTTCACAGGGCGACACGGGCCGCGTGGCGCAGAATCCTGGAATAGCACAGCTCCGGCACGTCCACCGCGACCGAGTGTGCGCCTGCCGAAGATCCCGTCCGGCCAGGTCATGGCCTTGCGAAGCCCCGGGGTGTGTAGGCGCTCCTCACTCGTCTGTGGAGGAGCACCGGTGCGGCATGATGATCGTTCGTGCTCTTCGTCTGCCCTATCTGACCGTCACGACGCCTTCGCAACGCTACGGCCACTGCCGATGAGTGATCGTGACAAGGACGTCGAGATTCTCGCTCTACGCCACCAGGTCATGGTCTTGGAGCGGCGGTTGGGCGCCGATGTTCGGGTGAGATTCTCCCCCGAAGACCGCCTCTTCCTGGCGGCACTCCTGACCTCGCTTCCCCGCGCAGTCTTATGTCGGCTCCGGCTTGTCGTCCACCCGGACACCATCCTGCGCTGGCACCGCGAGATCGTGAAACAGCGGCACGACCGGACCTGCCGGCCGAAGCGGCGTGGGCGCCCACCCACGGTCCGCTCCATTCGCATGCTCGTGCTGCGTTTCGGTCCGGGAGAATCCGTCCTGGGGATATCGACGGGTGCACGGCGAGCTCACCACGCTCGGCCTCAAGGTCGCGCCATCCACGCTCTGGGAGATCCTCCAGCAAGAAGGCATCGATCCAGCACTCTCGCGAGCCTCCACCACCTGGGCCGACTTCCTGCGCTCACAAGCCGACACGCTCCTGGCCTGCGACTTCATCGAAACCGTCACCCTTACCGGGCAGCGCCAGTACATCCTGGCCGTCATCGAGCACGCCACCAGACGCATCCGCGTGCTCGGCACCACCGCCCATCCAACCGCGGCCTGGGTCACCCAGGCGATGAGGAATCTCGTCATGGATCTGGAGGATGCCGGCCGCCGGGCACGGTTCCTGATTCGAGACCGGGACGGAAAGTTCCCCGCGCTCGTGGACGAGATTCTTGCCGAAACCGGTATCCAGACCCCGTGCTCACCGGCATCCGGATGCCGCGCATGAACTCCATCATGGAACGGTGGGTGCAGACCTGCCGCCGCGAACTCCTGGACCGCTGCCTGATCTGGAACGAACACCATCTACGCCACGCCCTGGCCGAGTACGAGACGTTCTACAACGAGCATCGCGCTCACCAGGCCCTTGGCCAGGCCGCACCACTTCGCGCCGCCCCGGACCCGATCACCGAACTCGCGCGCATTGATCTGAACATCCGCCGACACGACCGGCTCAGCGGCATCCTCCACGAATACTGACATGCCGCTTGACCTGCGCGGATGTAGTTTTCGGCAGGCGCAATGGCGGCCGCGGCGGCATCGGCGCGCTGCTGCAGGTCGCCGAGGCTGGCCAGGCGGCGGCCGACCTCGCGGATCCGGTCGGCGTGCTCGGCGATGAACACCTGCTCTGCGTGCTGGGCGGCACGGTGGTCGCGGGTGGCGGCGACCCGGTCGCGGGTGGTGTCGGCGTGCCCCATCGGGCCGCCGCGCAGCGACTCGATCACATACCCCTCGCCCTCCTGCAGGTCCTCACGCAACTGGCGGATGACCAGCAGCGCGGCCAGACCACGCTCGACGTCGACGTGGTCGTGGACCGACAGGTAGGCGTCGACCAGCAGCCGGTTCAGCGCCTCGGCGACCTCGCCGAGCGGCCGGCCGCGGAAGCCCTCGCCGTACAAGGACGCCTACGAGTACCACGGCGGCTTCTTCGACACCAGCCCCGTCATCCTGGAAGTGCCCTACGACGACGACTGGTACCTCGTCGTCGACAGCTACAGCGGGAAGGTCAAAGTCTGGGTCAGCCAGCTCTTCGACTGAGCCCGCCACGCTCTATCGTGAAACGCGCGTTTTGGTGTGCGTTCTGGAGTTAGCCCTTTGGGGGCGTGTCAGTACTCTCATGACATTTAGGTTCCTCGCCGCCGCCCGGCATGAGCTGGCCAGCTATCCCGACGGCGTCATCGCCCACCTGGTCACCGAGGGCGTCGAACTGTCACCCTCAGCTGGTGGCGGCCCGCGCCCTCGTAGGGAGAGGCCGCCTGAGCGCCAACCGGATGATGCTGCCTTACGGCCAGTTGCCGGCGATGAAAAGACCGCCGAGACGGCCGCTGGATGCCGATGGATCCGCCGCGCAGGCCTCGCCGCGCGGCGGGTTGGTCAGGTCCGGACCGTCATGCCTTGCTGACGGGTGGGAACCCTTTGGCTGCCGGGCACGGGGTCAGTTGAGGTAGATGTTGGGTGGTTGCGGGTTGTTCTGCAGGTCCCGCTTGTTGCCGTTGGGTCCCCACAGCGCGTGGACGCCGCTGATGTGGGATTGGGTAGCGGTGCCGTACTGGCTGAAGACGATCCAGTTCACCGGCTTGAAGTACACGTGGCTGGCGTCGGGGGTGGTGAGTGAGCCGGTGTAGCGGTAGTAGCTGCGATTTCCCGGCGGGGGCAGCAGAGCTTGGAGGTTGACGGCGTAGACGTTCTTGGTGGTGCCTACGGTGCTGGGCGGCTCGTGCAGGAGGTGGTCGTGTTCCGACCATCCGGTGTCGCCGGCGTTCAGCAGCACGGCTAACACGACGTAGCCGACAGCCGGCCCGTCGAGTTCGTGGACCAGGTGAACCTCCAGCGGGGAGAAGGCTGCCTGGGAGGCGAACTTGTGCTCGGCCAGGCCGTGGTAGTGCACATTCTTCAGGGTGTAGGTCTGGTTGTTGAAGACCACGTGCGAAGGGGTGGAGCCGATCGGTGTCATGGGGGTGAACCTGATGTCGTCGTGGTCGCTGGGAGCTCCGCCCGTGGGGTCCTTGTCATCGAGGGAGACGGTTCCGTCGATGCTGGCGGCGTAGACGATGCTCACGGCGGGCGTGCCGTCGGGACAGGCGATCGAGGCGGTGCGTTATGACAAACCGAACCTATGCGCTCAAGATGACTATTCAAGAAGGTTTACTATGAGATTTACGACCAAAACGTAAACGGTCGTTTATATCGGAATTCATTTGCCAATTCGACCGCCAGGCGACCGAGAATTGTTCCCTGGCTTATCCCTCGGGTTACGGGGCCGGGCGGGCGGCGGCGGTGCTCCTGCACCCGGCCCTCGCCGGCGGCGACCGCCGATGACGGGGTTGAGGAACGCCGGGGCAGAGAATGGCGCTACCGGCGAGCAACCGACTGATGAGCTGGGGCGCGATTCCGCTCCATGGGGGTGGGTTTCGGCTGTGGACAGTGACACCAGACATGAGGCCGCATTCAGGTACCCACCGAGCACGGAGCGCGAACCTGCGCGCATGACCGGCGGTTACCGCTCAGAGTCTTTGTACTGTCTGATCTGACCTTGTTACCGGCGGGTAGCGCCACTCTCTGCCCCGGCGTTCCTCAACCCCGGAGACGCCGGGGAACCTGCGCCCGCTGCGCGATGCCGCGGCCGAAGGCGACGAACAGGACTGACCGCGATAGGGGTCCGGCGCCCTCACGCGGACGGTGGCGTTGCTGGGCCGGCCGTTCAGCGATGGTTGTCGCGGGCCTCGTTCTTGTCCGCGGCGGACTGAATCCGGGCGGCAGCGTCAACCGAGCACTCATTGCTCCTCGTCGTCCCTGTCCTCTCGACGATCCTCGCCGGTGCGGCAGCTGATCCGGCGGCGGATCAGCGCCAGTGAGCTTGCCAGCCCCAAAACGGCCACCGCTAGCTCGATCAGCGACGTGATGAGGTCCAAAGTTCTCCTCCAAGCGGATTCCGCGGAGGGCGATCTGTCGCCGCCCCGTCAGATACGAGGAGACGTCATCGGGCAGTGTCCGTGAAAGATCGCCGGCCAGTTCCGGCCCAGACGGGGACCGTCCGCTTGTCTGTCCACTGATGACGATCTAAAGTGGCGGACGATCCCGGACAATATCGGACACCCCTGGTGGAGGGCATGGACGGAGTCAAGCGGCCGCCCGGCGGCGATCCTGATGATCCGCGGCCCGTGAGGAATCGTCAGGATCTAGCACGGGCGCTCAAGGCGCTCCAGGCGCGAAGTGGCATGTCGCTGCGGAACGTGCAGGACCAGACCCGGTCGCAGCGGGATCCGCTCAAGCGCAGCACGGTTTCGGAGATGCTGAATGCCCAGCGCTTGATCCCCAAACGGATGGTGCTGGCGCTTGTGGGGGTGCTCGGAGTCACCTCCACCGATGACCTGTCGGCGTGGGAGGCCGCCTATGAGCGTGTTGCCATGGCGGAGGCTCTCGCCGGTAGCCAGCCGAGCCCGGACCAGGCACCGCCCCCGTCTCCCCTTCTGGCCGTGGTGCTACAAGCCGTAAGCCCTAAGCGCTTTCCAAATCTCATCGACGACCTGCTGAAAGCCGACCGGCTTGAGGACGCGCTACAACTCCTCCGGATACGAGCCGCCGACCACAATGATGTCGCCCGCCAGCTGAACGAGCTCCTAGCTGAGTACGACCGTGAGGAGGAACTGCACACCCGGGCTGAGGCCGGCGACCGCGACGCTGCCAGGAAGCTGGCCGGTTGGCAGATCACCGTCGGCCGGCCGGACGAGGCGCGGCAAGTTCTACGCTCGATCGCAGACCGCGAAGGCCGGGACCTGGAGGAGATGTTCATCGACGTACTCCTCCACGACCTAGGTCAGCCATCCGCCGTCGCTGACCTGGCGGCTGCCGGCAACACTTACGCACTCGTGCAGCTGGCTCGATGGCTGCAGCAGGATGGAAGCTGGCAGAAGGGCATAGAACTGCTGCGCCCGCATGCGGAAACAGGCAACTTGGAGGCTGCCACGGAACTCGTCGAGCTGCTGTATCGCGCCGGGCAGGCGCCAGATCTCCGAGGCATGGCCGCCGCTGGAAACAGCCGCGCCCACCAACGGTGGGTGGACCTGCTGGTCGACCGCCAGCGTGAGGCGGAACTCCGCGTCCTGGCCGAAGACGGAGATGCCTACGCCACCGAGCGGCTAGTCCACCAGCTCAGTGACGCCAGCCGGGTCAACGAGGCCATCGACCTTTTACTGCCCATCGCCAAGATCGGAGATGAGTACGCGATCAAGTGGCTGGCACGGCTATACCGAGACGCTCGCGGCGCAGAGCGAATCGTGCAAGACCTGCTGCCTGTCGCGAAGGAGGGAAACCGCGCGGCGGCTGCACTCGTCGCTGAATTGATGGAGGAAAACGACCCCGTCGGGGCGGCGCGGCTCCGGCTCAGCCACGGCCTGGATGAATAGGACTGGCCTTTCTTGCAGGTGCTCCAGTACGAATTGGCGGCGGCGCCGGGCAAGGCCGGTAATCCGCGCTGGCCCCGGGTTTGCCGCCCGCCATGGCCTGGATCCCGCTTCCCTGGCGCAGCGGGAGGCCGAAGCGCTTGATCCCGCCGAGCTGCGCCAACTCATCATGGCCACGATCACCCCGCTGGATCGACGAGCAGGCATGGCAGCGCTCCATCGACGCCGAACAGCGCGACAGCACCCGGTGTGCTCGGTGATCACTATGGTGACCCCCACGACAAATACCGATCCAAGAATCACGACCTCAAACGATCCAAGTCACACATCGGGCTGTTCACCGCCCGCCCCGCACCGCAACCATCCCCCTCGCCCACGCCACGGCCGCGGTCCGTGCTCAGACTGCTGGGGGTGTCGATGCGATCGCAGCGCGGGTTCTGGGAACGAGCAAGAACCTATTCGACGACCCGATATCGAAGCAGCAGAGCGCCTCTGTTGAATACTGTTGAGTCCACGAGCTGCAGCGCGAGGTCGTCAGTGACGTCTTCGAAGAGCCGGGGGCCGGCGCCGACCACTGCGGGTGATACCGCAAGCAGGTATTCGTCGATGAGGCCTGGGGTCATGGCCAGCGGCGCCAGCGTGCTCGGCCCGCACGACATGAGGATGTCCTTTCCGGGGCGCTGCTTGAGCGCGGCGAGCTCGGCGGCGATGTCGCCTCCGATGATCAGGCGGTCTGCGTCGGACTCAAGCGTGTTTGAGAACACGACCTTGGTCAGCCGGTGTTGGAGCCTGCCGAACTCGCGATCGGCCGAGGTCACGGTGTCCATGCCGGTGGGCGTCTCTCCAGCGGCGACCTGGTCCCACCACGGCACGATCGCCTCGTAGAACTTCCTGCTGAGCACCCAGGTGTCGGCCTGGCGGAAGTGTTCGTTCAAACGGGCCGTCTCCTGCTCGCCCCACGGAAACGGCTCCCAGAACGTGCCGTCAGCCTTCGAGGTGCAGTTGTTCAGTGTGGTCTGCAGGTGAAAGACGAGCTTTCTCACGGTGACATCTCTCCTATCTGTACGCTCACCAGGCCCGCGCGGTGAGCCTCGTAGGTAAAGACTTCTGCGGGCGCATGAAGTCATCGCTTGGCCGGTGACCTTTAAAGACCCACAGGTCAACACGTGGCCCGGTCAGGATGATCGAGGGGCCGGGATGCGGCGGTCGGGCAGCAGGTCCGCGAGCGCGGTGCGGATGGCGGCGCGGTTGACGCCGTGGGCGCGGGCGAGGGCGGCGATCGAGGCGCCCTCTTCGGTGTAGGCCGTCCGGACGTCGTCGCGGTCGGTGCCGGTGAGGGCAGGTGGGCGGCCGCGGTAGCGGCCTTCGGCTTCGGCGGCGGCGACGCCTTCGACGGTGAGTTCGTTCTGGATGTCGCGTTGGAACTGGCCGACGGCGGTGATGACGTTGATCAGCAGGTCGGTGGTGGCGTCGTTGGCGGCGAGGTCGTGGAAGTTCGACAGCGGGCCGGACAGCACGCGCAGGATGACGCCACGGGCTTGGCACCAGGCGCGGACGTTGTAGATGTCAACCAGGTCGCGGCAGAGCCGGAACAGCTCCGACACCGTGAGCGTGTCGCCGGGGTGCGCGGCGGCGGCGACTTGTCCGAACGCGGGCCGATCCAGCGCCGGGACCTTCGAGGTGGTGGCAGGGTCCTCGAACAGCCGCACACCGTCGGCGGGCCGGAATCCCTCGGCGACGCCCTCGGTCCGCACGAGAAGGCCGGCCTCGGTGAGGATGTGGCGCTGGCGGAGGAGGGACTGGGTCGCGGTCGAGACGCGGGAGTAGACGATCTGCACCGGGGCTCTCCTCGGGATGGGGCGGAGCCCGATCTTCCTGTCGGGAAATCCTGTCGTCAATTCGAGCGCCTAATCGGCCGCCGGACGTCATGGTTCGTCGCCCGATGTCCGGTTTTTCGGTGACCTCGGGGGGTGCGCTGGGTGCCTGTCGGGAAACCTTTCTAATCCCGACACTGCAGAGGGTGCTGGCAGCACGACCGAGACTCTGTCCCAGTGGTTGGGGACACAACCGGTCGATCAGGGTGCCGGGATCCTCACCCCTTGACAGGCCTGACCCACGTGCGAAGGTCAAGAAGATGCCTCGCCCTCGGCGGCCGCAGTGGAACGGAGTTCCGCGATGCCCCTTCTCACCGTCACCGACGCCTCCTTCGACACCGAGGTTGTCAACGCGGGAAAGCCGGTGCTGGCCTACTTCTGGGCCGAATGGGCCGGGCCGTGCAAGCTGATGACGCCCATCTTGGAGAAGTTGTCGGCCGACTACGCAGGTAGGCTCACCATGGCAGCCCTCAACATCGACCAGAACCCGGCCACGCTGCCCCGCTTCCGGGAAGAAGCCATTCCCACCATGCTGCTGTTCAAGAACGGCAGCGTCGCAGGCAAGAGGATCGGTGCGCACAGCGAGGGCCAGATGCGGGAGTTCCTCGACGCCCTCGTGTGACTGGCTGCGCACGCCTGATCGCGCAATCCCCGCTGGCTGTGGGTGACGGGTGGCCGAACGCCCTGCGCCCGACACACCGTCAGCCTGCCCGCAGGGAACCCGCCCCCGGCCTGCCCTGTCGATCGGAATCACCTGCCTACCAGGCCTCGGGAATGAGACCGCCCGAAATGGTTCTCCGTGCCTAGCCCGCCCGTTCGCCCGACCAGCAGCAGAGGAAGCCGTCCTGTGATCAGACCCGTGATCAGACCTGTGCTCGCCGCCCTCACCGTCCTGGCCGCCACCTGCGCGCTGCTGATACCCGCGCTTCCGGCCCAGGCCGCGCCTGGTGATCTGGTGTGCCTGCCGCCCACCAGCTCGACAGTCACCTACACCCCCGCGCTGACCACCACCCCGCAGACCGTCACCATCAAGACCACCAACCTGTTCGGTCCCTGCACCTCCACCTCGAACCCGACGATCACCTCCGGCACCTTCACCGGCAGCTACCTCGTGCCGAACCGCAGCTGCCTCACCCTGGCCGGCTCGGGCACCTCCACCTCCACCATCACCTGGAACACCGGCCAGACCAGCACACTGAGCCTGAACTACACCACCACGATCGCCGGAGCCGTCTACACCTCCATCATCACCGGCGTGGTGAGCAGCGGCCTGTTCGCCGGTGACAGCGTGGTCAGCAACCAGACCGGCCCGGCCACCGACGTCCTGCTGTGCACCGCCGGACTGGGCACCGTCTCCAGCATCTACACCGTCGGCACCATCACCTTCGCCTGACCGCCCCTGATCATCACTCACCGATGGACGCCACATGACCTGGTGCCACATCCGCGCCACATCGGCGCCAACAAGAACGTCTACACCGACGCCACCGAGTTCATGACTGCCGAGTCGGCGCGTCCACCCAAACGATCCAGGCTCCCGCAACCACGAGCGCGATCATTGGCCCGCCGGGAGCGCGGATCCCCCAGAGCCACACGCGCGAGGAAAGAGTGGTGAGGATGAAACGCCAGGCGGCGTGGGTCCCGCTCCTGAACAGCGTGATCGGCCCCTGGCTCAGCCCACGACGGGCGCCCGAGCCGATCACGGCGCTGGAGGAACAGGCCGCACGCATGGAGAAGACTGGCCGGCGCGTGGACCCATCCTTCCTGGACGGCATGGCCGTCCTGTGGCATGCCTTCGCCACCGCTGATCACCTGTCACCCATCGGCCGACTGGCCTTGCGCAGGGACATCATCCGGAGATTGACGATGCGCTTGCGAACCACCAACCTCGGCGTGAGCCCCGGCGCACCCGCGCCTGCGCTGATACAACGGCCGATCTTCGTCGTCGGCCTGCCGCGCACCGGCACCACCCTGGTGCACCGCAGGCTGGCCGCTGCCCCCGGCCTGCGTGCGCCGCTGCTGTACGAACTGCTCGACCCCCGGCGGCCAGGCACGGCCGAAAGAGGGCCGCGCCTGGCGCACCAGCCTGGTCGTCGCCACCTCCCGTGCCCTGGCGCCGGCCACCAGCGTGATGCACCCGCTGGCGGCGCGCCAACCCGAGGAATACAGCTTCCTGCTCCCGCACGGACTCTTCCATTACGCCCGGGCCAGAGTGCCCGAATACCTGCGATGGCTCGATGCCAGGGCCGAGGACGACCTCGTCGAGGACTACCACTACCTCGGCCACCAGCTGCAGCTCATGCAGGACGCCGAGGCCCCCGCCCGCTGGGTGCTCAAATGCCCATCCCACCTGTGGTCGCTGAGTGCGCTCCTGCGCGCTTTCCCGGACGCGACGCTGGTGTGGGTGCATCGTTCCCCCGAGGTCACGCTCCCGTCCTGGTGCAGCCTGACCGAGGCGACCCTGCGCATGCACACCGATCGCGTCAGCCTGCCCCTGGTGGGGCAAGACTGGCTGCGGCTGTGGTCCCAGGCAGTCTCCAGGGCCATGCGCGCTCGTGATGCCGTCTATCCCGCGAGGTTCATCGACGCCTCCTACGCCGAGCTCACGGCCGATCCCGACCAGAGTGCCGCACGCATCCTGGCCCGCGTGGGCGAGGAGCACGGTCCCGTTGCACCTGCTGGAGGCGGGAAACCTTCCGCTCACCGCTACGATCTGTAGCGCTACGGCCCGCGGATGAACTCCGTCATGGAGCGGTGGGTGCAGACCTGCCGCCGCGAACTCCTGGACCGCTGCCTGATCTGGAACGAACACCATCTACGCCACGCCCTGGCCGAGTACGAGACGTTCTACAACGAACACCGCGCCCATCAGGCCCTCGACCAAGCGGCTCCACTCCGCGCCACCCCCGAACCAATCACTGAACCCGCGCGCATCATCGCCCTGAACATCCACCGACACGACCGGCTCGGTGGAATCCTCCACGAATACTCACACGCCGCCGTCTTCGGGGGGAGAAACGTGATGTCAGTGGCCGAGGATGTCGACGGCCAAGTGCCGACCACGCTAGGTGATCGTCAGGCTGTGGTGGGGGATTTGGCCGGTGACCGGCCGGTGCGTCGCCCGATTCGGGAGCTGATGGATGACCAGCTGCTGGATGAGTTGCTGGCCCGCTCCCGGGACGAGGCCGGAGGGCTGCGGCTGACCGGCGAGGGCAGCATGCTCGGCGAGCTGGTCAAGGCGGTGCTGGAACGGGCTCTGGAAGCCGAGCTGAGTGCCCACCTGGGCTACACCAAGCATGACTTCGACGGGTACGGGTCGGGCAACTCCCGCAACGGCAAGATCCGCAAGACGGTGCAGACCGGGGTCGGCCCGGTTCAGCTGGCGGTCCCGCGGGATCGAGCTGGTTCGTTTGAACCGGTGCTGATACCCAAGCGGGCCGGCCGGGTCTGCGGTGGCCTGGACGACATGGTCATCAGCTTGTACGCGCATGGCATGAGCGTGCGCGACATCGTGCACCACCTGGAGCAGGTGTACGGCACCCGGATGTCGGCCGAGACGATCTCGCGGATCACCGAGCAGGTGATGGAGGAGGTCAAAGCCTGGCAACGCCGCCCGCTCGACCCCATCTACGCGGTGGTGTTCCTGGATGCGATCGTGGTCAAGGTCAGAGACCAGCATGTGTGCAGAACAAGCCCGCCTACATCGCGGTCGGCATCGATACCGACGGCGATAAGCACGTGCTGGGCATCTGGATCGCCAAGACTCCCGATGGCGCCGGCGCGGCCGGGGAGGGCGCCGGCTTCTGGCGCACGGTGGTCAACGACCTGCGCACGCGTGGCGTTCACGACGTCATCATCGCCTGTTGTGACGGCTTGAGCGGCTTTGAGGAGGCCATCCATGCCGCCTTCCCGCACACCACGGTCCAGGCCTGCATCGTCCACTTGATCCGCAACAGCCTGCGGCCGGTGCCGCGCAAAGACCGTGCCGCGGTCGCCGCCGAGCTGAAGACGATCTACACCGCGCCCAACGCCGAGGCCGCCTCCGACGCCCTGGCCGCCTTCGCCACCGGCTCGTGGGGAGCGCGCTATCCGCAGACGGCCAAGGTCTGGCAGAACGCCTGGGACCAGGTGATTCCGTTCCTGGCCTTCAGCCCGCCGGTGCGCAGGCTGCTCTACACCACCAACACCATCGAGTCGCTGAACTACCAGCTACGCAAGGTCACCAAGGCCCGCGGCCACTTCCCGACCGACGACGCCGTCGTCAAACTCCTGTGGCTGGCCATCATCAACATCGAGGACAAGAGAGCCCGCGAACGAGCCGCCAACAACGCCGATGACAACAGCCGCAGCGGCTACCCCGGCAGGCTCGTCGAGGGACAGCGGACCCACGGCTGGATCGAGGCCCTCAACGAGCTCGAGCAGGCATACCCAGGCCGTATCCGGTAAAGCAACCAAGACCAACCACAAGATCAACTTTACACGCGACGAGTTACAAGCTCGCTTGACCTGCGCGGACGTAGTTTTCGGAAGGAGCACTGTTGCCTCGTTCGGTGTTGCACAGGCGTCCGCACGTGGGGCAGGGGGCGTTGGCGCCGTGTGCTGGTCGCATCATGTGCGGGTCTATGGGCTGGTCTGCGTCGAGGGAGATGGGGGTGAGGTGGTCGGCTTCGCCTGCGCCGTCGTGTCCGCAGATGTGGCACACGGTGCCGTACATCTCGAACATCTGCTTGCGTGCTGTGCGGTAGGGGCGTCCTGTCCTGTGCTTGAGGTTGCGCATAGTCACCGCCTCATCTAGCTCTCCGAGCGGTTACGAGGCGAGTAGGTCGAAGTGGAAGCCGACCAGCAGCAACACGAAGCTGCCGACACGCCACCAACGTTCAGTCTTTGGGTCCTCTATGATGCTCGCGACGCGTGCGAAGATCTTGTCGCTGACGCCGGACAGCACCAGCGCGGCAGCGCACACGATCACGATGACACCGGCTTCCAGGAAGAACGGTCCCCAGAACGTCCACGTCGCGATGACGGTACTCACCAGTCCCATGAAGACCCCCACCAGAGCCCACGTGGATGTAGCGACGAACTGTTGGGCGCGCCGCGTTGTGCGCAGCCGCTCGCTGAAGCGTCGTAGGACATCGGGACCGAGCAAGTCCAGGATGGCGGTAAGCCCTCCTGTGAAGGCGAGCACCTTGCCGATACGAGACCACCAGAGGATCGGCAGTCCGAGGACGCAATGGCCTGTCAAGCTGCGACCCTCGAACCATATGCCCCATGCCTCGAATAAGCCGAGATCCGCCATGGGTTGAGCGTAGAAGTGGCAGGTGATCCACGTAAGGCCGTTGGCAGGACTGGACATGCGTGAGGCCCACCGCTCGGGGGACGGTGGGCCTCACTCCTGTGCCGCGCGGCACGCCCCAGGCTGTGCGCGGCTGGCACTGTGAGTGCCGAAAATCCATCCGCCCATGCTGAGCTGCAGCTTCTCCTGTATTGATCACTCATGGTTGAGCATGCGCTCAAGTCCTGTTGAGCGCATGCTCAACAGGAGACGCGGGGTTGTCGCGTCATTGCAGGTCAGGCGCTACGTGTGAGTTTCGAAGCGCTACAGGCTCGAAAGGCCAGTCAGCGCGACCGGCGCACCACACCTCGTTCCGCGCGCTCGCTGACGCCCAAGGGAACAGACGGGAGCAGAACGCGGCAACCGCGACGACCATGCTCCGCCTGACCGGAGGCGGCTTTACGCGCGCTTGGGCGGGCCTGGGATCAGGCTGGAGACGGGTCGCCCCCGACCCCCTCTTTCATGACCTTCCCTTGCGCTTCCGGCAGGTCTGGCTTGACCTGCGGGCTCCGGGGGCCACGCGCACATGCCTACCGTGGGTTCGCCCGCGTGCCGGACGCGTGCCGAAGAGCACTGTGCGAGCACTGACTCGGCCATTTTCGACCGTCAGAAGAAGATCGAAAATCGAGAAACCCCAGGTCAGACGCGATTTCTGAAGGTAGGGCGCCCGGGGCTCGAACCCGGAACCTACGGATTAAAAGACGACAGATTCGATGCCCGGTAGCGTCAATCTGTATTTCAATGTACCGCTCTAGCCGCCAATGTCGCCCTTGAAAATGTCCAAGAATATCGGCCAGTGTTCGGGGGTGCCGATGGCCGAAGAGCACGCGACGAGCACGCGACACGGGGCCCGGCACGTTATTGCGCGCTCTTGACTATCCGCACGATTGGCGAACGCGCCGTGGCAAAGGTGAAAACCTGGAAGATCCTGGACCGGGTCCGCTGCTGCCCCCACCGCATCACCATGCTCGTGCAGGCCATCCTCGCCCTAGGCAAGATCGAGAGCTGCTACCACTCAGGATGAAAATGGCTCAGTCTTTTGCGTACCATACGGCTCTGCTGCTACCGCTGGCCCTCGTCAGTGGGCGCATTCCAGTTGCCATCGCCGATGATCTCGTTCCATCGCGGCCGCCATGACGGGACGCGGACATCCGGAACGAAGCAGGGCGTCGGCGTCACGTCGTTGTCGGCGAGGAGACGCACCACCTGTTCCCACGGGCCACTGCCGATCATCTCGACGGCGCATTGCCGGCATTCACCTCGACGGCTACATCGATTACCGGCCCCTCCTGCGAGCACCTGTCGCAGGTGGTTGAAGGCGTCGAGTGGCGAATCCGTCCGGGCGAGATACCAGGTGCCTCTGCGGGCATGGGGGCCGAGGCCGGCGACGATATCGATCTGCTGGGGCAGGTAGAGCCGCTGTTCATAAAAGCGGAGGACGAACAGCCGATCCAGCACGTCGACCTCGTCTCCGTCAGGTCGCTCACGCTCGTACCAGGCGATGGCCTCCTCCCGGGTGCCTGGTCCCCACAGCAGGTCTTGTGGGAGGTGCGAGGTTTCGTACCGGGCATCGAAGTAGTTCAGCTCGTCATCGTGCGCGGCGGCGAGTACGACAACGTGAAGTTCGTTGTCCGGCTCGGCCGCGGCGGCTTTGGCGTTCTCGGCTGGGCCTGTCGAACTCAAGCGCTCGTCCTTGCTCCACGCGAGGACGAGCGGCTCGCGGCGGATGGGCGCCGGATACAATCGCCCGCCGGGTGTCGGGACACCCCACAGCCGGTTGATCGTCTCGGCCAGGTCTCTGATTGCGCGCGCAGCATTGACGGGCGTCGTGATGTGGTCGCCTGCCTCGTGCGCAACGAAGTTTCGGAACTTGCGGAACAGCGGCTCCATATGGCGGGTGCGTTGCCCGTTGAGCAGGTCCTCGGCGCGTGCCCACGTCATCAGGGCGTCCAGCATGCCATCGAACGCGATCGCCCGGCCGTTGCGGAGCCGCAGTTTGGGTGTCGAACGGCCCCTGCGTCGCTGGAATTGGCCGCGGACCTCATCAAACGTCGTCACAGCCTCCTGGCGGTCGACGCCTTCATCAACGACGGTGATCGCACCGCCGTAGAACTCGAGGAAGCGTGCCCGCACGGCGAATTCAAGCGTGAGGTATGCCTGGTCATGAGCTGCTGTGAACAAACTGTAGCTGAGAACCCCGTAGCTGAACGTCACGCGGACCTGGTCGAAGCGGGTCCGGACACGCTCGCAGACCTGGGGCACGAGATCGGAATAGCCGACGGTCTCCTGCTGGAAAGCCGCTGCGTCCTCGGGACGCATTCGTCCTCCGAAGCTCCACGGCGAGAATCGCAGCGAGCGCTCGTCCGGCTGCTGCAACTTCTCGAATGGCGTGATCTCCACGGCGGGTCTCCACTCGTAGAAGGGAAAGCCTTCCAGGCTACGGCCCCCGCACTTTGAGCGCGAGGACTTCGGCAGAGGCAGAGCCGCTTCTTTGGCGACGATCAGCGCGATAACGACGATGAGTTTCTCGGCAACTCGGCCGGAGCCTGCCACCTCTCCGCTCAAAGGACATTGCGCCTGCCGAGAACTGCATCCGGCCTGGTCATCGTCGTACGACGGCTTAGTCTGGTGATGCGAGCTGGGCTGTCCCCAGTAGATGGAGCCAGGTGCGGCATGATGATCGGCCATGCTCCTTCGTCTCATAAGTTGAGTACCCCCGTGGTCGCGCAATTCGGTTGCGTATGGTGGCGGCCTGGTGTCATGTAGTGATATGCGTCGGTGGGCCAAGCTGAACGAGCGCCAGATGGCGACCCTGCGCCGGATCGCGGAGGGTGATCCGGTCACCGCCATAGACAGTGATTTGACTCGTACCGTGTACGCACTCCGGGACAGGGGATTAGTTTCAACCCCCCGGACAAACGGCGTCTGGATCGCTGAGGTAACCGAGGCAGGTCGCTTCTACCTCGAGCACGGCTACCATCGGGGCACCATGGCTCCGAGATCTCCCACCGTGAGTTCCAAGAGCGGAAAACGATCTGCCAACGTGAGGCCGCAATCACCTCACGCTTTGGCGGCTGAACTGATCAAGCGCTTGCAGGACGAAGGTGGGACGCTGCATGTCCGTGACCCGGACGAGGCCACCAGGGCGCTTCATCGACGGGCCTTGGACGCGGCCAGGCGCCACGGATTGATCCCCGAAGGCTTTCGCCTCCTGCATACCGGTCGTGACCGCGGAGATCTCATCCTCCGGCTGGAGGATGCCGCACATCCCGACGAGACGGACTGGAACCGCATTCGACTGAGCGCCCGTGACCTGATCACCGAACGTGACGAGCTTGCGGACTGGCTTCGAGAAGATCGTCGTTCCATCGACGTCACCGACGCGATGATCGGCCGCGCCCTGGAAGTGATACGCGCCCTAGCAGACGACCTGCTGAAACACGGCCATAGCCTTGGCATATCCAGGCGAGGGAAACCACGCGGCCTCCACGCGTACGCGCGTGGGCACCAGTACGCGCTGAACATCAGAGAGGAACTCGACCGCGTTCCTCACGTGTACACCGAAGAGGAACTCCGGAGCCGAAAGCTCTACACCTGGCAGCGGGTCACGCCCGAGTACGACGAGGTCCCTTCAGGCCGGCTCAGGCTCGAGCTAGGGGAAGGGCGCGGTCTGCAGTGCTGGGCGGACGACAAGCGGTCACGTCTGGAGGACAAGCTACGAGCGGCCGTCCAAGAGATTGCGCGGCGCGCTGAGGCCGACCAGCAGGCGCGCCTGGAGCGAGAGAAGGCTGAGCGGGAACACGCTGAGAAGTGGCGACGCCAGGAGGAGGAACGGCACCAACGCGAGGCGGAGCGGCAAGCAGCGCGCGATAAGGAACGTGCGCAGGCCGCCAACCAGGCAAGAGAGGAGCACAGGCGGCGAGTCTTCGGCCAGGCGATAGAGGGATGGGCCTGCGCCGCGGCGATCCGCGAATTCTGCGGGGAGCTGGAAACACTTGCGGCAACCCTGCCTGCACAGGAGGCAACGCTTACGCAGTGGGTGACATGGGCGCGAGCACAAGCAGATCACATGGATCCCCTGCACACGCCGAGCGTACTGACCGAGGCGAACTTCGACATCGAACCAACGCCGGAGGCCCTGCATCGCTACCTACGGGAGGCAAGTAGTCGAGGCGAACGAGAATCACGACCGGAAGAACCCACCGGCGTCAGGTACGACGATCTCTATCCATCAGCATGGCGATGGGGACGCCCAGGTCGCTTTCAATGGTGGCGGCGGTAGCCGTAGCCCCGCGCTTGCGCAGTGCCTCGACCGCCCGGTCCAGGAGCTTGCCGAGCCGTACAACTTCGTTGCGTAAGGCGATCAGCTCATCGAACCGCTCAACGGCTTCCTGCCCGCACCACTGCCGCACCAAGGCGTGCACAGGTTCCCGCTCGCGCAGCCGTACTTTGCGTTCCTCGCGGGTGTCCTCCCAGGATTGCCGGTAAGGATACCCGTAGAGGTTCTCCGAACGCAGTTCTGCTTCTTCCCGGTGGATCGCTTCTATGATCCCTTCGGATAATGTCGTGGCGATCGTCGGCATCAGTCGCCGTGCTGCTCGCCAAGGGCTGATCAGCGTCCCATGGCGATCATGGAAGGTGAGAGGGTCGTCGGCTAGTTCTTCGACGGTGAGTCCCAGACGATCAGCTACCCCAGCAGGCTTGTCGATCCGCAGGACCCCCGTCTCGGCTTTGCTTCGTCCGAGGATCACCCGTCGGCCAAGCCCACAGACCTTTACGACGAGCAACGCGGCTTCGTACTCCACCGTGTCGCCGGCAGCAGACGATACGTCTCTGACGGCCACAAGGCGCCGCTCGTCACTGAGCCGCGGTTCGATGTCGGTCCAGCGGTCGAGCAGAGAGGTGTAGGAGACCCATTCCTGTAGCCCGGCGTCGTCGCCGTCCAGCCGGCGGATCTTGATCGAGTCGTCGCTATCCCGAATCTTCACGATCGTGACGCGGTGCACGGGATCGGCCAGCGCCCTCGGCCGCTCGCGATAGGCCCACTCTTCCCCAATCTCCATGACTGACATTAACCCGGTGGTGTGACCGTGTGGATACTTCACGTGACATCCGCCGGATAGGCGCTGAGCTGGAATCCTCCGCGCCTGCCTGTTCATGGTCTGGGATCAACCGTGCGTAGCAGGCTGAGTAGTCCTTCGATGGTCCCGTACTGATCATGAGAGAGCGGGTCTGGGGTGAAGTGCATCAGGTCGTTGCGGATCTCTCGGACTTTGTCCAGGTGTGCAAGGAATAGTTGGTGATCGAGCTGCCACTGCAGAAGAGACCAACGTTGTGGGTCCTTGAGAAGGAAGATGTAGTCACCGAAGGTGAGATCGGCGGCTCGGTGCACCTTTGATTTGCGGTGTGGTTGTACGGCGTCTCTGAGGTCGTCCACGGTGAAGACTTCGTCGGTGAGGCGCCGGAGCCTGTTCTCGGCTTCTTCGATGAGGACGAAGGGACGGGCGAGGCTCCCGAACTGGCCGGTGAGGTCGGCGGCGGTGAGGATACCGGTAACGTGCAGGCGATCGGCGTCGCGCACGAAGATGAAGCCGTCGGCGTAGATGGCCTCGATCTGATCGAGCAGAAGCGCGTCATGGTCCACGACCCGGGCCGACGCAATAGCGGCTTGGAGGGAGGGCTGGTGCGCAGCGATGTGAGCGCGACCGATGGACTCCCAGCTGATCGCTCCGTGGTAGGTGCCGTCGGGGTCGATCACAGCGATCTGGGAGAACCGGCGTTGCACCATCAGAGTTTTGGCGTAGGTCAGGGTGACCGTGCTGGGTACGGAGACTAGCGGCGTGGGAAGGCTGCCCAGACGTAGGCTCATATGCTCGGGTTCTGAGACGTCCTCGGTGTTGGTGGTGTCGTCGACGGTGGTGGCGCCGGACGCGGGTTCGGTGCCGAGGGGGATGAGGGCGATTTCGTCGCTGACCGAGCCTTCGGTGAAGGGCGGGCGGGTGGTCAGCCCTTTGTTGGCCAGATCGGCTTTGACGGTGGCGATGACGGGGCCGGTACGCCGCCGTTGACCCCAGTGCTCCAGCAGACTGCGGATGGTCATCTGGCGTGGACTGGCGAGGTCGCGAGAGGCCGCGTCTTCGAGGAGTTCGTCTGCGCTGGTGACTTCTTCCTCGCCTGCCAAGCCGGGATCGACGCCGGTGTCGGCGATGTCGGCGATCCGGCCGGCGGCGTTGTTGCGCGTCAGGCCGCAGACGGTGAGCAACGAGCTCAGACTGGCGCGCAGGTCAGGTCGGATGGCTGTTAAGGGCACGTCCCAGCGGAGCCAGTCGACTGTGCGCACTTGTTGGAAGTCTTCCGGCTCGTGCGCTCGGTACTCATAGGGGCCGGTGACTTTGCCGATGGCGATGTGGCCGGCGGGCGATTTCAGGGGCATGACCACCAGGTCCCCGGCACGGATCTCGGTGGTGAATCGCCAGAGCTGCCCAGTCCAGTTGGAGATAACGTTCGGAGCCGCCGTGGGGAATGCCAGGCGTAGAGCCTCGGCCAGCTGTTCTCGATTCGGGTGGCGGCTGAGGTCTCCTGCCTCATGCCAACCCACGATAGCCAGCCCCTCTTGCAGCGCCCGCGCTTCGCGTTGCCCTTCCCGGCCACCGCGAATCATCCACGCTCGTGGCTCAGCAACCGGCCGGACGTCTTCGTACATACATCGTCCTTTCTCGACCTGAACATGTGGAACCTGCCAGACGTATGACGATGAAA
The DNA here is from genome assembly GCF_042740555.1 of Nonomuraea sp. NPDC059007. NCBI lineage: Bacteria > Bacillati > Actinomycetota > Actinomycetes > Streptosporangiales > Streptosporangiaceae > Nonomuraea > Nonomuraea sp. NPDC059007. Next base: position 41,335 of record NZ_JBHYJD010000018.1, on the reverse strand, counting down.
CAAGGGGCAAGGCAGATTGTCCTGAATTGTTAGCTTTAGTTGCTCAACGGACGAGCAGACGCTTGGGGGTTGATACGGGAAACATAGATCTAGCGCTACAGTATCCGCAGTAGCACGCTGAAAGCCCATTTGCCATCGAAGCTAGCCTCCGAATCGGAGCTCTCATCGCCACGCTTATCGCAACCGCTTCCCGGTTACTACCGGGAGCGATTCTGAATCGCTCAGTTGTCCTCTTCTTCGGGGTCGGAAGCTACGAGTCGCCTGGTGGCCAGTCGTTTGGGGGGAGTCATCTCACGCCATGCCGCTTTGGCGAGGGCATCCAAGGTGCGATTCTCCGCGGTCGCCAGCTTCGCCCGCTCATGAAGCGGTCCGGCAACGCGCCCGAACGCCTCTCGCGCCGCTTGATCAGGCCATCGGACAGTTTGCTGCTCAAAAATCCTCCTGCTGAGCTCACGCGCCTGCCTCCCTTGAGCTGTCAGCACAAGCTCAGCAGCTCTGGCCCGCAGATCGTGCAGGAGCCACACGCGATCAGACTCGTAGAACGGATTGACCGCGAGCATGCCGCGGCTGGGAATCACGGGGACAAGGGTCTCGACAATCTGTACCCCGCTGGGTGTCGAGGCGATCAGCAGGGACCCCGGTTGAACGATGTGCTCCGATGACGCAGTGATCACACGGGCAACCTGGTCCAGATGGGGGAAGGCACTCTGCAGGACCTCGGCCGATGTGACCCAGCCCACCCCTGGTGACTGGCCATCTTGTGTCGGGCGCGCCAAGCCGCTGCTCACTCTCGCTACGTTGGCAAGGGGCGTACGGCCCCAGGGGAGATCTGTAGCGGGTATCTCGGCGAAGTAGGCGTCGGCCAGCTTCACCGCGCACTCCGCGATCCGCTCGTTGATGGCCTTCTTCCCGTCGATGACATTCAGCAGGCTCTGAATGCGGACGCGATCAGCCGTCGGCGGGATGGGTACGGGGAGATCTCTGAGTGCTGTCACGCTGAGTGAAGCCCGAGCTGTACCCGCGGAATGTTCGAGGCACCACGCCCGTGCGGCAGGACTTCTCAACCAAAAGGACACCCAAGAGCCGATGCTGTCGCGGCGCCCCTCTTCGGTGCAGGTGACGACGCCCACGGAGCGAGCTGCGTTCCAGTCGTGTTCTTCCGGTGTGACGACGGCGGCATCGCCGACCCGGCCGACCAGGACGATCACAACGTCCCCGGCGTGGAGCCATGACCGGGTGCACGCCGCGTGTTCCTCCTGGCTGATGGAGGCAGGCTGGTGAACGCGGATGCGCCCGTCGTTGATGTGCCCTGCCTGCAGCAGCGGAACTCCGCCCTGCAGGTTCGATCCGGCACGGTCGACGCCGTAGGTGATCGATGCGACACCCGGCAGAGTGCCGAATCGATACCAGGCGCATCCCCGCTCGTCCACAACCCTTCTGTCCATGTCAGCGTCCGCTCAGCCCTTCTCCAGGAGTTCGCGTAGCCGCCGTTCGAGCTGGGTGGCCTCGTCGAAATGCCCGTACAACTCACGCGTCAGCGCCTCGATCTCCGTGGACCGGGACGTGGGTGCGGCGGGTTTGACGTAGCGAGTCGGCAGTAGATCGTGGTTCCGGGCGGCTATCTCCTCCACTGTGACGGAACGACACCAACCTTCCTGGTCCTCATACGCCTCGGCACCGATCCCACGCCAGGCCGACACCGTACGAAGGATCCGGTCCGCTCCGGCCCGGGACAGCACGTGCTGCCTGCCGGCGCCGCGTTCGGCCGTACGACCGGCATCGATGAACAAGACGTGTCCCTGGCGAGGATGACTTCCCCAACGCGGGTTCGCGCTCTTGTCCTTGCTCAGCAGCCAGATACACGCAGATGTCTTGGTGTGTCGGAAGATCTTGCTGGGCAGCGCCACGATCGCGGCCACCACGTCGTCCTCCAGCAACCGCTGACGAATGAGCCGTTCACCGACACGTGAGCCGGTCGCCGCGCCGGCGGCGAGCAACACGCCTGCTCGTCCCGTGGCGTTGAGTGCTTCCAAGACGCGCTGCAGCCAGGCGAAGTTGGCGTTCCCCTTGGGCGGAGGACCATAAGCCCACGCATGGTTGCGGAGCTTGTCGTTGTAGTCCCAGTTGGGCATGTTGAACGGCGGATTGGCGAGCACTACGTCGAATGAGGAAGGCGTGATGCCGTTGTGCAAGGAGTCCACTGGGCCAGGGCCGATGTCCGCATCGAGGCCGTGTAGGACCAAGCGCATCGTGGCAATGTGGCGGGCTTCGTTATTGACGTCCAGGCCATGCAACGCAGGGGGGTAGCCTGCGCTGGACCCTGCTGCCACATACTGTGCCGCTGCGACGAGGAATCCTCCCGATCCACACACCGGATCGAGGACCCGATCCGTTTCCAGCGGCGCGAGCATGCGTGCCATGAGTTCAGCGATCGCGCGGGCTGTGTAGTACTCGCCGCGTACTCCATACCGGGTGGAGAACCGCTCCAAACAGTCCTCGAACAGCTCATGAGACTCGTCCACCGGATCCTGTGCCGCTCGAATATTGAGTTACGTGGCCTGAGCTGCGGTTAAGCGGCGTGGTGGTATTCGTTGATCATGCCGGTGGCGACGGGTTTTCGGCGAACGGCTCGAAGGTCATTGAGGTCGGTCACGTCGCGGGCGGGCTGTGTCGCGATGTCCGGGGGCCGTTGGTGTCGGGACTGGTGCGGCCGGTGTCCGTTGTAGTGGATCAGATACTCGCGGAGCACGAGTGCCAGGTGGCGCTCGTTGAGGATCAGGATCCGGTCCAGGAGTTCGCGGCGTAGGGTTCCGATGACGCGCTCGCAGATGGCGTTCATTCTCGGTGTCCGCGGCAGTGTGGTGATCTCCCGCAGCCCTTCGGCTGTGAAGACTTCCCGGAATGCGGAGGTGAAGAGCGGGTCGCGGTCGTGGATCAAGAACCGTAGCCCGGCGATGCGGTCGCCTAAGTCCATGACCAGGTTGCGGGCCTGCTGAGCCGTCCGTGCTCCGGTCGGGTGCGCGGCTACTCCGGCCAGGTGCAGTCGCCGGGTGCCGTGCTCGATGAAGACCAGCACATACAGCCGTTTGAGCAGCACGGTCTCGACCACCAGGAAGTCACACGCGATGATCGCATGGGCCTGAGTGGTCAGGAACTGCCGCCAGGTCGGGCCGGCCCGACGGGGCGCCGGATCGATACCGGCGGCGTGCAGGATCTCCCACACCGTGGAGGCGGCGATCGGGTAGCCCAGGCGCGCCAACTCGCCTTGGATTCTTCTATGTCCCCAGGTCGGGTTCTCCCGTGCCATCCGCACGATCAGTGTCTTGAGCGGTCGGTGGGTGCCGGGTCGTCCCGGGCGTCACCTGTCGGTGAAGGTCCATTTACGTGCCACGAGGTTGCGGTGCCAGCGCAAGATCGTCGCTGGGGTGATCGAGAAGACTTCCGGCCACCGGCGGCGGTGGATCAGCCGCGACAACGCTGCAAGCCAGAGCCGGTCGGCGTGACCCCACCGCGGCCGGCCGCCGAGCTGACGGCGGAGCACTTGGTTCTCGTGACGGAGCACCAGCAGCTCAACATCCTTCGACAGATCAGAGCGGACCAGTACCGTCAGTAGGCTTAACAAGTCCCTCACCAACCGGTAGGCAAGCGATAACAACACCTCGAGATGGTCGCAGCCGCCGCTCTGATCGCGCAGCAAAACACGATCTCACAGCACGAAACCGTATTTCCGAGCGGGACACCGTGCTCACATACGCCGACGAGATTGGCTCGGCGGAGTTCTCCGCGAGTACTCACATGCCGCTGGAACTGCAGGATGAAGTTTTCGGCAGGCGCAGGGAGGAGCAGGCCTTATCGGCCAGCACGCGGGCCGCTGACCATCATGCCGCAGGCGTCTCCCTCTCCTGAGGACTCGTAGCTCGCGCCCACCACATGGAGCCCCACATAGCCACGAGCTGGGCGGATGAGGTTCTCGCTACGCCCAGGTTCACGAAGGGCGGAGGCGAGCCGGGCCGAGCAGTTCCTCCTCGCATCCCGGCACCTTGTCCAGCTCGAACCGCTGGCCGGCTCTGCCGAGATGCGTGAAGACGATGTCGTAGCACCTGACCTCGTATCCGTTGCTGCTGAAGATGACGGCTCCTGCCGGCACGGTGACGACCGTGGAGATGATGAGAGAGTCCTGGCCTTGCCGTTTGTGACCGAGAACCCGGGCTCCTTTGACGTCCCGCCATGAGTTTCCCTGGGGATCCGCCATGAGTCGTCGGCTAACCTGTTCGGCGTACTTCTCCAGTACTTCCTCGGAGTTCTTTTCGACCTGGGATTCCAAGATGGCGCCGTATACGAGGCGCGGAAGGAATAAAATGCCAAGGACGACGAGCAAGAATATGAATAGTGCCAACAAATAGGGCCTATTGCGCCGCTCGCTCTTCACCCGTCGCCCCTGACATGAGTTCACCGCAGTCTGCAGCTAGCGTATACAGTCACCTACCAGCCGGTGTAGTTGACCGCCGGGCTCGCGAGATGCTCCTGGAGAACCTGCGTGTAGGCCACGACGCCCTTTGTGTTCGGATGCATGGACGTCCGACTTGCGCATCGCACGCCGTCGTTGAGGAGGCAGTCAGGTAGATCGCCGAAGTCGCCACCGCCGGTATCTGCGAAGGTGACGGGGATGATCCAGGGGTCGTCGTCACAGGCGCCGTGGATCCCGAACTTCGAGATCGGGTTGGCGAAGGATACCTCTCGGCCTGCCGCCTTCAGAGTAGCGGTCATCGATGATCCCTGTGTGGCCATGTAGTCCGACAGCCTGTTCAGCATGTCCTTTTCTGGCGCGCTGAAGTTGATTGTGGAGGAGCAGGACTGGAGGGGGTCGCTTGCCGTCTGGCCATCAAAGATTCGAGGGTACCCCATCAAGACTATCTTGGCTTTCTTGCCGCGAGAGGGCAGGGAGTTCTTGACGTCGGTATCTATGCGTTCCAGCGTGTCCTTCACGTTGTAGGGAACAAATCCGGTCCCGTCGGGGTCACGCAAATAGTTGTTCACCGATCCAGCGATATCAGTTCTCAACTTTTGTTCATAGTCGTCGCCCTGGCAGGCCCACAGGTAACAGTCTTGTACGACCTTGGGGAAGCCTGCGTCGTTTCCACCGATGGACAGTGTGACGAGTGTCGTGTTCTCGTCAAGATACCCGGCCTCTAGCTGGCTGATCTCGCGGAATCTGCCATCTGCATAGTCGCGGAACCTACTCCATTCGTAAGAGGTGGACTGCCAGGAGGGCGATGAATGCTTCACGCTGATCGTTGTGGCGCCGGAGCAGGCCACGAAATGGAAGTCCAGTTTCGGGTCGAGGCTGTCTGCCATTTCGCCGATAGTTCTAGTTTCTCCAGGAAGGACGGTCTTCCTGATCCAGGAATCGTTGCTTCTGCGGCAAGCGTTCCAGGCATTCGTCTTGTAGGAGACGTTGGTTTCCTTAGCGTAGTTGCCGACGCCTTCACCTGAAGCGTAAGAATCTCCCATGCCGACGACGAAGTGCTTGGGCTTTTTGGCCAGCACCTGGAACGCGATGGCATCGAAGGCTACTGCCGCGGTGCCGTGCCCCTCCTGGTTCAGGTTGGTCAGGGAGACCTTCGGCGTTCCGCCGAACTCGAAGACACCCAGGCTCTGCCAGCTGTTGTCCAAGCGGCCCTGGGATAGGTATCGCGTCTGTCGCTTGCCGTTGCCGAGATCGACGATATACGGGGCTTGTTGGGTCTCGGCTCGTCGCTTGGGGACATGCACGATCACCCGTGCCCAGCTGTTGATTGGCTGGTTGAGTTCCCAGGTGCCGGTCACCTTCATGGCGGCGCCGTTGTGCTGGGGGCTGCGGGAGTAGGCCCACCACAAGTGGCCGCCGAAGCCGTTGCCGAGTTGCTGGAAGTCCGCTCGCCCCGGTACATCCGTGCCGACCTGTTCGAATTCGAAGGACAACGTCCCTGAGTTCGTCCATCCGGAGTTCTGGCAGTTCCCGCGGATTGCCGGCACAGTCCTGGGCACATCATCGACGATCAGCATGTTCGTCGTATCACCGGACACCGGAGGTAGCCCTGGTGTCAGGCACGGCGTCCATTGGTCGGTTGGTTCGGCGCGCTCTATGCTGGCGTAGCTCGCGTCGTAGCGGAGATAGGCTTCGTTGCCGCATTCGTCCGGGCAGGTCTTCCATGTTTTTGGCGAGTGCCACCAGCATTTTCGATCGGCTCTGGTGCAGTTGATTTGCGGGGCAATCTCGCACTCGTTGTCGGCAGTGCAGAAAGCGTTCACGTCCACGATGTCCGGCAAGACCGGCACGATGCTGGTGCGGTGTTGTGCCGCGTTCCACCAGGCGTAGTTGTAGCCGCCCTCGGTGACCCATTGGCCGGTGGCAGCGTTGTAGTAGGTCTTGGCGATGGGCCAGGCCGACCAGCCGAGCACTTTTTCCTGGTAGGGCCAGCGTTGAGGGTGTGCGGCGTCGGAGTAGGAGTTATTGTGCAGGAATGGGCGACGGCCAACTGGGTAGTCGGGGTTCTTGGGGTTATTGGTCCAGCCGACGCCCCATGCGCCGCCGTTCGCGCTCGCTTGCGCCTTGGGGTAGTACCCGGAGTTGTACGCCCAGATGGCGAAGTACCAGTTTTCGATCTTGGCGGGATCGCCGTTGTTGATTCTCATGACGCCGCCGGTGTCAGCGTGGATCTGATTCCATTTCTCGGCGAGCGTGGTGAGGCCGACGGCGATGTTCGTCGCATAGTCGAGGGCGATCCTGCGCTGGGTTTCCGGATCCCACAGCCACTCGCCGGGCCTGGCGTGCCCCTGCCGTCGCATGTGATCGGTCTGCTGGGTGATGCCGTAGCCGCAGTCGGCTTCATCGAAGCGGATGTCCCAGTCATTGGTGGGGTCGGCATCGTAGACCTGAACGCCGTAATAGTTGCCCACGAGAGGATTGCCGGTCTCCCCTGGGAGTACGTCTCGTTGGGCCTGCCACAGGTTGGACTCCTGCGCGAGGATGCCGAACATCACCGAGACGGGGATCCGACCGCCGCCGGCCAGGTCGGGTGCGGGGAAGAGGTCTTGTGGGTTCCACTGCGGAACTCCGGAACCTTTCCAGTCGCTCTGGCGCCACACCTGCAGCCGGTCCTTGAACACCAGTTGGTCGACCGCCCACTCGACCTGACGCCAGTGCGGCTGGTACACCTGTGTCTTCGGGTCGTTGCGGGGAACGGAGCAGCTGTAGTTCAGATCGACGGTCCCGGACGAGGCCGCGGCGGCGCCTGCTCTCGTAGCCACCTCTACCCGTGCCTGAGTCAGCTTCGGGTTCTCTGCCCTGCCGGAAGCCCGCGTGCTCGCACGGGCGGGATCAACCGCAAAGGCGAGCGGCGATCGCGTCCCAGGCACCTCCGCCTTAATGTCGATGAGTTCGGGGCTCTCCCTCTCACGCACGACACCGGGATAGTCGGTAGTCGCCTGGTCGCTCTGCTGTTCGCGCTTCAGTCCTCGGTGTGCGATGCTTTCGATCAGCAGCCTTCCTTCAGAGGAGACCGCTTCCGCTGTCGGCGGACCGCCCAGCACGGACACGCGCGCAGGTAGGTCCCCCACCTGGCGGGCTTGACCGGTGACGAATACCCGGCCATCGGCGCCGGCGTGCAGCGCCAGATCTCCGAGGCGTCCGAACGCGAAGGTCCGTACCGAGCCCTGGCGGTAGTGCTTGACGCGGGCTTCGTCCGCGCCTCCTTCCCAATCCATGAACGCGATGCCGCCGTCGACCGTCGCACGCAAGGCGACGGGTACCGAATCGGCCTTGGCAAGCGTCTTGAGTTTGCCTGACGGCTCGACCTTCACCAGCCGGTTACCGGCCGCCGCGACGATACCGTCGGCGGTGGCCACGGCAGAGGTCACCTGCCCTTGAACGACGATCGCTCGCGCGATCGACTTCGAGCCGGCGTCGACGGTGAACACCCTGGTCGTCTTGCGCTCGTCGGTGGTGCCCTGAGTGAAGGCGACCTTGTTGCCCGCGCCGCACCCAGGGTTGTAGTAGGCAAGGCTGACCTGGTCCTTCAGCTTTGTAACCTCACCGCTTTTCACATCGATGACGGCGGCGAAGGCACCTCGGCTGAACAGCCACGCGCGGTTGGTGAAATGCCGCGGAGCATAGACCGCGATGACCTGGTTGCCCGAGGTCGTCAGGCATGCGTTGCCCACCCATTGATCCGTGTTCATGCCCGGCTCACTGAGCGTCGCGATCGTACGCCAAGAGTAGCCTTCGCTGGATTTAGCTGCCAGGACGTGGAATCCATCCGCGTCACCCGTAGCGGTGATTGCCAGGTCATTCGACCTTTCCCATCCCTCGGCCAGGACCTTGTCGCGTTGCGATGGCTCAACCGATGAACTTTCCTTCGGCAATTGTGGTGTAGCCAGCGTCTGGGCCTGTGCGGCTGCTGCGCCGCTTACGCCGGGAATGGTTTGGGGCAGGGACAGCGCAGTGGTCATGAGGGCTACGGATAACAGGGTGTAACGTGCACGCTTCAAAGACTCTACGCTCCTCGGGTGACGTCGTGCAGCGAAGCACGGTGACTGAGGCACGATTCAATGGATGGGCGGGAGCGGCCATGCCGGAGCTCCGGCAGCCGTCAGGGTATGCAGGACTACGAGACACTGTCTCCCGTGGCACGTTCACGACGCTAGATTGTCGCGTTCAGCGCATGCCGGTGCCAGCGGGAAAGACATTCAGTGGTCGACAAGTGAGGGGCACATGGTTTCCTGAGCGGGCAGATCCCACTCCCGCACACCCAGGTGATGCCCGACTACCCGACGAGAATCCGATACCAGGCAATAGCAAGCCTGTGAGCCGCAAGATCAGCCCTCCGATACGGTTCGACCCTATCTTCCAGGCGCGCAGGTCATCTTGATCACTGCGAAGGCCCCCACAATAGGAACACATTGGACCAACCTCGACAAGAGGCAAAAATCTCCTTGATTCCCCCTTGCTTCACGTGGCGGGCCTGAGTCATGATCGCAAGAAGCGATCTATATCACCATGCCCGTCAGGGCATTTCGACGCGTCCACTGCCGAGCTTCATGAAGTTCGCACACCTATCCGACGACCTGGTCAAGGGCGAGTCGTCCTCCTACAGCTACAGAGTGATCAGGCAACGCCTGTATGAGACCGATCAAGCAGGCTGCACAGAAGGAGATGTGATTGAATTAATCGCGCCCTTAGCACTATCAAGCTCGAACTTGTCGTAATCCGCCAAGCAGTGATGGCCCGAATTCCATCTGCCCAACGGCTATTTCGACTCAGAATCAATAACAGCGGCAAGGTCCTCGACAGAAGAGACTCCCACCTGGCCCCGGCAGCTATGGCGAATGCAGCCAGCCTAGGCACTAGTCGTGGGTAGAGAACATTTCACCTCCCAAGAGAACTGATACGAAGACGCTTACGTTGAGCTACGAGGGAAGCGGACAATAACGTGAGTACATGGCGCTCATCAATATCTTGCCAAGCTCATTGCGCTAATGCATCATCCAAAAATCCGGGCCCAGGGGCGCTGAACGGCCCTCAGAAGCCACTACAAAACCAGGAGATAAGATGACGGGAAACGCTCTAAAAAAAATGCTAGCAACGTCGGCGGCTGCGTTTCTCGCAGTCACAATTAGTCAAGCCACCTCTGCGTCGCCGGCCTGGGCCAATCCGTTTGCAGACGGCTGGTGCACAATCATAGCGTCAGGAGTGGGCGAGGCATGTATTTGGCGACTTCCCAATTTCGTCGCGGAACAGGCCGACTACGAAGTAGGAGACCCCGACTTCACCGACGACGTAATGTGGCGCTGGTCATCTAATACCTACATCCCTACGAACGTTATCGCAGACAACAAAGCAAGCGCAGTGCGAAATCTCGGCGAATCATGCACAGCAAGCTTCTCTCAATTCACGAACGGTGGCGGCTTAACGTATTACTGGGCCCCCATGACCGAGACGGGCGATCTCAGCGTTGTCGACTTCGATAACAAGCCGAGCTCTGTTCGCTTCCATTGCCCCTAAATCTCATAATTACGGAGAAACGATGCTCGATCTCAATACTGGTCCGCAACGCCGCGTTATTCTTACAATAAGTGCTCTTGCGTTAGCATCCACGAGCGCATGTGCGCCAGGAGGAGCACCTGAAACCTTCACGGCCCAGGTTCGCGAAACGATTCAGGTCGACCCTGTCACCCGGCCCTACCCCCTGGATCCGCACAGACCTACTCCTCAGCAGGAACAGGAACTCAGCGCTGCAATAAGGAATTCAATCGCCAGATGCATGAACACGTACGGGTTCACTCGCTACACAAGAGTCTCCGTCAATCCACCAGCAAAACTGGACCTGGCGCAAAATCGACGATACCTCTACATCGGAAGAGATCGTGTGGCCCAGCACGGCTACAAGCTCACACCTGAAGAGCTTTCCGCCGGCCCAGCCAACGGAGGTCCTAGAGATTCTGCCGGCGCACCGTCCGCAGACGAGCAAATCGTGTTCTACGGCAAGGGGCCGTCATCCTACAATGGTCTTCAGGTTCCCGATGGCGGGTGCTACGGACAAGCACGACGTGAGGTTATGATCCTCGAATCACCCTCCGATGATGAGCTTATTCGCCGCATCGAAGGTCAGGCCTACAATCTTGCTGGTCAGAGCCCTGTTGTCATCCAGGCGGCGCAGAAATGGGTTTCCTGCATGGCACAGAAGGGTTATAGCTACCGAAGCCCCGAGGATGCGTGGGAGGATCCACGCTGGCGTACTCGGCCCAACGATGGTCCGTCCAAAGAAGAAATCGCGACGGCACTGGCTGACATGTCATGCAAGGACTCGACCAATTACATCGCCGCATGGTATGAAGCCGAGAGTGAGCAACAGCGAGCTCTCATCTCAAAGCACACAAAGGACCTCGCGACATTTCGAGAGACGCTGAATCGCAGGCTCGCCAACGCGGCAAAGATCAACCACAATTGATCTAACCCGCCCCATGATCGCCGTTGACCTCACCTGCGGTGCCAAAACCGCATCGCAGCACCTGATCTGCGGCATCCTGTCGGGTATGCAGCCCGGCGGTACCCGCCCACACTGACCCCCTTTCATCCTCCGCCGGGGCTTGCTGGTCACAGCATGATCGCGGGTTGAGGGTTCGTCCTGGGTAGCAGAGAAGCTCCTGGTAAACGGATTGATCACCACGATCAACGCCCGCTACAACCAGGAGCTTCTGCGTGTTGTTCTCCCGTGCTGCCGTCGATTTGTCGCGTTCAACGCTGCACTACGTGGCCGGACTGATCCGCCACCATCGCCGGCGGATCGGATCGACTTGGCTTTGGCTGAACCCCGGTCAGCAGACCCTGCTCATGCTGGTCTACCTCCGTAAGGACGAAACGTTCGCCGCGAGATCGGCGTGGGTTTCGGGGACGACCGCTTGGCGGTATGTGGAAGAGACCGTGACGCTGCTGTCGGCCCGCTCCCCTAGGCTGCGCTCACAGCCAATGCGGACGGTCAGCGGTATACCCATGATGACGACCACTCAGCGCAGGTGAGGCCCACACCAGCCAGCCGGCCGGATCGGCCAGGACCTGCGCGTTTACCCCGTGACGCCGATGCTTACCGGAGTAGTACGGTCGTTCGTCGGCCAGCCGGTCAATCGGGATCAGCGTGCCGTCCAGGATGGCGTAGGCCAGCCGACCGGCGCGTAAGGCGGCGGCGTGGACGTCGTCGGCGAGCATGGCGAGCAGGTCGATCGCCTCGCGGACGTAGCGCCAGGCGGTGCTCGTGCCGATGTCGAAGCCTGCGGCCAGACGCGCGTAGGTGTCGCCGTTGCGCAGGTGGGCCAGGACCAGCAGAGCTTGCCGGAACGCATCCAGGCGCCGCCATCGGGTAAGACAGCAACGAGGCTCTCCGGTAGAGGCATCGGATCTTGGTCGACTGCTGTCTTACCGGGAGCCTCTTCCCATGCCAACCCGTCCCGGCGCCACCCCTGCCGACCAGCGCGATCAGGTTGGGAAAGCCTCATTACAGATGAGGAGGGATGAGCATGAGCGAGCCGGTGGTGTACAAGCGGTGTGGCTGCTCAGCTCGGGACAGGGCGTGCCCCGACTTGGCTGACGAAGGTCACGGTTCGTGGTAGTTCGCGATTCAGGTGCTGGGCCCGAGCGGACGTAGGGAGCGGGTGCGGCGGGGCGGCTTCCATACTGCGGAGCACGCCACGCAAGCTGCCCGCGAACTTGCTGCCGCCGATGGTCCTGGTGTGGTGAGCGCAGCGTGCACCATGGCGCGATGGCTGCGCCACTGGCTGACCTGTGCCGCTCGAATATTGAGTTACGTAGCCTGAGCTGCGGTTAAGCGGCGTGGTGGTATTCGCTGATCATGCCTGCGACGACGGGTCTTCGGCGGATAGATCGCGGATTGTTGAGTTCGGTCGTGTCTCGGGTGGACTGCGTTGCGGTGTCGGGGGGCCGTTGGTGCCGGGACTGGTGCGGCCGGTGCCCGTTGTAGTGGATCAGGTACTCCCGAAGTACCAGGGCCAGATGGCGTTCACCGAGGATCAGGATCCGGTCCAACAGTTCACGGCGCAGGGTGCCGATGACCCGCTCGCAGATGGCGTTCATCCTCGGCGTCCACGGCAGAGTGGTGATGAACCGAAGCCCTTCGGCTGTGAAGACCTCCCGAAAGGCGACAGTGAAGAGCGGGTCCCGATCGTGGATCACGAACCGCAGCCTCGTGATGCGCTCTCCCTGGTCCATCACCAGGTTGCGGGCTTGCTGCACCGTCCACGTCCCGGTCGGATGCGCGCTCACCCCACCCAGATACAGCCGCCGGGTACCGTGCTCGATGAAGACCAGCACGTACAACCGTTTGAGCAGGATCGTCTCGACCACCACCAAGTCGCACGCGATGATCGCGTGGGCTTGAGCTGTCAGGAACTGCCGCCAACTCGGCCCGGCCCGGAGGGGCGCCGGATCGATCCCGGCGGCGTGCAGGATCTCCCACACCGTGGAAGCCGCGATCGTGTACCCCAGGCGAGCCAACTCGCCCTGGATTCGGCGATGCCCCCAGGTAGGATTCTCCCGCGCCATCCGCACCATCAGCGCCTTGACCGGCCGGCGGGTGCCAGGCCGACCCGGGCGCCGCCTGTCGGTGAAGGTCCACTTCCGCGCCGCGAGGTTGCGGTGCCAGCGCAAGATCGTCGCTGGAGTTACCGGGAACACCTCGGCCCACCGGCGGCGCTGGATCAGTCGAGACAATGCCGCGAACCAGAGCCGGTCGGCACGACCCCATCGCGGCCGACCACCGAGCTGACGCCGGAGCACCTGGTTCTCGTGACGGAGCACCAGCAGCTCAGCCTCTCTGGACGCGTCAGAGCGGACCAGCACCGGCACAAGCCCGCATAAGCACCGAACCACCCGGTAGATCAGCGACAACAGCACCCCGCGATGGTGACAGCCGCCGAACTGATCGCGCAGCAGAATCCCAGCTCAGAGCCCGAAACCATATTTTCGAGCGGGACAGGCTAGGCAGGCGTGGGGGTCGATGAGCGGCACGCGCGGGCATGGTCACAGCCGAACACCCGACCCACCAGCAGATACAGAAGACGGAACAGCACGAGAGCCGAGCCTAGGGGACTAGGTCAGACCCCCGCCATCATTTCCTGCACCAAACAAGGTCAGGCGAAGCAGGTACTCACCTGCTCTGCGTGATAACCACCACCGCAACGTTTTGCGGGGCGAATCGCTGACGAACCGACCGGACGACGTCCCCCATCTGGGGATCCTGCATGTCGTCCCATATGTAGTCGCCCATGGCATTGATGGACACCTCCAGCTCCGCGTTGCCAGAGAGCCGCATCGCCTCCCATTTGGGCAGGTCGCTGCCGGTTGTGTGCCAGCCTTTGCTTCTGAGCCTATCAGCGACCCGAGTGACGACGGGTCCGGTAGCGCTTCCCATGTCGACGAAGAGCACGTCGCTAACGGTCTCAGTCCCGTCCCATGACTCCCGAGAGATCGTTTCGGCCACTACGCTCCCGAGCGTGCGCATGTCAGCGCTCACGCTTTTGTCGACATGCTCAGTTCTCATAAGAAAGCCCGGAGCACAGGCCACGAGCAGAGCCAGGGCCAGGAACGTAGCGGCAGCCCTGCCGGACCTCCTGGTGAGGCTTGCAGCATGTTTACCTTGCATTCCGGTTCACCCATTCCCAATATTCTTCTGCAGCCTGCCAGCCCCATCCTTGCATGAACCTCAAGCGCTTCATCGCGGACTCTCGGTTTTTTGCGTTGGACAGGTGTATCGGATTGTAACCGCTGTCATGCCATCTTCTGAATCGTTCGGGGTTGCCGGTGCACCCACAGTAGGCGAGCGTCGCTTCCCAGTCGGTGAGCGATCTGGATTGACCGGTCCTGGGATCCTTGACGCTGTATTTCGTCTTGACATAGCGCAAGTTGGCGGCGGCGAGATGGATTGCCATCCATGGTTTATTAATCAGAAGGTTGGCAATCTTCTTCGCTTCCTTTTTTTTGTTGGCGTCCTTGTATTCTCGCTTGTATACATCGGGGTAATATAGCTCCAACAGCGCGCGTGCCTTGTACACCTCCAACTGGGTGATGCCAAGCGAAGCGTCCCAGCCTTCTGCGTAGAAGTACGCCCAGGCTCCCGGTCCCGACTTCGGCTCTGCGCTGTCGTTTTCGTATATCAGCACCGCTATCAGCGCGTTCAGGTCGATGCCGTGCTCATCGGCCGCGTGCTTGATGGCCTTGTAATGCTGGAGAAGATCCTTGTAGTAGGTGAAGTACTGATAGTCCGAACAGCCCTTTGCACCCTTCGCGCACTTGGCATGCGTCGCCGCCCCCCGGCCGGCCGTGCCACCGCCTGACCTGGAGCGAGCCTTTTCTTCCTTTGTATAGCGGTCCCACAGATCCTTCATCACAAAATCTTCAACACCGTCATAAGCCATCTCTATGAAGGCGCCCCGGATCTTCTTCGGAGCTTTCCAGAAGCCCTTCGGAACCGCCGCCCCGTTGGGGAGATGACCCAGTTGCTTCATTTGCGCTTGGGTCATTACCGTGATGCCGCGCAGCTCGAAGCTTCCGCACGTATTCATGGCCGGGCCAGTACACGCTATGGGGCCACCGTCACCGAGGCCGCCTCTACCGAGGATTATGCCGGTCCCGTCGTAGTCTCCGCATCGTTGAATGGGGCTGGGGATGCTGCAGGGATCTCCAGTAAAGCCCCCGCCGCCATACTCCAGGCCAGTGGATTCGGTTGCATGTCCGGTGGGGTCGATACCGGTGAGAGGAGAGGCGTTGGCGTAGGTGTAGCGGTTGGCTTGAACCGAGGGGTTGGGGTTGAGGGTGGCGGTGTCCCGGCTGGTGAAGGTGCCGGTGCCAGGCTGGTACCAACGGGCATGCATGTTGCTCTTGCCGGTATCGGGGTCGGTGTACTCGCTCTGGTAGCCGAGGTTCGCCTTGGTCCCGGTCTGCGCTGTGACGGTACCGAAGGGATCGTAGGCGGTGCTGGTAGCCAAGGCGGCGCTGGTGAACGTGGCGACCACGTCGCGGTGCAGGTCAGTAAAGGCACCTGCAGCCGGGCTGGCGCCCTCTTGTAGGCCGAGCAGGTCGCCGAAAGCGTCGCGACCGTACTTGGCCTGGATGCCGCCGCTCGTATCGGCGATGGCGGCCAGGTCGTTGCCGAGGCCGGAGTAGGCGAAGGTCTGCTTGGCGGTGCCGCGGATGCGGGAGCTGACGCGGTTCAGGGCGTCGTAGCTGTAGAGGCTGTCGCCGTCGGCGATGAGGCGGTCGAAGGCGTCGTAGGTCAGCTGGGTGGTGGTGCCATTCTTGGTTTCGGTGGCCAGGGTGCCGCGCGCCGTGTAGCTGTAGGCGGTGCCGTCGCCGGTGGTGAGGCGGTTGCGTTCGTCGTAGGTGAACGTCTTGGTGCCGGCTTTGGTGCGGTTGCCGGAGGCGTCCCAGCCGTAGTCGGTCTTGGCTCCGCTGGGGGCGGTCCAGGAGGTGAGGCGGCCGGCGTGGTCGTAGGTGTAGGTGTTGGTGCCTGCTCCGGCGGTGCCTGCGGTGGTCTTGGTGGTGAGGTTGTCGTCCTTGTCCCACCCGTAGCTGATCTTCGCCAGCTGCGTACCGGCGCCGTTCTTCAGCGTCTGCGTTTCGAGGCGGTCGACGGCGTCGTAGGTGAAAGTTTGGGAGTCGGCGGCGGCGCCGGTGCTGGTCTTGCCGGTCAGCGTCTTCAGGCGGCTGGCCTTGTCGTAGCCGTAGGTGAGGGTGCGGCCGGTGGCCGGGTCGACCGCAGTGGCGAGCCGGCCGACGTTGTCCCAGGTGAAGGTGGCGGCCCCAGCGGAGTCGACGCGCTGGGAGGGGTTGCCAAGCTCGTTGTAGGTGTAGCTAGTCTGCTGGACCGTGCCCTTCTTCACGCTCAGAGGGAGGCCGCGGTCGTTGTAGTCGACGCTTAGGTCGCCGATCGCGGTGGCTCGACCCGTCAGGTCGTAGCTGAAGGTGCGCTCCGCTGTGGCGGCGCCGCCGCCTGCGCCGGTTTCGGCGGTGAGACGGTTCAGGTGGTCGAAGGTGCGGTCGATGCGGACCCCGCCGGGCAGCAGCGACGCGGTCGGGTTTCCGGCCTGGTCGTAGGAACTGGTCCAGGTACGGTGGGCCAGGTTCGGGTGCGCGGCAGTGGACGGCTCGGTCACGCTCTCGGCCAGGCCCAAGCTGTTGTAGCTGGTCCAGGTGGCATTGCCGCGGCCATCGGTCAGCCGGGTCCGAGCACCGGACGCGTCGTAGCCGAACGACGTCGTGATCGACTCAGTCGTCGAGACCGGCTCGATCAGCGAGGTAACCCGGCTGAGGGCGTCGTAGGTCTGTTTGGTGACATAGCCCTCGGGCGAGGTCGCAGACGTCGGGTTTCCCGCTGCATCGAAGGCGATGCTGGCAGAGCGAACCACTGCACCGGTACCGTTCAGATCCTTGACGCCGATCTGGCGGCCAGCCAGGTCGTACTCGGCGACCGTAGCGTTGCCCTCACCGTCGGTTGTCTTGACCATGCGTCCGGCCAGGTCGTAGGTCAGCAGCGTCTTGTTCAACGCCGGATCAGTCTGGGTGGTGACCTCCCCGGCCGCATTCACCAGGAAGCCGGTGGTCCGGTTGCCCGGCGCGATCTGCTTGGTCAGCACACCCGCGTCGTTGTACTCCAACTTTGTCGTGTACGCGGCGACAGTCGGTTTGCGCTCCACCTGAGTGGTGGTGATGGTTCGGCCCAGGTCGTCGTAGGTCGCCTCGGTCCGCGCCCCGGTCGGGTCGACCGTTGCCAGTTTCTCCCCGGCCAGGTCGTATTCGATGACGCTCTGCCCGGCTGGCTGACCGGCGGGTGCGGGGTCGGTGATGCGCACCTCGCGGCCGAGCTGATCGTAGTCGATGGAGCGGACATTGCCCCGCGGGTCCGTGGTCTTGATTAGCTGCCCGGCCACGTCGTATGCACGAGTGGTGGTGGGGGTGACGGCCGCACCGCCGGGGGGCGTGTAGGACGATGCGATCTGGCTGATCAGGCGACCCGCCTTGTCGAAGACCGAGCTCGTCGTACGGCCTTCGGGATCGGTGGTGTGCGTCTGAGTTCCATATGTGTCGTAACCGATCCGGGTGGTCGGCTTCGCGGAAGTGCTGATACCAGCCTTTTCAACTGCCACCTGTGGTCCGACAGCGTCGGCGAGGCGTCCGAGCGCGTCGTAGCGCATGGTGGTGGTGAAGTCCGCTGCCGTGGCGCCGGGGACGTTGCCGCGCGGGTCAGTGACTGCGGTGGCCAGGCCGCGGTCGTCGTAGGCGATAGTGGAGATGAGGTCCTGGGTGCCGTTCTCGACGGTTTCCCGGGTGGGCTGGTTGAGCTTGTTGTAGGCGCGTTCGGTGCTTTCGATCCGCGCGGTTCCGGCTGCGGTGCGGGTGGTCTTGAGGGTGTTGCCGTTGGCGTCGTAGGTGAAGGCGGTGACCCGCTCCAGTGCTGCGGGGTCGACGACCTGGGTGGTCAGGCGGCTCGCGGCGTCGTAGTCGAAGACGGCGGTGGTGATGCCGCCGCCCGTGACCTGCTTGATCAGGCTGCCGACCGGGTCGTACTCACGGGCCTCCAGCACCACGTCACGGGGGGTGGTCGAGCCGTTCAGCTTGGCGGCGTCGGCGATGGACTGCGACGGCCGATTGTCGTCCCAGTAGGTGTAGGTGGTCTTGCGGTTCATCGCGTCCACCCGGGCGGCCAGCCGACCGCCCGGATCGTAGGACAGCGTCTCCAGGACCACGTTCTGGGCGGGCTTGGGGTTGACCGGGCTTCCGGTCCAGTCCTGCAGCGTCCGCGAGATCAGCTCGGCGCGCTTGCTGTAGCCGTTGACGCTCACCGTGCCGCGCGCGTCGGTGACCGTCGCCGGTTGACCGAGCGCATTCCAGGTCTGGCGGACGATGCCACCCTCCGGCCCGGTGATCGTCTCCGTCTTGCCGTGTGCGTTGTAGCTGTAGACGGTCTCGCGGGCGCTATCGCCTCCGGTCAGGTCGGCGATCGTGTCGCTGAGCTTGTTGCCGTCCGCGTCATATACGAGAGTGGTGCGTTTGGTGTGGGTGACCCCGGTGATCTCGTTCTTCACCCCGGACTCGGTCTGCGTCAGCGGTCGTCCGAGCCGGTCATAGGTGAACGTGTTCGTGACGCCGTCAGGGTGAGCCTGGGACACCTCAGTCTTTGAACTCAGGCGACCGAGGCTGTCGTTGCCGAGCTTGGTGACCATTCCCAGAGGGCTGGTCTGCTCGGCCAGATCGCCGTCCTTGGTGTAGCGGTAGATCCAGGTGCTGTTCCGCGCGTCGGTTTGCGAGGCGATCAGACCGGGTGGAGTGGTGCCGCCGCCGATCGCGGCTTCGGTGCCGTCGGTGTAGGCGATCGTCGCCGAGCGGCCGTTCGGGAAGTCTGCGGTGGCGGGGGTGGTCTGTCTGGTCTGCTCGCCGTAAGTGTTGTAGGTCCGGGTGGTGGCGAAGGTGTTGTCGGTCTCGCTGGCGGAGCGGCCGTCGCGGTGGGCGAGCATGCGGTCGTTGCGGGGGTCGAACGGATCGCTGGCGTTGAGGTAGTACGACCAGTGTTCGACCGCGCATTCGGTGCTGGTGCGGCAGTACCAGCGGGCGATCACGTTGCCGCGCGCGTCGTGGTAGCGGCGGGTGTCGATGTTGTTGCGGTCGGTGGTGGTTTGGAGGTATCCGGCCTGGTCGTAGTTGTACCAGGTGGTGTGCCCGAGCTGGTCGACCTCGCCGACCGGACGGTAGCCGCGCCAGGCGTCGTAGTAGAACTTCAACGTCTCAGTGGCCGGGTCGGTGACCGTCACCGTGGACTCGCCGGACTGCACCTCGACGACCAGCGGGCCGACCTTCCAGGTGCCGCCGTTGCTGTCGGTGTGGGTGGCCAGCCGGTCGGTGACCGGGTCGTATGTGTTGGCCGCCCACGTCCGCCCGGACGGCAGCTTGACGCCGGTCAGCTGGTGCGCGCCGCCTACGCGGGCGGCGAAGTGGTCGGCGATCTCCGCCTCGGTCAGCGGCTGGCCGTACAGGGCGACCTCGTCGATCGCACCCTGCAGCGGGAAGGCCTGCTTGGTGGCCGGGCCCGCCGGGGAAACGGCGGGGTCGACCACGCCGTTGCCGATGCTGGCGAACTGCCGCCACGCCGTCACCGTGCCGGTGGTGGTGCCCACTCGCTGGCCGTCCAGGTACAGGGCCTGATCAACACCGGAGACGGTGAGGACCGCGTGATGCCAGGCGTTGTCGTTGACCGGCGCGGCCGATGTGATGGGGTTGCTGACCGTACCCAGTGCGCCGCGCAGCTTGCCGTCGGTGCCGACATACAGCATCGGCCCATGCGCCGCCCCGTTCGTCTCCTGCGTACCGGCCGCAGCGAGGACACCGGAACCGGCGGTCTTGAACCACAGCTCCACCGACACCTGGTCACCCAGGTGCGGCACGATGTTGCCCGGCAGCTTCACCACCGACCCGATGGTGAACTTCGCGGCGGTGTCCGGCGTGGCCGCCAGCGCGCCCGGCTCGCCCAACGTCACCGACTGGTAGGTGGCTTCGCGCTCGGCATGCGTCTGATCCGCTGCGACCGTACCCGTGGCCTCGCCCAGCCGCCAGTAGGCGAACGGATCGGCATCCAGCACCCGGCTGCGATACTGCGAGCCGCTTCCGTAGGTGTACTCCGCGCAGTTCGGCGCCGCCGCCGGCGTGCACACCCGAGTCAGCCGTCCGGCCTCGTAGGTGTAGGTCCACTTCAACGGCGCGCCATCAACCGGATCGGTGGCCACCTCCGCCACCCGGCCCCCGGACCAGGTGAAGGTCAGCGAACGGCCGCCGGTGGCCGTCACCTTGGCGAGCAGGCCGTCCGGACCGTAGGAAAGGTCCTGCTGGCGGCCCCGGCTGTCGATCAGCCGGCGCAGACGGCCCAGGTCATCGAAGATGTACTTGGTGGCCGTCTTGTCCATCAGATGCCACCACGTCGCCGCGCCCCCGGCCGGGCACGACACCCCCGGCGGCGCATAACACAACGCCGGGACCCGTACCAGGCTGGCCTGCATCCCCGGCGGCGGCTGGAACGTCCCGGTACCGCCGAAGTCAGCAAACCGCGCCTGGCGTCCGTCGGCCGCGGTGAACACCGCTGACGCCCGGCCGCCGCGTTCCTCAGCGAGGATCTTCATGTCCCAGCTGGTGGACCAACCGGCGCCGAACATGCCGCTCATGCGCGGGTCCATGCTGTTGTAGGTGCGCTGCACCTCCAACGGCAGCCCGGCCGTTGGCACTGACACATCCGTCACCGTGGTGGTGTAGTTGCCGGTACGAGGGTCGAACTCACGCCCGCCCGGCCCCTGGGTGGCCAGTCCGGAGGTGACCGTCGGCTGCCGCACGCCCGTGGTGAACGTCAACGTGGGCGAGGTGGCGGTCACCATCGCCGTGTCGCGGACGGTGACCCGCCACCAGTACTGCTTACCCCACACCAGCTTGCCCGCTGGCACGGTCCACGCGTTCTTGTTCCCGGCCAGGTACCCCGGGTTCGTGCAGGTCGCGCCCGACATCGTCTCCACAGCGCACAGCTCGAACTGATATGACAACGCCGACGCCCCCTGCGCCCACGCCCGCAATGCCGGCCGCAACGAGTCCACCAACATGCCCGACTGCGGATACACATCCACCAACGTCATCGACATGACGGCTGCCCGCGCGTCGGCCGCCTCCGCCCGCGCCGCCCCCGGCGGTAACTTATCCGCCGCAGGAGGTGGGGTGTTCAGCTGTCCGGGGTCGGCACGCTTCTCCAGCGGCACCGCATCCTGAGGCACCTGCGGGTTCGCCCGCCACCCCGCGCCAGGATCCCCCGCCGCCGAAGTCGTGGTCGCCGTACGAGACGTCAACGGCGATAAGCCCGCAGCGCTACCGCGTAACTGAACCGGAGTTTCACTTGTCCCGGCATAAGAAACAGATTCCGCCGCCGTATTCGCAATAGCTTGCCTGGCTTCCATGCCTAACAAGCCTGGCAGAGCCATCACCGCCAGACCGGCTACAGCCCAGCGGGATCGAATCCACGACGAATACCGGCGCATGCGCAGTCACACTCCGAACTCAACAATGAACGGGCGTCTAAGTGGGACGACAACGACACCCTGCCCCACCCAGAGCGACCACGCTCGTACACCCGATGGTTCAGAGTCATAGCAGGCAGGCGCAGCGTAACCCGCGGACGATCACCAAACAAGACCGGATCACAGACGAGGTGGACACGCAGCGTAACCTCCGCGAAGCCTCAGCGAGAACTGCGGCACTAAGCCGCATATCCTTTGCATTCATCCGGCAGCCACGCACAAACCAGGAACGCTTGAGTTGTTATGGCGCAGGCAGCGCCATTCTTTCCTCATCGCAATCACCAGACTCGTCAGCTCGGTGAAGATCATCCACAGCCGGGCTCGCCCGGCCGACACGATCCGCCTCCTGCGCAGTCACCAGCGGAGCCAGCACCTGCATAAGCCCGACGCCGCCGGTTGGGTATTCACTCGCGAGGATGGCCAGCCGATACGACCGGACTATTTGACCTACCGGTTCCGGTACCTGGTGGCAGCCGGCGGGCTGCCTCCAGAGCGGCTGCACAATCTGCGGCACAGCGCTACCTTTAGAGCGTTGGCCGCGCGCGTGGACCTGCGTACGGTCCAGGGCCAACTCGGGCACGCCAACATCGTGCTGACCCCCGACATATACACCTCGGTGCTGCCTGAACTACATCACGACCGGCCGAGGCAACGGCA
Organism: Nonomuraea sp. NPDC059007; assembly: GCF_042740555.1. NCBI lineage: Bacteria > Bacillati > Actinomycetota > Actinomycetes > Streptosporangiales > Streptosporangiaceae > Nonomuraea > Nonomuraea sp. NPDC059007. The sequence goes on along the minus strand of NZ_JBHYJD010000018.1, from coordinate 19,030 downwards.
CGCCTGGTAATGACCACAGCGCGAAGAACAGGCTGCGGGCTACGGAAGCGGACGATTCAACTCCGGCGTCGCCCCGTAAACCGGCCGCCACGCCGAGCGCTCTGCCGGAAAGCTCTCGCGGTGTCTGTTTGCCCCAGACGTGACCCGGGCATGACCCATCTCTTGATTCTTTGATCAAGAGGTGTGCGAATCTGCAGGTCAGGGTGGTAGGGCGCCCGGGGCTCGAACCCGGAACCTACGGATTAAAAGACAGATTCAATGCCGGCTCATGTTTCAGCGTACTCATTTATGCCACTCTGTCGAATTTCATCGCATCTGAAATGTCGGAAAATGTCGGTCGGTGCCCGTGGGTGCCGATGGCCGAAGAGCACGCGACGAGCACGCGGCACGGGATGCGGTGTGCCATGGCATGCTCTTGACTGTTCGATTTGTCCTGACTTCGGCGGGCGCAGGGGCCGGAGGGCGCTGTTTGCCTCTTCTTGCCAGAGGCTGATGGCATTTACCTCGGGTTGCTGCTCGGGCGGGTTCGCCGGGGCCAGCTGGCGACGCCCGAACCGCGTCAAGACTCGCGGCCAAGGCTTGAGCTGTACTCATTTGGCACTGGGGGCTGATCCGCTGAGCATCCGCCCAAAACTAGTTGAGTGGATGCTCAGAACAGGGCGACCTTGGTTGGGATAGCCCAGCTCAACCAGCATGGACGAATTTTCGGTAGGCGCAGAGCCAGTGGAACCTCTGTGACATGGATAGCCTCCACTTGCCAATGGGCCAGGAGGTAATCACGTGCAAGCAACTTGCATATGGCAATACGCGGGCTGAAAGTGCTCTCAGCGCCCCTTTCTAAGGCGCTCAAGGTATTGCCGGACCACACCGCGCCAAGTCTTGGCATGCCTCGACGGGCTTCTTGATCCCATGTTCGAGGTGGTGGCGATGGTTCCTGCTTCCCAAGAATCCCCATTCCCCGAGATCTACTCCGACGACGAGTGGCTCACATACGTCGGGGAGGGACGAAGCCTGGTCGAACAAGAGCTGCGAATCCAGTTCGCGCTCGGCGACATAACACTTCGCATGGTGTCCGCCGACAAAGGCCCAGGCGGCGGCGATCGCGGCGTGTTCAGGGTCCTCAGCCGCTACGCCGATGAGATCGGGCTTCCTTACAGCACTCTCGTCGGCTACCGACATATGTCCCTCGCCTGGCCGCCGGAAAAGAGAAATCCGGCTGTCTCCTTCTCCATCCACCGTGCACTTGACGCTCACCCAGACCGGTGGACGCTGATCTTCGAGCCACCCGAGGGGATCGTCGAGTGGACTCTCGATGCGGCGTTGCGGTTCGCGGAGCGAAGGCCGAAAACACCGGAGTCCATAGAGGAGAAGGTGGATCGCGCGCAGACGCTGCTCCGTGATGAAGAATCCGCCATAGCGGCCGTTGCGATGCTTGTCCAGCGGCCTCAGGTAGCCGAGCGAGTCATCGCTGACCCGCAGGTTCGACGGTCGCTCCTTGGTGACGACGACAATGCGGCTACCGCCGTAGCTGAAGTCGTCCAGCGCCCTGCTGTCGCCAGACGCCTGATGGCGGATTCAGATGTTAGACAGTCCCTGCTCCATGACGACAACAACGCGGCCGCCGCGGTGTCGGAGGCGATTCAGCGGCCGGAGGTTGCCGAACGCGTCATGGACGACGTCCGCAGCAGGCAGTCTCTGTATCGCGCCAACATGAGCCGGTACAGCGCATCTAGCGGCGATCGGCCCTTGCGTCCATCGAAGCGCTCGGAATCTCTGGTCGATGGGACCCGGACCTCCAGAGAGGTCTTGGAGGTTCTCGGCCTTGGGACGGCCTTCGTGACCGGCATGCACGACCTGATCCCTACGCTTCACGTCGTCGAATACGGCGAGCAGGCCCGGCGGGCCATCAGTGAAAACCACCGGAAGGTCAGAGCAACGGTCGACTGGTGCGACACCGTCATCGCGACCGGTGACACGTCCATGGACGATCAACTCGCCCGGTTGCTGAACGGGGGCGGGACGTCATGACCACCGAGCGACTGATCCGATCATCATCGGTACTCGACCGCGCAAATACGATCTTCGATTTGGTCGAGAGCCAGGGTGAGGCCGGCGCCTTCACGGGTTTCCTGCTGGACAATCTCCTGTGCAGCCGCAGCCAACTCGCTCGCGGGCACGTTGCGGTACGGGACATCGTTGCTAAGGCCCGAGGGAAGGCCTACATCCGCTACGAGGGCGCCTACTTGGTGACCCAGGACCCCGACCGCTGCTGCGGATACATCGCCGCAAAAGTGAAGAGCGTCCATACCGAGTTGGACCGCCTCTTGTCGTGCGCCATCTCTCCCTTCGGAGACGCCGTCACCCAGTACGCAGTCCTCGCCTACTACCGGCGAGAGATCGACCACATGCTCCAGAACGCCAAGGACATGGAGCAGCTGGGATATCCCGTACGAAATCTCCCCGTCAGGTAGGAACATTGAGCGGCGGTCGTCTCGCTGACCCCATCGAGATAGCCGGCCATCGGGGCCACCGCCAAGCATGCTCGTCGGTCTCGTCAAGAACGCCGGGATCATGGAGCTCCGGTATGAGGTTGCATGACGGCATGGCACAGGGGCCAGCTTCCCACCTTCCTGCAAAGCTGACCGGGTACCTAGTTCAGCTCCCGGTGGACACCGGGAGCTGAACTCCTGCGTGTGTGGTCAAGGATCGGCTTCTGGACACGTCGAGACCGACTGTGGGCTTGGATCAAGAAAGTCAGCCCGCTCTACACTTTCCGCAGATGATTGCATCGCGGATCGCACGGCCACTTCAGAGGAGCGTTCTTTCCTTGCCTTTCCCTTCCGGTGACATGGTCGCCACCGTCGGCACGCACCTGCACTTCCAGAGACTGGAGCGGTTGCTGCATGAACGCCACCTCGAGCTGGGCGACCGAGTCCACCTCAACTCCACCGGATCCCAGCTGTACCTGATGGTCAAACTGCCAGGAGGCCGAGGGGTCGTGCTGAGCCAGTCAAGGCTCGGCCACGCCTTCGTGTGGCTGATCGTCGATCCGGTGCTGGGGAGTGAGCCTTCAATCTGGCCGCTGGACACATCCAGCGAGGTACTCGTCGACGCCATTCACGCCCACGCTACTGCCCACCTCGCCGGAGTGCCGGTGGCGTCGCCTTGGCGCTGGCACGAAAGTGAATCGTCGGACATGACCGAGCTCGCCGACCTTCTGTCCGAACGGGGAGTACACGTCCAACGGGTGGCGGTTGGGAACCGATACTTCGCTTACGGACCGCGCTACGAGCCCAAGCTCCACATCGCAGACGGGCGCGAAGGAGCCTACGTCGAGGCCAGGTTCTCCGACATCTTCGTCCGGGTGTCCATCAAGGCCAGCGTCGGCTGGCTGGTCGACATGTATGACCCGGAGCGTGAAGCCTGGACGCGCGTCGATCTCGGCGATTCTCTAGGGCGCAGGAAACTCCCGACACCGGGCATGCCGCGCGCCGACGTCCCTGTGAGCCGGATCGCCGACCTAATCTGCGACGGGCCGAAGGCGTGGGTTGAGAGCGGCGCTCCCTGGGAGACGACCAAGCCGTCGCGAGCATCCGTCGAGACGTGGCCCGACATAGAGGAATCTCCGTTCCTCACCGAGTCGGCCCCACGGCCGGCAGGCGCAAGGGAACACCTGGACGCCGTTGTGGAGCAGCTCACGACCTTCGGCTTCGGAGACATCCGCGAAGGCGAACCGCACAGCCTGATTCACTCCGACACCTATCACGTGGATTGGAGCGGCCGGACGAAGGACCTGTCGACGTCCGAGATCCAGCGGCTGAACGGCCTGGCCGCAGCGGCTGGCGAAGACCTGCCGAAGAGGCTGATCGTGATCACCAATGGCAGGATCAGCGGACCAGCAGCGGAGTTCGCGGACAAGGCCAAAGCATTCGTGTACGGCCTCAACACCGCGACGGGCAGGCTCAACCCCCTGAACTCACGCGCTCGTGACCTGCTGCCGCCCCTCACTGAGCCGAGCAGATTCATCCTGGAATAGCTTGTGCCCTTCAGATGATGACGTCGCGAGGGGCTATGACCCTTGCCAGCACCGCAAACGGTCGAGAGCGGTCGGCAGGCTGCCGTCGCCCGAGCAGTCCTCACGCCAGATGATCGTGACCAACCCGACGGTTTCAACAAAGTCGGATAGGTCGCCTCGCCGGTGCTTCGGGTGACAACGGTGTGGCGTTCGTGAAAATCTTGGGATATGTCGCCGATCCCCCACGAGCGCGCTCATCGCCCCCAGCTAGAGAAGATCACCGAGCTCGCGTCGCGGGTCAGAGCGGGGAAGATCAGGCTTCCGAAATTCCAGCGGCAGTTCGTGTGGAAGGGCCACCAGGTCCTCGATCTCCTCGACTCGATCTCACGGAACTACCCGATCGGGAGCCTGTTGCTCTGGGACAGCGAGCTGCGGCTGGCGAGCGACCACGACATCGCGGGCATCGAGATCGACCAGGTGCCGCACCGTGAACGTACTGCCTACCTGCTCGACGGTTGCCAGCGTCTGTCGACTATCTGCGGGGCGCTGTACTGGGAGCCGAAGGGCGATCCGAAGAGCCTCTGGAACCTGGTCTACGACTTCGAGGAGCAGCGTTTCACGCACCGCAAGGACTTCGACGAGCCGCCCGCGCACCAGATTCCGCTGAGGCTGCTTGCCCAGCCCTACCAGTACGCCAAGTGGGCTTCGAAACGGCTTCCTGAGGAGTTCGAGGAGGCGGCGGGGCAGCTTTTCGACAACTTCGCGAACTACGAGACCTCGGTCGTGACGCTGAAGACGGCCTCGATCACTGAGGTCGGCCGGATTTTCGAACGGGTCAACACGCGCGGGACACCGCTGACGGCGGTCCAGGTCATCCGGGCGGTGACCTGGCGCAGCGACTTCGATCTCCTCGACGCGATCGACGGCGTCCGCGACGTGCTCGCAGCCAAGCACTACGGCCTGATCGACCAGATGCTGCTCCTCCGCGCGATCTCGGCGGCGGCCGGGCTCGGGTTCGCCAAGTCCGACATGGAGCAGCTGCCGTCCGTGGGCCATGAGCGTCTCCTGGCGGCCATCGAGGAGACCGAGAACGCCGCGAAGAAGGCCGTGGACTTCCTCACCACTGAGATCGGCACTCCGACGGCTGCCGCGCTTCCCCACGCCAACCAGCTCGCTGTCGTCATCGAGATCTTCCGGCAGATCCCGAGGCCGAACGGCAAGCAGTTCGCCCAGCTCCGCAGTTGGTTCTGGCGGACGGCCCTCGGCGGCTACTACGAGGGCTGGAATCCCCGGAAGATGGCGGCAGACTTCGCGGCGGTGACGGCGTTCGCGAAGGGCGAGACCAAGGGCATCGAGGTGGACGTCCCGCCGCCCAGCACGCGGCTGTGGGGGGGCAAGTACGATCGTGGCACCGCGCCGCAGAAGACATTCGCGCTCATGCTCGCGGCACGAGGCCCCGTCGACCTGATCACCGGGGCGGCCATCGACGTGGGGAAGACCCTGGCCGGGGACAACTACCTGCAGTTCCACCACTTCTTTCCCAAAGCGGCCCTCCTACGCGACGGCATCAGGTTCGAGCAGGCCAACGTCCTCGCGAACATCGTCATGCTGACCGCGATCAGCAACCAGAAGTTCTCCGACCTGCCGCCGTCCGCCTACCTGAAGGCCGAAATCGACTTCAGTGACGAACGGACGATCCGCGAACGGCTCGACACCTGCCTCGTCTCCGCGCCCGCTTTCGACGCGGCCATGCGCGGCGACTACAAGGCGTTCCTCGCCGCCCGGTCGGAGACCCTGCTGGAGTGGGCGAGGGACCTCATCCAGCGCGGCCTGGCGACGGAGGCCGCGCCCGCGGAGCTCGACGAGGAGAGCCAGCGGCTCGCGAACGAGGTCGAGGTCGTGGACGAGGACACCGACGACTGAGGTCCGGGCGGCGGCGTTCTGTCGGTGACGGATGGTCTCCTGGTGGCGGGAGGTGTGTCCGATGCGCGTCACTGATCTGCCCGAGGCCGACCGGCCCAGGGAACGGTTGCTCGAGCACGGCCCTCGCGCGCTTGCCGACCGGGAGCTGCTGGCGCTGGTGCTGGGTGAGGGTCGTCCCGGTATGGACGTCATCGAGCTGGCGTCCCGGCTGCTCGCCGACCATGGCGGGCTGGCTGCGGTGGCTGTGGCCGATCCGGGCGCGCTCCAGCGGTCGGCGGGGATCGGTCTGGCCAGGGCGGCCCGGCTGGCGGCGGTGTTCGAGCTGGCGCGGCGCGCGGCCAGGCCGCCGCGCCTCGGCCGGATCACGGCCACCGAGGACATAGCGGTCACCGCCGCACCGCTGCTGCGTGGTCTCCGGCATGAGAGGGCGGTCGTGGTCGTCTGCGACACCGGTGGCCGGATCCTGAAGACGGCGACGCTCACCGAGGGCACGGCGGATCGCACCCCGATCCCGGTCCGCGACGTTCTGAGCCTGGTCCTCTCGTTGGGCGGCGCCCGTTTCGCGGTGGCGCACAACCATCCGAGCGGCCGGACGGAACCGAGCGAGGCGGACATCCGGGTGACCGCCCGCCTCCGCGACGCCGCGACCACGGTCGGGCTCCGCCTGCTCGACCACGTCATTGTCACCGAGACTTCGTGGGCTAGGATCGCGTGACCATCGCACCGGTGCCGGGCCGACCGGTGAGGACGGCTCGCACGAGCCCATCCGGTCGGCGGCCTCGACGAGCCAGTCGAGCGACCCTGGCAGATAGATCACCCGGTGCCCGTGGCGCGCCCATACCGAGCCCACGCGCGGGAGTACCGCCCGTAGCGCGAGTCCGTCACTTGGGTGAAGTTCAACGGAAGGATTGCGAGCGACTCGCGAGGTCGCAGACCCCTGGAGTGGCGAACGAGCAGCCACAGCACCGGTTCCGGCGGCGAATGCGTCGAGCTCGCCTCCCTCCGGCACCACATCCTGATCCGTGACTCCAAGAACCCCAGCGGGCGACCCCTGAACGTCACGGACACAGACTTCCATACGCTCTTTCGAGCGATCCGCGCCTACCGACCTCGACAACGATCCGGGCGAGGCCGGGCAGACCTCGCCCACGCTCACAATTGCCCACTGAACGCCGCATTCAATAGCGACGGTCGCAGAGCCTTCACGAGCTCGGGACCCTTGCTCGTGCCCAAGCCGACCGCTAGCGCATCGAGGTGCCGACCGATGCGCTGCTGCTCGGTCAGCGATGGCAGCAGGATTCGTTGGACCTCGAAGTTCTTGATTCCGAGCGTCTTGTTACGGCCTGCCGAACCGGGTGACGACCGGCGGATCACTTCCAGCCCAGCTGACGAAGTGAAGTAGTGGCGCAGATATGAGGCGTCGGCCCGCTCGATGTCGACGAGGTAGGTCATGAACCGATGGCTCCCGATGTAGCCTCGCTCGGCATCTCCTGCGAGGGCGATGGCGCCTTCCCACGCGAAGACGCTGCTGAACAAGAGATCCCCGGGCTTGATCGCGAAGACGCGTTTTCCGCCCAGCTCGGCACCGGTCACGGGTTCTTTGTGGAAGATCCCTCGCCCGAACGACCTGATACCGATCTCCCGGTACGTGTCATTCTCAGCCACATCAACCTGACGGCGCCTCAGCCTGATGACCTCGCCCACAGCCCACTCGTCCGGGTCGTTGGCGAGTGAGTCCGCGATCAGTGATTCTTTGAATGCCGCCTGCAGCTTAGAGCGCTGCTCCTGGAGCTGCTCAACCCGCGAGCGATTCGCTGTGGCGGCGTCGAGGCGGGCGGCGATGCGGCGCTGCTCCTCCAGGTCTGGCAAGGGGACTGGGGTGGACATGAGGGTGGCAGGGGTGGTGCGTTTGCGGCGCACCATGGAGCCGCGCGGGGTGAGGCGGTCCCAGAGCGTGGGCCAGTTGACGAGGTGGGAGATGTAGCGGAGATCGGCTTCCGACTCGATGATGTCGAAGACCGGGTATTCCGGGGAGACGTGCGCTCCGGAGAACTCTTCGGGGACTACGGTCAATGCGCCTTCCCAGGCGTTGAGTTTGCTCATCGCGAGTTGACCGGTGCTGAGACGGCTGAGCGCCTTGTAGGCGGTTTCGTTGCCGGTGATGGTCGGGCGTTTGATCAGGCCCTTGCCGAAGCTGTAGATGCCTGCGATGCGGTATTCGTCGTCGGCATTCACAGAGACTGAGCAGTGCGCGAGCGTGATGGCCTCACCGAGGGGGCGTTCCGGAAGCGCCATCAGCGGGCCTCCACGTCTTTCTGGAGAGAGGTGAGAAGGCTGAGGATCTCCTGCTCGGTTTCGATCAGCTCGGCAAGGAGTTCGGTTGGCGACCGGTGTGACAGGTCGTCGGTGGTGTTCGGGTTGGTGAGGTCGAGGTTGAAGCCGGAGGCGAGGAGGTCGGCGATCGGAACGCGCCAGGTGTGATCGTTCTCGGTGCGGTCGGCGCGGTCCGGGCCGCCCCACCATGCGGCGGAGGACTCGAATTCCTCGTAGCGCATGGGCTTGGTCTTGGCGTAGCCGCGGCTGCCCTCGGGTGGGGTGATCTCGTAGAACCAGGTTTCCTTGGTGGGGCCGGTCTTGTCGAAGAAGAGGAGGTTGGCGGGGATCTGGGTGTAGGGCGCGAAGACGCCTTGGGGGAGGCGGACGACGGTGTGGAGGTCGCACTCCTCGAGGAGCTGTTTGCGGATCTTGGCGCCGATGCCCTCGCCGAAGAGGGCGCCGTTGGGGAGGACGATGGCGCATCGGCCGTCGGGCTTCAGTTTCTTGATGACGGCGTGGAGGAAGAGCCAGGCCGTTTCGCGGGTCTGGTAGCCGGAGGGGAAGTTCTTGGCGATCGAGTCCTCTTCTTCGCCGCCGAAGGGCGGGTTGGTGAGGATGACGTCGACCTGGGAGCCGGGGCCCTTCTCGTCGATCATCACGCGGAGGGAGTTGGCGTGGAGGACCTTCGGGGAGGGGATGCCGTGCAGGGTCAGGTTCATCATGCAGAGCAGGAACGGCAGGGGCTTCTTCTCGATGCCGCGGATGTTGTTGAACAGCTGCTGTTGGAGGACCTTGCTGGTGGCCTGTGGGAACAGTTCGGTGTAGGCCTCGACGAGGAAGCCGCCGGTGCCGCACGCCGGGTCCATGATCGACTCGCCAAGTTTGAGGAAGGTCTGCTCGACCATGAAGCGGATGACGGGGCGCGGAGTGTAAAACTCGCCGGAGTCGCCCGCAGCGTCGCGCATCTGCTTGAGCAGGTCCTCGTACAGGAACGCCATCGTGTGGATGTCGTCGCTGCTGTTGAAGTCTATGCCGCGGATCTGGTTGACCAGGTCGCGAAATAGGTAACCCGACAGCATCCGGTTTTGGACGCCGGCGAATACCTGCCCGAGGACGTTTCGCGGGTCACCAGGCACGTCACTGCGCATGCTCGCGAGCTCCGGCAGCAGCTTGCCATTGACGAACGCCAGCAGGTCCGCGCCGGTGAACGTCTCGTCGTCGGCCCAGGCCCGCCACTGGTACTCCGGTTTGATGATCGGGTCTTCGCCGAACACCTCGCGTTCGGCCTCCAGCGCGTCGAAGGAGCGCAGGAACAGCAGCCAGGACAGCAGGGGCAGGCGGTCCAAGTCGCCGTTGAGGCCTGCGTCCTTGCGCATGATGTCGCGGGCCGACTTAATGACGGCCGACAGACGGGCGCGAGAGGTCGTGTCCTGCTTCTTTGCGGGTGGGGCCATGGTCGTCAGAGATCCTTGTTCGTCGGCTGGATGTTCAGATCGATGAGGGTGCGGGCGAGGGTAGTCACGCGGAAGCCGTCGCGGTGTTCGACGTCGGCGGAGGACAGGTCGGCGCGGTGGGTGAGTACGGCGGGGTCCCGCTGGCGGAATCCGGGAGGAACCGTCATGTGCACGACGGCCGGGTCGACCGGTGCGAAACCGTGGACGCTCAGGGCTGTCTCGTGGGAGAAGACCGCGCGGTCCAGGCTCCACAGGGACCAGCGGACCAGATGGTCCAGGTCGCTCGACGGGAGGTCGGCGTACTCGCGGAAGCGGTACAGGCCCCGGTCGATGCGCGTCCAGTTGCCCCGGCGGACGTGGAAGTACTGCGACTGGTAGGAGTAGCCGTCGAGCAGCGCCTGGGCCGCAGTGAAGAAGCCACGCTGACGGGCGGCCCGGCGCCAGAGCCGTGCCCGGGGTTCCTCGTCCCGCTGCCTCACGGCCACTAGATTAGCGCAGACGAAACTTATAGTCACTTTTAGTTTTGTGCACGATGCGAGTATCGCCCTGTTCGCCCCAAAAGAACTCAGGAGGCCTCGTACAGCTGAGTGCGCAGGTGGTCGACGGCGGTGCGCAGTCCGGCGCCGGAGCGGTCGCCGAAGAGTTCCGCGATCTCGACGACCGTGCCGAACTCCTGGTAGGCCGGAGAGTCCATGGACTGGACCTCCAGTTCGCTCTCGTCGTGCGCGGAGTACTGCGCCAGCACGCGGTCGAGGATCGCGCGGGCCTCAGGGGCGAACGACTCCAGGAACTCACGGTGCTGGAGCTTGAAGCGGAGGGCGCGTTCGGAGCGCGACAGCACAGGGAGGTTCCAGCCGAGATAGATCAGCAGGTCGATGGCATCGGCGTCGGGACGGCCCGTCAGCTCACCGAGGTCGGCGGTGCTGATCCCGATGGCCTCCAGGCGCTCCCGCAGCTCCTTGCGGCTCCGGCTGTGCGCCCACTGGGCGAGCAGCTGGTTCGGGGATAGGTCGAGCTCGTGCAGTTTGTCCTTGATGAACTGCTCCAGCCGCACGAGGCGCAGCCGCAGGCCCGCCCCGTCGGTCTCGGTGATGTAGACGGCCGAACCGAGGATGTTCACCTCTACGTCATCGATGTAGAGAGTGCGGCCCTCGGCGCGGATGTCGTCGATCTCCTCGCCGTCGGTGATCATCGGCGGAAGGTCACCGCCGTCGTGGCTTTCATACTCAGCCTCGGGTTCGGCCACCTGGTCGGGGTCCGGGTCGGGCTCGATGTCGAGGTCCTCGGGAAATGTGACGAAGCTGCCGTCCGGGTCTGCCTCGTCGCGGAGCCGCCGGAGGGGCGGGCCATCGAACTTGGGGTCGTAGAACAGGCGGGTCGCGTCCACGAAGTCGATGATGTCGAACGCGAACTTGCCAGTCTCGGGCGACAGGCGGGTGCCGCGGCCGATCGTCTGCTTGAACTCCGGCATCGAGCGGATCACCCGGAACAACACGATGTTGCGGACGGTCGGGATGTCGACGCCCGTCGACAGCATCCGCGACGTCACCGCGATGACCGGGACCTCGGAGGCGTCGTCGCGGAATTCGTCCAGACGCTCTCGGCCGGCCTCGTGGTCGTCTCCGGTGATCCGGCAGACCCACTTGTGGCCGTATCGCTGCGACAGGTCGGCGTTGGCGCGGGTCAGCGCCTCGACCATGCGCATCGCGTGGTCGTTGGTCTGGCAGAACACGATGGTCTTGTGCATGCGGCCGGTCTTATGCAGATACTCCGTCAGGTAGCGGGCTACCTCGTCGGTGCGGTCGAGGATAGCCACGAGCCGCTCGAAGTCCTTCGGCCCGTACAACTCGTCGGGGATCTCCCTGCCGTACATGTCGAGCTGACCTGCGTCCGGCCGCCAGCCATACAGGTCGATGTCGATCCGGACGTTGCGGACCCGGTATGGGGCGAGGAATCCGTCGCGAATGCCCTGGGCGAGGGAGTATTCGTAGATCGCGTCGTCGAAGTAGTGGTAGGTGTCGATGTCCTTACGGCTGATCGGCGTGGCCGTCAGTCCCAGCTGGACGGCGGGCTCGAAGTACTCCAGGATCTCGCGCCACTGCGAGCCCTCCGTTGCGCTGCCGCGATGGCACTCGTCGACGATGATGAGGTCGAAGAAGTGCCGGTCGAACTTCGTGTAGAAGTCCTGCGCCCCGCCGGGCTGTGACAGCGACTGGTACAGCGCGAAGTAGATGTTGCGGCTCTTCTGCACTCTGCCCTGGCCGAGCCGGTGGACGGCCTCGCCGAACATCTCGGAGAAGTAGTCGTCCTTGGGCTGGTCGATGAGGATGTTTCGGTCGGCGAGATACAGGACACGGGGCCGCCGCCCCTTCTCTGGCCAGTTTGCGTTCCACAGTTTCGCGACGATCTGTGCCGAGACCAGGGTCTTGCCCGTGCCGGTGGCCAGCACGAGGAGCAACCGTCGTCGCCCCTTGGCGATGGCCTGGATGGCTCGGTTGATCGCGTTGCGCTGGTAGTAGCGGGGGTCCTTCGGAGTGCCGTCCCAGTTGCGGGTCAGTATGAACGGCGCGGATGCCAAGTCGGCCTGAGTGTCGTCGGTGAGGGATCGGTCATCGCGGTACCGGGCCCAGAGCTGCTCCGGTGTGGGGAACTCCGAGATCTCCGAGATCAGGCCAGTCCGGTAGTCGACCTCGATGGTGCGGGTGCCGTTCGTCGAGTAGGCGAATGGCGCGTCCAGTAGCTCGGCGTAGCGTTTGGCCTGCTCGAAACCCTCAGCGGGATCAATGCGGGAGCGTTTGGCCTCGACGACGGCGAGCGGTAGGCCGTCGGAGTACTCCAGCACGTAATCGGCGATCAGCGGACGTTGCTGATGGTGGCGGCGGGCGGTCGGCTGGATCCGGCCGCGGTTGATCCGGTACTGGCTTTTGACCTGCTCTTCTACATTCCAACCGGTCCGGACGAGAGCGGGCAGGACGAACCGCTTGCACGTCTCGTCCTCGGTGGGGTTGCCGCTACTGAAAGTCACCCCCTATTTCTACCCGCAGGGTGTGACAGTTTCCGGACTATCGATCCCAAACCCCCTTTGAAACGCGGATTGGATCTTCGACAGGTGGCCGGAAGCTAACTCAGACCGGCAGACCTGCCGAATCACCCGACTAAGGCGGCACCACTCCGAGCCGTCGCCGACCCGATCACCGAACCGGCGCGCATCATCGACCTGAAACGTCCGCCGACACGAGCGGCTCGGCGGAATCCTCCACGAAGCCTCACACGCCGCCTGAACTGCACGGACGTAATTTCGGCAGGTGCAGAGTCGGCCGATCGCCTGTGGTTGGCGGCGCTCTCGTCCTTGATGCCCCGGCGCCTATGGTCCTGGCACCCACAGCAACTACGCCCACGAGCACGACGCCAAGGTGCTCTCACTCAACGGCAGGTACAGCACCAACGGCTTCTGGATCCTGCGAAGCGGTGGCCTGGGCTGTACTGGTCGCCTGGCGGCCAGGGCTGCTGATCACGGATAGATGGGCATCGGACTGCGCCTTACCTTCAACGGATGGGGCGCGGTCTTTTCGTCTGCCGAACCCGTCTGGTGCAGAAATGATCCCGAGCGTCGGAAGCGGCGGGTTTTGTCGTACCTGAGCGTTACCCTTGCTGACCATCCGTCAGGGTCTCGCCGGCTGGAAAGAGGCGTGAATGATCATCGCCGCTGTCCTCATCCGCTTCTACCGCTCGTTCAACTTTGACTACCTGCGTAAGGCCGCCGATGGCTTTGCTCCGCAACCGTGGGATGTGCTGGAGTCGGACGACCTGCAGTACCCCTTTGTCCGGGTGCCGCTGGAAGCCAGCGTGACCACCGTGGTCGGCGCCAACGAGTCCGGGAAGAGCCAGATGCTTTCCGCGATCAAATGTGCTCTCACGGGGGCGGGCATCAAGCGGGGCGACTTCTGCCGCTACTCGCAGTTCTTCGCCGTGAACAAGTCGATGGCCTACCCGGACTTCGGACTCGAATTCAGGAACTTGGACAAGGATCAGCTGGTGGCGCTGGCCAAGGTCTGCAAGACCACCCTCGATGAGGGATCGAACTCCTTCATGATGTTCCGCGTCAACGGCGAAGGACCGGAGATCTACCTCTCCCGAAGCACTGGCTGGGAACGGCATGTCGTCCAGGACAAGAAGGCGTTGACCTCGCTTCTGCCTCAGTGGTTCGAGATCGACAGGGATGTGGCGCTGCCGGACAGCGTGCCGCTCAAATACCTCGCCGAAGGAAGACTGTCGGTGGGGACCGGTCCGCGCAAGGCACGCCATTCGTTCCTCAACCTGGTCTTGGAGAACGCCCCGTCGCTATTCGGGGGGTCCGCCGAGCAGACCGCCTCGGCCGCTCCCACGCTGATGAGCGCTTTCGCGTCCGTGAACGTGTCCACGGACGCTCACGATCGCCAGCTCGCTCTGGCCGATGACCTGCTGCTGAAGGTCGCCGGCATCAACCGCGTGTCGTTCCAGGAGTTGCTGAAGGCGGCCGAGGACGGCCGGGACGGGTTCGCCAACGGCATCGTCGAGCAAATGAATCGTGAGCTCGCCGGGAAGCTCAACTTCCCGAAGTGGTGGTCTCAGGACAGCCAGTTTCAGTTGCTGCTCACCCTTCGCGACCAGGATTTGGTCTTCACCATCCGAGACCGCACGGGCACCGAGTATTCGGCCGACGAGCGAAGCAGCGGCCTGAAGTACTTCCTCAGCTACTTCGTGCAATATCTGGCCCACGAACCACCGAAGTCCGGTGTTCCCGAGATTCTGCTCATGGATGAGCCGGACGCGTTCCTGTCGAACACCGGCCAGCAGGACCTGCTCCGCATCTTCGAGGACTTCGCCAGCCCGCAGAAACCGGAACGGCGGCCGGTCCAGGTCGTCTACGTGACACATTCGCCCTTCCTGATCGACAAGAACCACGGCGAGCGTATTCGTGTCCTGGAGAAGGGCGACGGTGACGAGGGGACCCGCGTGGTGCGCAATGCCGCCCGCAACCACTACGAGCCGTTGCGTTCGGCGTTCGGCAGCTTCGTCGCCGAGACGACCTTCATCGGCAACTGCAACCTGGTTCTGGAAGGCATGTCCGATCAGGTCATGCTCGCCGGGATGTCCGCGCGGCTGCGCCGGCTGAAGGCCGCTTCGATGGACCATCTCGACCTCAACACGCTGACGCTCGTCCCGGCGGGCTCCGCGTCGCAGATTCCCTATCTGGTCTATCTGGCTCGGGGACGGGACGTCGACCGGCCTGCGGTGATCGTCCTGCTCGACAGCGACAAGTCCGGCGACCTGGCGGCCAAGGAACTCAAGAAGGGCCCGAACGGCAAGCCGGTGATAGCCGACAGGTTCATCCTGCAGTTGGGTGACCTGTCGGCGGAGGAACTCACGAGCACACTCCCGAAGGGTGTGGTCGCGATCGAGGACCTTGTCCCACTCCCGATCGCGCTCGCCGCGGTGAAACGCTACGCCGACGAGTTCCTGGACCCTCAGGAAGCGGGAGATCTGAAAGGGCTTGTTCCCGAGAGCATCGACTTCGAGGGCTCCTCAGGGACTCACGACGCTCTGGAGCGTGCGGCGGCGGCGAAGGTCAAGGGGTTCCATCTGGACAAGATCGGGTTTGCCCGCAGCGTCATGGACGCAATCGATCATGACGACGACATCCCCGCCGAGGCCACAGCGATCATGGATGTCAACTTCCGGGTCCTCTTCCGTGAGCTCGGCCGTCGGCAGCGGCAGGCGCTACGCGAGATCGCCACCGAGAAGATCAGCGCGAAGATCAAGAGGCTGAAGCGGGGTTTCCTGCTGGATCACCCTTCGGGCGCCACCCACGAACAGGCGACCCTCCTTCTTGAGGACATCGAGGCCGGGCTGGACAACTCGGTCGCCGCCGAAGACCTCAAGAGTCACATCCGAGCGATCCGGCGCGATTTCAAACTTGAGGACGAGCCGAACGAGCCCATCGAGGACTTCAAGGCCTTCCGAGACGCACTGGAGACGCTCGCGTATCAGCAGGTCAACCAGGTCCAGAAACCTTAGGCGTTTCGCTGGCGACCATCCTGCGGGTCCTCATCCTCAGAAGGATGGCCAAGACAGCCGTGAAGGCGACCCAGGCCAGATAGATGCCCTGCAGTCCGAGCCCGAAGGTCAGGCCGAGGATCCAGGACAGCGGGATGAGCACCAGGTAGTCCCCGGCGACGTTCGCGATCATGGCTGAGTGGGCGTCGTCGTGGGTGCGCAGGAAACTGCCGTCCGCCATGGCGAGCGGCATGGGACCAGGCTCAGCAGGGCCAGCGGCACGACCTGCCACGCCAGCGTGACGACCTCGGGGTTAGCGGAGAACAGAGCGAGCAGCATCGTCCCGCCCGCGAGACCAGGGCAGCCGGGACGGCGTAGACGATCAGCAGCAGGCGCGTGCCAGTGCGGCGCCAGTGGTCGGCCTGATCGCGGTCGCTGGCGCCTGCTTCGTGTTCGGCCAGGATGGCGACGGAGGCAGGACCGTGCAGACGGTGAGGAGCAGGTTGTCGACGATGCGGTAGGCGGCCAGTTCGGGATTGCCCATTCGGGCGGCGAATCCGGCGATCAGGGCCTCGTTGAGGTAGCCGACGCCCATGGCGCTCATCTCTGGCCAGCCAATCTTCCGCAGGGTTCCGGCTGTGGGGTCACCGTCTCCGGAGATCCAGGGGAGGCGGCTTCGGGCGTACAGGAGAAGGAAGGCGGTGCCCGCCGTGGTGGCGGCTGGGACGCGCGGCGAGGCTGGCCGTCACGGCGGTGTCGGCGACTGCTAGGACATTGAGGCTGGCTAGGATCATGCCCGACTGCGCACCCGTGCTCGCGCCGAAGCGGTCGCAGTCCACGTACGGTTCCCCGGCTGGAAACCGGGTTGATGAGGCTAACGCAAATCGCACGGTCCGAGACTCACGGTGTAGCCGCTGAGGCCAGAGCCTGTGTGAATTCTTGCACTTTCGGTTGCTGTGGCCACCGGCTACGCAGACGCGTGTCCAAGGGTTTCAGCTCGGCAATGGCATGCTTCGACCCGGCCTGGGCTGCTTCGGCGAGGCCGGCTAGACCGGCGATGGCCGCCGCGTCGGGAGCTTGGTCGGCGGCGTGGGCAGTGCCAAGGCGGGCGAGGTGAACGGCTCGGTCGCGGTGGTGGGTTGCGGGCAATGCGGTGAGTTGCGCCTGCAGGATGGTGATAGCGCGGCTTGGTTGCCCAGCGGATAGGTAGCAGGTGGCGCGCTGCAGTTCGCTGAAATTCGCGTTGTAGAACCTGAGATACAGCGGGCCGTCTGGTACTGGGGCGGCGCTCAGCAGTCGGTCGGCGGTATCAAGGGAGGCGGAGTCAATGACACCCGTTCCAGCGCGGCCTCGAGCTTCGTACAGGTGGGCAACCGCCAGAAGGGTGGAGGGGATCTGCCATGAGGTGTGCTGCGCGGCTTGTGCGAGTTCGATGGCGTGAGGGTAGTCATGATGGTCGAGAGCGAGAGTCGCGGTGCGCAGCATCATGTATGTCGCCATGTTGGTGTCGCCCGTCTCCAGCGCCCAGGTGGTGGCTTTGGCGGACCACCTGCGACATCCATTGGTATCAGCGACCTCTCGGCACAACCACGAGAGATGCTCGGCGATTTCTGCTTGCAGGACGCGCAGTTCGCGCCGTAGATCGGAGCGGGCCTGCTCCCGGCTCGCGGCGATGGACCGCAGCGTCTCGGTCAGGGCGTCGATGTGGGCGGCTGGAGTGAGAAGGTGGTGTCCAGCTTGATGGGCCAGGAGAGTCTGCCGGAAGGCGCCGGTGATGGAGTTCGTTTCGGCGAGCACGGGCGCGAGGGCAGCATCTGGCAGGAGCGCAGCTAGGCCACCCGCCGCGAGCAGCGCGCTGAACCTCCGGCGCGACATAGTCACGGTGATGTTCCCTTCACCGATGGGAGTTCGCAGGGCGACAACCGCATCGTTCTCGCTTTGTCCAGAGTAGTCGGCGATTCCTGATGGCTGTAGTGTCATGAGAACGTCCACGATCACCTCATACGCCACCGTGACAGCTGGCGGTCCGGGGCGATGACGTGGCCCATACAGCAGGTCATCGATCAAGCAGCCATACAAAATGGCCAGGCGACCGAGGTCTTCAAGACACGGGGCTCGCGCTGATGCCGACGTGGCTGCTCCTGGGCCGCCCCAACGTTCCCAGTACGAGATCTGCTTTTCGGTCTTGGGGATCGGCCCTGGCCAGCGCCGGTTGTACTCTTCGGCGACTTGGGCTTGGCTAAGGCCAAGCGCGTGCCGGTAGCTGGTGTGAGCGTTGAGGCCGCATTGGTGCATGATCACGCTGGCGATGTGGCCGGTGGTGGCTCCGCGTTGGCGCAGGCGCGCCGACAGCTCCTTGGCTTGGCGCCGC
Source organism: Nonomuraea sp. NPDC059007 (assembly GCF_042740555.1). Lineage (NCBI taxonomy): Bacteria > Bacillati > Actinomycetota > Actinomycetes > Streptosporangiales > Streptosporangiaceae > Nonomuraea > Nonomuraea sp. NPDC059007. The sequence goes on along the minus strand of NZ_JBHYJD010000018.1, from coordinate 915 downwards.
CTTTCGCCGTGCATTCCTCGCACCTCCGGGTGGATGAGCACACAACCCCAACTCGACCGTAACGCTCACCGAGCTCGGCTGCCCACCCCTTCTGGAGGGGTGAAGACCAATCTCCGCTTCCCCCGCCAGAAGGGGTCGTGGAAGCCGATCACGTGAGGTTTAGTGAGGCGTCCAGGGCCTCCGATGGAAGCCTGATCATCCGGCGGTCAACTCCATGGGGGAAATGCTTGCCTATTCCGAATCACGCCGTCGGCGGTCTGCGCTGCCTTAGAAGCACGGCCGCGTGATGTCCGGGTGCCGCTCCACCGCTCGGAGGTCCGCATGCCCGTGTCAGTTTGTGTGACCAGGACTACTGCGGCGGCGTGCCCGCTCGCCCCAGTCCTGTCCTTCTGCAGCGGCGTGCCCGCTCGCCCCAGTCCTGTCCTTCTGCATCGGTCTGTTGGAGGCGTTGGCCCGAACGCTGGCTGCTGCAGTGGTCGGTGACCCCAGAGCTACTGCCGAGCCGATGAAGGGATAGTTCATGCTTCCTGAGCCCACCCAACTCTCCGACTATCTATCCGCGGCCCCGGTGTCGCGGCACGAACTGTCTATCGGGCTCATCTTCGAGATCGTTCCGGAACGTGGCCCGCGAGAGTCCGCGAGGGACGCACTGACCATCCTTGAGCAGCGGGTCGTCCGCGACCTGAAGGCGCGAGGGCGGGAGGTAGCGGAGCCCGAACGCATGGAGATCCACTATTTCTGCAGACCGGTTGGCCAGTGGATGGCCTGCCTGCCGGATGAGGCTAGTTGGGGTTTCGCCGCGATCCGGGTGAGGACTAGGTGTACTGACCACGGAGGTTAGGTACAGGGGTTGATCGGTTTGGCATAAGGAAGGGCTTCCGGGTTCGGTGTGGATTGCGAGATCTGCACCGTGAA